>VAWR01000134.1 GCA_005885245.1 Actinomycetota bacterium | reverse complement strand
ACGTCCGCCCGTTCTTAGCGATCACGTCGCGCAGGAAGCCGCCGAGCACGCGCGTGGCCTCACTCGAGCTCCTGCCCGGTTCCTTGACCTCGACCGCGTAGTCGCGGAAATCCGGGAGCAGGAGAGCCTGGAGGAGCGCGCCGCCATTGGCGTGCGGGTTGGCGCTCATCCGTCGCTCGCCTTCGGGTGCGAGCGCCCGCAGTTCCGGCAGGAGCCGGCCCTCTTCGTCGAATAGCTCGTCGGGCCGGTAGCTGCGCAGCCACTGCTCGAGCGTCTTGCGATGACCGGCGTCCTCGCGCGCGGCGAGGACCGGGACCTGGTGAGCGCGCCAGGTCCCTTCGACCTGGAGGCCATCGACTTCGCGAGGTCCCGTCCAGCCCTTGGGTGTTCTCAGAATCAGCATCGGCCACTGCGGACGCTGCGTCGCTTGTCCGTCACGCGCCGTCTGCTGGAAGGCGCGGATGTCGTCGAGCGCCTCGTCGAGCGCGGCGGCGAGGCGTTGGTGCGCGTGCGCCGGTGGCTCGTCGAGTTCGCTCGTGACGATCAACGGTCGCCAGCCGTAGCCCTCGAACAGTGCCACTAGCTCACGCTCGGGAATGCGCGCGAGCACGGTCGGGTTGGCGATCTTGTAGCCGTTCAAGTGCAGGATCGGCAGGACGGCGCCGTCGGTCGCGGCGTTCAAGAACTTGTTGGAGTGCCAGCTCGTTGCCAGTGGGCCGGTCTCGGCCTCGCCGTCGCCGACGACGCAAGCGACGAGCAGGTCGGGGTTGTCGAAGGCGGCACCGAAGGCGTGCGACAACGCGTAGCCGAGTTCGCCGCCTTCGTGAATCGACCCCGGCGTCTCCGGGGCGACATGCGATGGGATGCCGCCCGGAAAGGAGAACTGGCGGAAGAGCGTGCGCAGGCCTTTCTCGTCCTCGGAGATGTGGGGGTAAAGCTCGGAGTAGGTGCCCTCGAGGTAGGCGTTGGCGACGAGGCCGGGACCGCCGTGGCCGGGGCCGGTGATGTAGATCGCGGACAGGTCGCGAGCCTGGATCGCCCGGTTCAGGTGTGCGTAGATGAAGTTGAGCCCCGGCGTCGTGCCGAAGTGGCCGAGCAGGCGCGGCTTGACGTGCTCGGCCTCCAGGGGCTCTTTGAGCAGCGGGTTGTCGAGCAGGTAGATCTGGCCGACGGAGAGATAGTTCGCGGCGCGCCAATACGCGTCGATCAGCGCGAGCTCGGCTGCGGCGAGAGTCTCCGTCGGCATCAGCGCTGTCCCTTCTCGAAGATGACAAGGACGCTCAACTGTTCATAGCCGACGAACCGGTGCAGTGCTCCCGCCGGGACGAAGGCGGCCTGACCTTCTCGCAACTCGACGCGCTCGCCCTCGACGTCCAGGGTGCCGCTCCCTTCGAGGACGACGTAGACCTCGTCGTCGGCGTGGGGCTGCTGATGATCGGGCTCGGGCGCGACGAGGACGTAGACGCCGATCTCGAGCCCGACTGACTTGTGGATGATCTCGTAGCCGCCGCTCTCCCGGAGACGCTGGCGGGCGCCGGCGATGTCGAACGGGCGGGCTGTCTGAAGCGGCTGGCCGCTCACTGGTCCTCCGGGTGCGCTCATCGGCTCGTCTACCTCCTCGTCGGTTGACCCCATCTCCCCACCAATAAGCAAAGAGGGGCGCTTGCGCCCCTCTTTTAACGATCGGCGGGCCTCTCTGTCAGCCGACGACGACCGTCAGTTTGAGGACGTTGTCGGCGCCGATCGTCTTCATGCCCTTCATGTAGTCCTCGCCGGGCTTGGTCGTGAACTTGTAAACACCCGCGTGCGAGAAGCTGATCTTGGCCGCAGCGCCCATACGCCCGAGCAGCGCCGGGGCGAACGTTCTCTTGAGGCCCATCCCCGTGCCGGCAGTCAAGCGGCTGAACGCGACCGCCGGCCCGCTCGTCTGGACGAGCTTGTGGGGCATGACGTCGTTGTTAGTGACGCTGACCCAGCCGCCGCGGTGGATGGCGACGGTCTGGCTCGCCTTGTAGACGCCACCGTTGACCGACCAGGCATGGCAACCGCGCAGCTGATGGCGGATCACGAGCGTTGCATGCTTGCTCGCGCCGCCCGAAGCTGGAACGGCCGCGCTGGCGACGCCGGCAAAGACAACGGCCAGGCCGAGGATGGCGAGCAGCGAAATTGTCGGCTTCATCTTCATGGTGCTCCCTTCGTTGGTCACCTCACTCTCGCGGTGTGCACGGCGGCGACCATCGGCCCTGACCCTGAACCTGCTCGCAGACTTTCCGCGCTTCGTCTGCGGCTTATCCGCAGCTCACCAGGTTTTCAGGCGGTCGCGCGGCGTTGTCCGGCGCAGGCGCACGCGGGCGTCGACCGCGACGCAGCCCTCGCTGAGTGCGATCACCGGGTTCAGGTCGAGCTCGCTCACCTCCGGCAGATCCTCGGCGAGGTGTGACAAGCGCTGGACGAGCTCGACCAGGGCTCCTGCATCCGCCGGAGGACGGCCGCGGAAACCCGAGATCAGGCGACCAGCCTTGCCGGCGCGCACGAGCTCGAGCGCGTCGACGTCGGTAAGTGGGGCGACGGCGAAGCGGGCGTCGCCGATCAGTTCCGCGAGGACGCCGCCGGGTCCGACCGCCACCAGTGGACCAAAGACCGGGTCTTGGACGACCCCGACCAGGAGCTCGATGCCGCCAGCGATCATCGGCTGTACCAAGAGCGGAGGCCCGATGCGCGTCGCGGCCGCGCGCACGTCGTCCTCGCTCGCCAGCTCGACTGCGACTCCGCCGGTCTCGGTCTTGTGGGCCCCGGCGGCGGCCGTCTTGACGACGACTGGGAAGCCGAGACGACGGGCGGCGGCGACCGCGTCGTCGACGGCGGCGACCGTCTCTTCGGGGACGAGCGGGATGCCGTAGGCGCCAAGGAGCGTTCTGATCTCCTCGGGCTTGAGCCAACGCTCGTCGCTTCCGACGAGGGCGGCGTCGACTGCCTCGCGGGCAGCCCGGACGTCGACACCGTCGAGCGCAAGGAAGCTTCCCGCCTCGCGCCGCAGCCACTCGGCCCGCTCGACGGCGAGGGCAAGTGCCCGCCCCGCCGACTCCGGGTAGGTGAAGGCCGCGGCCGCGGTCTCGGGTCGGCGCAGCGCGGTCGGGATCCCCTCGGCGCTGACGACGACGGCGAGGACGGGCTTGTCAGCGCTGCGGGCGACGCCGTCGATCGCCGCCGCGACGTCCTCGGCGGTCGCAACGACGGGGGGCACAAAGAGCGCTATAACGCTGTCGATGGCGGGGTCGGCGAGCAGCAATGGCAGCGCTGTCTCGTAGGCAGAGGCGGTCGCCGAGCCGAGTAAGTCAATCGGGTTGGCGACGCTGGCGTCGACCGGCAGCGCCTCGCGCAGTTGTCGCCGTGTCTCCTCGCTGAGTTCGGGCAGCTCGAGCCCGGCCGCCTCACAGGCGTCGGCGCAGAGGATGCCAAGTCCGCCGGCGTTTGTGGCGACAGCCGTCCTGCGGCCGGCGGGAAGTGGCTGGCTCGAGAGCAGCGCGGTCGCGTCGACCAGTTCCTCGAGTGTTCGCGCCCGCAGAACGCCGGCTTGGCGGAAGAGGGCGTCGACCGCGGCTTCGGAGCCGGCGAGCGCGGCGGTGTGCGAGCTCGCCGCCCGCTGGCCTGCGCTGGTTGTGCCGGCCTTCAAAGCGAGGATCGGCTTACGGCGGGCGACTCGCCGGGCGAGGCGCGCGAACTTGCGCGGGTTGCCGAACGACTCCAGGTAGAGGAGGACAAGGTCAGTCTGATCGTCGTCTTCCCACCACTCGAGCAGATCGTTGGAGGAGACGTCGGCCTTGTTCCCGATCGAGACGAAGGCTGAGAAGCCGAGGTTGCGCTCGGTGGCCTTTTCGAGCAGGGCCAGGCCCAAGGCTCCGCTCTGCGATGAGAAGGCGATCCGTCCCGGCGGTAGGGCGCGCGGGGCGAAGGTGGCGTTCAAGCCGATGCTGGGAACGGCCAGGCCGAGGCAGTTCGGGCCGACCAAGCGGCCGCCGCGGGAGCGGACGAGGGCCAGTAGCTGCCCTTGGCGTTCGGCTCCCTCGGGCCCGATCTCGGCGAAGCCCGACGAGATGACGCAGAGCGCGCGCACGCCGGCGGCAATCGCCGCCTCGGCAGCGTCGAGGACCTGCCCCGAGGGCAGGCAGATGACGGCGAGGTCGACGGGGACGGGGATGTCGGCCAGCGAGCGATACGCGGCGACACCGGCGACAGGCTCGCCGCTGCGGTTAATGGGGTAGGTCGCGCCGGCGAAGTCGGCGGCAAGGATATTGCGGAAGAGCTCGCCGCCAATTGAGCCCCGCCGGCGAGAGGCACCGACGACGGCCACCGACGCGGGCGCGAAGAAGGGGCGCAGGGAGGCGGCGACGGCGATGTGGTCGCGTTCGTCAACGCGGGCGCGGTAGCTGTCGGTGGCAGCGATCGGGAAGCGGACCTCGACCTCACCGCCGCCGAGCTCACGTGCGACGTCGAAGCCGGCGTCAGCGAAGACGCCGAGCATGGCTCGGTTCTCCGGCAAGACTTGGGCGACGAAACGCTCGACGCCGACTGCGCCGGCGCGCGCCGCCAGCTGCTCCAGGAGGCGCGTGCCAACGCCGCGTCCCTGCAGCTCGTCGGCGACGGCGAAGGCGACCTCGGCGACGGCCGGGTCACGCAGACGGGCAAACTCGGCGAGGGCGACGATGCGCGTGGCGGCTCCGTCGCCGACGATGGCGACGAGCGCGTCTCGGTCCTCCGACTGAGAGAGCAGGTGCTCGACCAGCGACCTGTCGATGCGCGTACCGCCGTGGAAGCGCGAGTGCAGGCTCTCCGGGGACAGCTCGCTGAAGAAGGAGAGGAGTGCGTCGCCGTCTGGCGGTTGTGGCTGGCGCAGTCGCAGCGTCGTGCCGTCGCGGAGGATGACGTCGACGGCACGGTCGGGACGAGCAGTCACGGGCGGCATTGGTTCCTTTCCAAGTCAGCGTTCCCCGTCGGCGAATCTGAGGGCCTAACTCGATCATGCCCGGCCATGTGACGTTCGGACGCGGGCGTGGCCCGCAACAGGCGTGCGGGAAAGCCGCAGCAACTGTGCTCAAGAAGCCCGATGGGCGCTGCCCCATGCCCGGCCTACCTTCAGGTCAGAAAGCCACGGTCGAATCAGAGGAGGTAACAAAATGCGCAAGATTCTCGAGTGGGGCGGCATTGCAGCCGGCATCGTCCTCATCGCCTTCGGGATGGCGGCGATCGTGCTCGGCGTCAACGGCCGCTCGACCGTCCACAGCAGCCTCAAGCAGGAGCAGATCGTCGGCACACCCGACATGACCCCGGCGGCGATCAAGGCCGAGGCCCAGAAGGCGGGTCTCCCGCCAAGCACCAAGCTTCCGACCGTCGCCGTCGCCGGTAAACCGATCAACAGCGGCGATCGCGCGCGGGCCTTCGCCAGCTACATGCGCATCCACGCGCTCGAGGCGACCGGTGGGCTGACCTACGCCCAGATGCCGCGCTTCGCCACCGCAGACGGCAAAGGCACGAACGACCCGACGAAGGCCCAGAAAGGGCCGACCGGGCAGCCGCTCGACAACGCCGCCCGCCAGGTCTGGGTCACCGAGACGGCGCTGTCGACGGCGCTCAACACCTCCTACATGGCAGAGCAGCTGGCGATCTTTGGCATCGTCGTCGGCGTCGCGCTACTGCTCGCGGGCATCGGCTTCCTGGTGCTGGCGCTCGGCGGCGCGCTGCGCGGAGCCGGCGGCTTCGCGCTGACCCGGCGCGCGCAGCAAAAAGCAGTTGCCGCGTGAAGTCAGGTCCGCGATCGGAGGGCGGCGTCGCGTCGCCCTCCGACCGTTCGTGGCGTCAACATCCGGAGGGGGAGATCAGTCACTGCCGGCGCAAGCTCGATCTTGCCTGCCGCGCAGCTCTCGTTGAGTTCGCATTCGCGCACGACCGCGCCCGGCCAGACCGCTTCAAAGGCGAGCGCACCCTCGTCTCGGCTCACTGCTCCTGGTCGTTCAACAGTCCCTGCGCCAGCGCATAGCGAACGAGTTCGGCGCGGGTGGTCAGACGCAACTTCTGCATGATGTGCGCGCGGTGCGTCTCGGCAGTCCTGACCGAGATGTAGAGCATCTCGGCGATCTCCTGGTTGGTGTGCCCAAGCGCGAGCAGGCGCAGGACGCCGCGCTCGCGGTCCGACAGCGGGTCCTGCGCAACGCGCTTGCGCTCCTCGGCGTCGGCCGCGACGAGGCGTGCACCGAGGGTGGGGTGGACATAGCGCCCACCGGCAGCGACCTCGCGGACGGCGGCGACGACGTCGGTGTCCGCGGCCTCCTTGAGGACGTAGCCGGCGGCGCCGGCCTCGAACGCTTCGCGCACGTAGCGCGGGTCGTCTTGCATGGAGAGGATCAGCACTTTGGCGTCGGGGGCGTCATGGAGGACGTCGGGGATGGCCTCGATGCCACTCTTGCCGGGCATGACGACGTCCATCAAGATCACGTCCGGCAGCTTGGCCCGTGTCTCGAAAACGGCGTAGCGAGCGTCGCCCGCCTCGCCGACGACCTCGATGTCGGGCTCGGCCTCGAGGACCTTCCTCAGCCCGCTACGAACGACGGCGTGGTCGTCGACGATCAGTGTCCGGATCAGGGGCGAGTTGGTCTCGGGCGGGGCTTCGGTCGGTGTGGGCTCGGTCATCGCAACGGCACCTCGCCGACCAGTGTCGTCCCAGCGCCGGGGCGAGACTCGATTTTCAGTCTGCCGTCGAGCAGAGCCAGGCGCTCCTGCATCCCGTCGAGGCCCATGCCCTCGCGTCGCGCCGCGGTGTCGAAGCCGCGGCCGTCGTCCTCGACTACGGCGCTGACCGCCGCCGCCGACCTTCCGATGACGATGCTGACGCTGGCGGCTTGGGCGTGCTTAACGATGTTCGTCAAGGCTTCCTGGACCATCCGGTAGAGCGCCGTCTCAACGTCGCTGGCCAGGCGCTCATCCGCAAGCTGGGCGACAAGGTCGACCTTAATCCCGGTCTGCTCGCCGAATGTCTGCACCAGCCGCTCGATCGCTGCGACCAAGCCGAAGTCGTCAAGCGCCTTCGGTCTGAGCTCGACCGCCAAGCGGCGTACGTCATGCAGGGTCTCGACAACCTGGGCGCGGACCCGTTCGAGCGCCTCGGCGTGGCCAGCCGGATCGTGCGCCTCCTCGACCGCCTTCAGCCCGAGGATGACCGAGGTTAACTCTTGGCCGGTCTGATCGTGGAGCTCGCGCGCGAGGCGGCGGCGCTCGAGCTCCTGCGCCTCCACGACGCGGCGCAGGGCGTCGCGGGCGACGCGGGCCGACTGGTCGACGGCGACGGCAGCGCGGATGGCGAATTGTTCGGCCAGGCGTAAGTCGTCGTCGGAGAAGCGCGGGTCGTCGCCGACCTTGTCGTGGGCGACGACGACCCCGATCACACGGTGGCGCGCGACCAGCGGGACGTACAGACCCGTCGTCGCCGCGAGTGGACGTGCGACCTCGTAGTCGACTTCGGGGTCGGCGCGCAAGTCGTCGACGCGCTCGGCGCGTGCCCGTTCGAGGACGCGTCCGCTCTTCGAGCCGGCGCGCTCGAGCTGCCGGCCAAGGATCTCCGCGGCGCTGTCGCCGTCGGCCGCCTCGATCACGAGCGTGCCGTCGGGGCGCGGCAGGGCGATAGCGACCAGGCGGGCGTCGATCAGCTTGCGCAGATGCTCGGTGATCAGGGCCAGCACACGCGGCAGTTTGATCTCCGACGCCAGCGCAGTACCGACCTCGTTCAGGGCTTCGAGCTGCGATGACCAGCGGGTGGCCGACTCGTAGAGGCGGGCGTTCTCTATCGCGACTGCGGCTTGCGCCGCCAGCAGGCCGACCATCTCCTCGTCCTCTTCGTCGAAGTCGGCACCGCCCGCTTTCTCGGTCAGGTACAGGTTGCCGTAGGCGACGTCGCGCAGCATGACCGGGACGCCAAGGAAGGCGCGCATCGGCGGGTGGTTCGGCGGGAAGCCGACCGAGCGCGGGTCGTCACTAATGTCGTGGAGGCGCAACGTCTCGGCATCGCGGATCAGCACCCCGAGGATGCCGCGCCCATGCGGCGGGTCGCCGATCGCCGTGCGGACTGCGCCGTCGATGCCGGTGGTGATGAAGCGCTCGAGAGCCTGGCCTTCCCGGTCGATGACCCCGAGTGCGGCGTAGCGGGCGCCGGTCAAAGCAGCGGCGGTCTCGACCAGCCGCTGCAGCAGCTCGTCGAGGGAGCGCGCTGAGCTCAAGGCGATGCCGGCTCCGACCAAGGAGCGCAGGCGGCCACGTTCCTCGATCACGGCTTGTTCACGCGGCCATTATCCGTAGAGACCCGCAGCAAGTCGGCCACTTTCCCCGATGGTGCGGGTCCTGCCGGGGCGCATCCTTGCCCTGATGTCACTCGTCCCCACACCAGGACAAGAGAAACAGGAGGCCTAACCGTGACCCAGTACACCGTCGGCCGGATCGAGCCCTGCCTCGGCGCTCGCTGCCCCTTCTGGGAGGTCGAGGGAGAGGAGGGTGCGTGCGTCCTTGCGCCTGTCACGCATGAGATCGACGGCCGGCCTTCCCTCGCTCACCACCTGCTCGGGCTGCGCCGCGAACTCGACGGCACCAGCGCCCGCAGTGGCTGGTCGCTCTTCTACAGGCTCTTGAACGAGGAGCAGGAGGCCGAGGGCTAGATGGCCGACGCCGCGCTCCGGCGAGCGAGCACTCGTCGACGGCGGAGCGCGATCGCCGAGCCGGTCACCCGCCGCCATTCAAGCGAGCAAGGCCGGCGGCACTCGCGTCGGCCGGCAGGGATCGAGGCAAAGACCGCCCCGGCGATCGCAGCGGCGTCTCTCCAACAAGGTTGGGAACCGCGCTTCGACCTTGTTGCCCGCCTCTTCGCTCACTGGTCGGATGCGCTCGACGTGGCCGAACGCGCCGTCACGACTGCCGAAATTGCGAGGTCGTTACAGCCGGTCGACCTCTACCGCTTCCGCCGGCATCTGCGCGAGGAACGCGCCTGGCTCGTTCGGCTCGACCTGGCGGCGCCGCGTTGCTCGTCAATACGGCGAACTACGCAGCCGAGATCGGCGCTGGCGCGGATGGCCGAACGCGTGCCTGGGCGCACGATGGAGTCGCACAAGCCCACTTGAACGGAGGCCATCATGAAGAGGATCCTGATCGCGACCGACGGCTCGCCGGCGTCAACCGAGGCGGTCGAGTTCGGCCTCGAGCTCGCCGACGAACACGAGGCCGAGGTGATCTTCGTCCACGTCGCACCGGCGGTCGACGTCATCCCGACCGGCGGCTTCGGAATGACCTGCGCCCTGCCGCACCGGCTTGACGAACGCGACCGCGAACCGCTCGAGGAGGCAGCGGCCGCCGCCGCCGCACGCGGTGTCGACGCAACGACGCAGCTGCTGGCCGGAGATGTCGCCGAAGAGATCGTCGTCTTCGCCGACTCGCACGGGGTCGACCTGATCGTCGTTGGCTCGCGCGGCCACGGTGCACTCGCGGGCGCTTTGCTGGGCAGCGTCTCGCGCGGTGTGTTGCGCGAGACGCGGCGCCCCGTACTCGTCGTCCGTGGGCTGGCCGCCGTAGCCGCTCTGGCCGGCTGACGAATCGCTCCAGCGCAAGGACAGCCGCGGGCTTGGCGCTGCCGCGCGGTCGGAAAAGATCTGCGGACTATCCGCAATCGAATCGGTAGCCGCCACGACGGCTTTGAGACGGCGCCGATCTACTCTCGACACATGAAGACCAGCTATGCGGTCAAGTGGCGCGAACCCGACGGGCGGTCCTACGTCGGTCGTCTCGAGCTCGGGCCGCGCGCACTGCACCTCGTCGGCGGCGTTGGCATCGCCAGCGTCGACCGGCAGATCGGCTATGACGAGCTCGAGGGCCTGCGCATCGGTCACGACGCCGGCGAGCGGCTCGACGGCCGCCGCGCGCTCGTGATCGAGCGGCCGCAAGGCGCCTATCGCCTAACGAGCACCGTCTTCGAGGCCGGCATCCTCCACGAGCTGGTCGATCGTCTCTCCGAGTTGAGTCTGGCCGCTCCGCGTCGGGCGACGGTTGTCGTTCCGCTGAAGGAAGGCGCGCTCGAGCGCGCCCGTGAGCTGGCGGCGACCGGGCCGCCGTTCGATCCCAACGACACGCAATTGACGCGGCACCAGTTGTTGCTGACGGCCAAGGAGGCCATCTTCGTCTTCGAGACGGCCGACGAGCGCGGCCTCAACGCGCTTCTCGACGAAGTCGATCTCTTGGCGGCGGCCTCGGCCTGGCACGACCTCGTCGCCGGGGTCCCGAGGCTGGCCGAGGTCGCCTACTCGTGGGAGCACCCCGAGCCATCCCCCGTCGCGGCCGCCGGCCTCGGCTTCTGAGGCCCAGACGATGACCGACAGCAGACGAACATTTACCACCGGTGAGGCGCGACGCATCGGCAAGCAGATCGGTGTCGACTGGTCGCAGGCGCCGTTCGACGTCGAGCAGTTGCGAATGGGGATGGAGGTCGAGCTCGAGCACGGGCTGCACGACCTCCTAACCAACGTCACCGACGACGACCCGCTACTCACGGCAAAGATCGCGCTCGCGCACCTCAACGAGTTCGCCGACTACTACACCCGCCTCGACCGAATGGAAACCGAGGCGAAACAGCCCAGCGGGGATGGCTAGCGACGTGGTTGCCGCCGAACTTCGCTGCCGCTGACCATGGGGCCAGCACCATCACGCGACGTCACTGCCTCGAGTCGGCTACGTGCAACGTCCGGAAGCGTCGATCTCTACTGGCTGCCGCTGGGGGCAGGCGGTCATTCCGTCCGCCTGAACGGACGAATCTTCGAAGCCGTGGCAGCCCGCCTTGAGCGGCGCTCACCCTGCGACCTCTACCACTCGGCCCTCCTGGTGCGCGTCCCGGAAGGACAGTTTGTGATCGAGCAGGCTCCCGTCTCCGATAGCAATGGCGAGGAGCGTGGGGTGGTTGCTGAGGGTGCGGTCGGAAGCCGCTGGGCCGGGCGCTTCCGGCTCTTTCGCTACGAGCTGCGCCGCTGGCGCGGCGGTGTGATTCCCGACGTCAGCGAGGCGGTCGAGAGCCCACGGCGACTCACGGACGATCCAACTACGTCGCGACGACTCCTTGATCTGGTGCCCTTCGTGCCGACGCCCGTGTGGGGTCGTGACGAACTCGGTGCGGGCGAGATGTGGAACTCGAACTCGTTCATCTCGTGGCTGATTGCAAGCAGCGACCTCGACGCCGAGTCGATCCACGTGCCTGTCGGTGGGCGCGCACCAGGCTGGCACGCTGGACTCGTCGTGGCCCGCCGTTGACTCTCAGCTCGCGCCGCGAGCGTCTGATCGCCCTTGCGTTGATCGCCGCGCTCGGCGCGCTCTATCCGCTCCTGCGCCGGCCAATCCTTACCTGGGGCGCGACCTACGAAGAAAGCACGGCGCGGATGCCAGGGGATGAGCTACTCGAGGAGGCCGACGGAGTCTCTACTCGCGCGATCACAATCGACGCGCCAGCCGCGTCGGTCTGGCCCTGGCTTACGCAGATGGGCCCGTCGCCGCGCGGCGGCGCCTACACCTACGACTGGATCGAGAACCTGCTCGGCCTCGACATGCACAGCGTCGACCGCGTCCTGCCGGAATTCCAAGACCCACAGGTTGGCGACAGGCTCGACCTTGGTGCAAGCCTGATGCGATTCGAGCGCGTTGAGCCCGGGCACGTGATCGCCTGGCGTTCCGAGGACGGCAACTGGGTCTGGACGTTTGTGCTCGAAGAGCACGACGGCACCACCCGGTTGATCAGCCGAAACCGCTTCCGCCAACCAACGCTCGCTGCACGGGTCCGCATGCTGCCAATGGAGCCAGGCTCGCTCGTGATGGAGCGGAGGATGCTGCGTGGGATCAAGGACCGCGCAGAGCGGCTCGCTTCCAAAGCCAGCGATCGCACCTGAAATAAAAGGGGCGCTTTGCGGGGCTCGCTTTGCGGGGCTTTTGCAGAGTCCTCTGACGGACTCGAACCGTCGACCCTCCTTACCATGCGATTTTGGGGGCAACCGACGGCAGCTGGTGGCAAAGAGATTTGGCTTGTTGAGGTGGTTTCGGGGCTCGAGACGCTCGAACCGTTTGCCTTTCGTTGCCCCCTCGTCTTTCCACCGCCTTTCCATCCTCTTCCGCCAAGAAGGCGGTCTACGGCTTGCCGCAGTGACGACGGTCGGCGCCGAAATCCGGCGGCCGTGTTCGGCACGTCGTGCAGTGCCGATGCAGCGCCGTCGCGTAGATCGACCCGTCCTTCGTCATGCCGTGGCGAGGCTGTCGGGGCACGTTTCGTATCCGCCGCTCGCTAGTCGTCACAGCCGGTCCGTCTGCGGGCGTGCGACTGATCACCGCAATGAACCGCTGAACGTGCGGCGTGTGCGGCGAGGATCTGAGGCGGAAGATTCACGTCGGTTCGAGCTGCCGAACCTCGGTGAAGCGGTACGTGTCGCGGTCGGGGAAATGTGTCCAAATCCCGCCCCCGCTACCTCCGGAACGGCCTGCAAGTGGGAGCTTCTTCACTTGCGCGGGGGGGTTCACGTTGCTGGGGGGATCTGAAGCGCGGGCAGGTTGCTCTATCGGGATCGTGTGACGACGGAACGCGCACGTCAGCCACTTGCCCGAGGAGCAGTCGAGTCCGGACTCGTCACTCTTGCCGTCGTTCATCGGGCTCTGCGCCAGCCTGCTCCATCGGCTCCCGCACGTTGACCGCGCCCCGCGGAGCCGCGAGACTCCGGCCCTACCGACGACCATGGGAGGTTCGATGCCGCTCCGCTGTTCGCCGCGCATAACCGGGATCGGCATCACGGCCGCAGCGGGCGCGCTGCTCGCGCTCACGGCACCGGCCGTGAGTTCGCTCGGCCAGAGCTTCGGAAACGGCAGGGCGCTGGCCGAGCGCGCCTCTTCCAGCCGTGATTTGGCTTACGCGCTGGCGATCCAGCGGGACGGGAAGCTCGTCGTCGCCGGGCGGAGCGCACGCCCGTGGCGTTTCGCACTTGCCCGTTACACAGTGGGCGGAAAGCTCGACGCAAGCTTCGGACGGGCCGGCAAGGTACTGACCGATGTCGGCTCGCAGGGCCGTAGTGCAGTCTCCGCGCTTGCGATCCGGCGAGACGGCAAGCTCGTGGTCGCGGGGTGGAAGGATGTCTCCGCCCTCTACGAGATCGTCGTGGTCGGTCGTTACAACGCCGGCGGCAACCTTGATCCGAGCTTTGGACGCGGCGGCAGGGTGGTGACCGACTTCAACTTGGGCGAGCGCGCTAGCGCTTGGGCGCGCGCGCTCGCGATCCAGGTGGACGGCAAGCTGGTCGTCGCCGGCGGACGCCACATCGTCGACTGCGGTGTCGACTGCAGTTGGCGCTTTGCGCTCGCTCGCTATAGGACGAACGGCAAGCTGGATCCAAGCTTCGGGCGGCGCGGCAAGGTCCTCACCCGTTTGGGTTCGGGCGTCGGCGTCGCCGAGGCAGCCGCGGTCGCGATCCAGCGAGACGGCAAGATCGTCGCCGCCGGCGGCGGAGCCGGGTACTTCGCGCTCGCCCGCTACAGCGCTTCTGGCACGCTCGATCCCACCTTCGGAACAGCCGGCAGGGTGCGAACCGGCTTCGGGTCGCCCGGCGAAGCGAACGGCGTGGCGATCCAGGCAGATGGGCAAGTCGTTGCCGCCGGCCGCACCAGCGCCGGGTCCTACGACTTCGCACTCGCCCAGTACACCGCCGAGGGCAGCCTGGATGCGGGCTTCGGAAGCGGCGGCAAGGTCGTGACCAACCTCGGCGTCCGAGACGGTTCAAAGAGCAACGACTGGGCGTTGGCCGTTGCGACCCAGGGGGACGGCAAGATCGTCGCCGCCGGCGGCGGAGCCGGGTACTTCGCGCTCGCCCGCTACAGCGCTTCTGGCACGCTCGATCCCACCTTCGGAACAGCCGGCAGAGTGATGACCCGCTTCCGCTGAAGTTAGCCGCTCGACAAAAGGGGGGTCGGCTGCGCGCCCTCCCAGAAGCGGTCGGCGCCCAAGCACGCGGCGAGTTGATTGCCGTCGAATTGCACGCGCGCGAGGCGGCTGGTGCGGTCGCGGGATTTCGTGGCCTGCGGCTGGGCGCCGGCTCCGGAGCCGGCGTAGGCGTAGGCGGCGGCGCGGGCTTCGGCACCCCCACGCCCCTCAGCCCAACGAAATGCAGTAGACCCGACCCGCCGACACTGAGGCGAGCCCGCGGCAGCGCCTCACGGTGCCCGTGTCGACGCCGGCCGCCTATGTAGCACCTTCGCCACGGCAGCGAACTCCGCCGGCGACCAGTACGGCATCGGACAGCGACCTTCACGAGCCGACCACAGCCGCCGCGCCTTCCGCAGCGCCACCATCGTCACGCCAGTCCGCCGTGTCAGCGAGCGAGAGACGGTCAGTACCGGCCCGCTGATCGTGTGTAGGAACACGGGCGGATGCTTTCCCGTCAGGTAGCCGATTGCCTTCTCGTCCACCTTCGATCGCTCCGCCGCCTTCCAGCCTTGCGCGTAGCCGAGCCCGCAGAGCGACGCCAGGCGCTTCATCGCGTCGACAAACGGCCGAGAGAAGGTCATCTCGAGCGGCGTCATGGAGGGCAAGGCCAAGTGCGCGTGAAGCGTTAGGCGGAGCCGGCTGCGCCGCCGGCTCGGGTGACATTCCCGCGCAATGGCCCAACTGAGCGCGATCAGCTCGGAGCTGGAGTCGGTGGCAACGCGCTCGGCGCTCGACTCCCTTCGTAAGGCGTTAGCCGAGGGCGGTGGAGCCAACGGCCGGGGATCAGGTTCCGGTCGCCTGAACCGCTTGTTCGATCAGCTTCACGAACCGCGCCCGGTAATGGGTGAGGCCGCCCACGTGGCTCGCGGCGGGGAACTGGACGGTCGTCGACCCAGCGCGCTGGGCCATGAACCGCTGCAGGGCAGGGTCGATGGCGCGGTCGTGGCCCGAAACTGCGTACCACGACGGGAGCACGTGCCAGGCGGCGGGGCCGGATGGAATGCCGAAGAGGCCCAGGCTCGTGGGGCGCTGCTCGGCTGCGATCTCGGCGCCCAGCTTCGGATTCAAGTCCTGGGCGAAGTCCTCGGGGAAGAACTGCGGGTCGACGATGACGAAGGGGAACGACGGGGCGAACACCAGATGTGCCAGAAACGCCCCCGGCGCGTAGCCAACGCTCAGGCTGCTGATCGTCTCACCGCTGTCTGGGACGTACGCCGCCGTGTAGACCAGTCCGCGGACATCGCTGCGCCCGCTGGCGGCGTTGGTGATCACGAACCCGCCGTAGGAGTGTCCCACCAGGATCTTGTCTCCCGGGATCGAATCCAGCGTCGACCGCACGATCGCCACGTCGTCCGACACAGAAGTCAGGCCGAGCGCCGGGGTCGCCGTCTGGTAGCCGTCCTTGTGCAGCGCGTCGGCCACCTCGCCCCATCCAGCAGGCGATGCGAAGGCGCCGTGCACGAGCACGATCGTCGGGTCCGACTCGGCTGCTCGGGCGCTGATGGAGAAAGCTGAGAGCGAGAGCATCAAGGCGGCCGCGATGAGCGCGCCGAACGCGAGCAGGCGGGCCCTCCGATCCACGGTGACGCTTTGGGTCAGACCGTTCATGACCTCCTCCTTCGACGAAGGTCCTACTCCTTGGTGGTGTGGTTTACGGGCACGCTCGACCAAGTCTTTAGCGCCTATGCCGCGGGGGTGAAGAAGTCGATAAGCAGTTGGTTGACGCGTTCGGCCTCGTCGTGATGCACCCAGTGCGACGCGTCGGGAAGGCGCTCCACGCGGTCGAGGTTGGGCACGTCGTCGCGGTCGGGCTCGGCGAGGTCCGAGCCGAGGTAGGAATCGCCCTCCCCCCAGATCACCAGTGTCGGCGCCGAGATCGGGCGAAGCTTTGCCGCGGCTTCCTTCTGGGACTGTCTTACCGACGCGCGGTAGTAGTTGATCATCCCGGCCGCTGCCCCTGGCTGCGACCACGCCTCCACGTAGCGTTCGATTTCCTGGTCCGTGTAAGGGGGGCGTGCGTCTTCGAGGAAGTGCCGGAAGAAGTGCCAGTCTCTGAGGTGCACTACTTCCTCGGGCAGTCCCGGGACCGCAAAGAAGAAGAAGTACCAGGACTTCCGGAGCTGGTTGGGGTGGTGCAGTCCCTCTTGGAGCCGCCGCGGATGGGCCGCGTTGAGGATGGCGAGTCGGTCGACTACCTCCGGGTGGTTCATCGCGGTCGTCCAGGCGATGGATCCGCCCCAGTCGTGTCCGACCAACAGCGCGGACTCGGCACCGAGTTCTCCGATGAGGCCGCGGATGTCGGCGGCGAGCAGGTCGACGGCATAGGCCTCGAAGTCCTCGGGCTTCGATGAGAGGTTGTAGCCACGCGTATCGGGCGCGACGACCCGAAAACCCGCCGCCGCGAGCGGCTCGATCTGTAGCCGCCAGCCGAACCAAAACTCCGGGAAGCCGTGCAGCAGAACGATCAACGGCCCGTCACCGGCCTCGACGTAATGCAAGTTCGTATCGCCGATCTGGGCGTAGCCCTCCCGAAGCTCGATCCCGACGTCAGGGAGCATGCTGGTGGTAGTCATGAGGACCTCCGTGGGTAGGGGGACTTGAGCACTCAGCGAACCGACCCGAACGCGGCGCGTAGTTCCTCGGAGAAGAGCTCCGGCTCCTCCCAGGCGGCGAAGTGGCCGCCCTTGTCGACCTCGTTGAAGTAGATGAGGTTCGGATAGCTCGCCTCGACCAGCTGCGCGGAGTCCGCCAGATCTCGCCGGGGAACGTCGTGAAGCCGACCGGGATCGGCGGCGGCAGCAGAGCCTGGCGGCCCGCGGCCGGCGCGTCCGGCCCGTAGGCCTCCCAGTACGACCGGGCCGCAGAGGCCCCGATGCCTGTCAGCCAGTACAGCGTGATGTTGTCGAGGATGTGGTCTCGGCTCAGGTTGCCCGAGGGCTTGTCGTCGACAAAAGCGCTCGCAATCTTGTAGTAGGCGTCCGTGTCATGGTCGGCGATCCAGGCCGCGAGCGCGATCGGCGAGTCCAGTAGGGCGTACCCGATCGTCTGCGGGCGGGTGGCCATCTCGATGAAGTAGCCGTTTCCGGACTGCCCGAAGGTGGCGATCTGCGCGGCCGCGCCGCGTTCCTCATCGGTGTCCGTCGGCATCGTGCCGCTCAGCGCCGGCACGAGCAGGTTCGTGTGGATGCCGATCAGCCCCTCGGGTCCCTGGCGGCCCATCGCATCGGTGACGCCGGCGCCGACGTCGCCGCCCTGGGCCACGTAGTCGGTGTAGCCGAGGCGGCGCATGAGCTCGGCCCACGCGTGTGCGGTCCGGCTCAGGTCCCAGCCGACCTCGGCCGGCTCGCCCGAGAAACCGTACCCCGGCAGGGAGGGCAGGACGAGGTGGAAGGCATCCGCGGCGCTGCCGCCGTGCGCGGTCGGGTCCGTCAGCGCGCCGACGGAGTCGATCATCTCCATGACAGAGCCCGGCCAGCCGTGCGTCATGATCAGCGGCACCGCGCTCTCGTGCGGCGAGCGCACGTGAATGAAGTGGATGTTCACTCCGTCGATCTCCGTCGTGAACTGCGGTAATGCGTTCAGCCTTGCTTCGACCCGCCCCAGGTCGTAGTCGGTCACCCAGTAGGCGGCGAGCTCCTGAATCGTCGCCAGCTGCACGCCCTGCGACCGATCCTCCACGAGCTCTTTGGAGGGCAAGCGCGTCGCCTCGATGCGGCTGCGCAGGTCTTCCAGCGTCTTTTCCTGAATGTCGAACTGGAACGGACGGATAACGGTTGCGGTCTCGACAGTCGCCATGCCCACCTCCCGGTCGTGGGGTCGACCCTTAATCGTTGAGGGCCGTCGCACTACGGCGACGCGCGGCAAGAGTTTCGTCGAGGCCGTCGCACTACGGCGACGCGGCGAACGATCCGAGAACGACACTCTCAAAATCACCGATGTGAGTCAACGGTTTTCAGTGCATCCGTACAAAATCCGGTTAACTCGGGCGGCACCTCCCAAGCCCGGCGCTCCAAACCGAGCTCGCCCGGCGAGACAATCGTCAGTCGATCGCGATCTCCTCTTGAGCTGCTTTCGTGGTCTCGTCCTGCGCCGTTCGGCGTGCTGTGCCGTTGTTCGGCGGGCGGCTATGGGGCGATGGTGAGCCGCGTGATGTGTTGGCCGGCGATGGTGAAGTCCCATTTGAGGTCGGCGGTGCCGCCGGGGAAGTTGCCGGTCAGGCGACCCGTGACGACGTAGCGGTCGGGACTAAGTGCTTCGGCGCCGGTGATCTCGGTCGTGTAGGTGTATTTCGAGGCTGCGCCGGTCTGCCAGGCCCGGATCTCGGCCGTGCCGTGGCGCTCCTCGCCTTCGTCGATGACTGTGGCGTCGTCGGCGAAGAGGTTGACGATCGAGTCGATGTCGCGATCGTTATCGCGTTCGAAGTACCGCGAGACGACGTCGGGGAGCTTGGCGGACATGTGTCCTCCTTCGTTGGTGGGAGTAGGCGGCGAGGTCACCAAAGCGCAGCCGCGCGCGCAGCTCCCGCATCAGCGTTCGTTTGGTAGCGGCGCCAGCAATTCGCGGAGCTGCAAGAGCGTGATGTTGCCGCCACTGCAGATAAGAGCGACGGTGCGACCCGCGAGTTGCGAGCGCAAGCTCAGCGCACCGGCCAGCGGCGCGGCGCCGGCCGGCTCGACGAGGGCTCGCGTCCCTTCGATCATCTGCACGGTTGCTGAGCGAATCGCATCTTCGCTCACTAGTACGAAGTCATCGAGGTCCCGCATTGCACGTTGCGGAAGCTCGAAGCCGACACGCGTCGCGATCCCCTCTGCGAAGGTCTCCATGCGGTCATCGAGCAGCCGACCCTCTTTCCACGACCGGTATGCGGCCGGCGCGGCCTCCGACTGAACACCGATCACGTTGAGGTCGGGCCGGATCGCCTTGCCGGCGATGCAGGCGCCGGCCGCACCGCTGCCGCCCCCAACAGCAACGATGATCGTGTCGATCTGCGGCTGCTCTTCGATGATCTCGATTGTGGCTGTCGCGACACCGGCGATGAGGTGCGGTTCGTCTCCCGAGTGCACGTACCGATAGCTGTGCTCCCCGGCGAGCTGCTCGGCGTGTTCGCGGGCGTCATCGAAGTCGCGGCCGTGGAAGATGACATCGGCGCCGAGAGACCGCATCGAAGCGACCTTGACCGGATTGGCGCCAGCCGGCACGCAAATGATCGCCTGCGTCCCGAAGAGTTTGGCCGCGTACGCGACGGACTGGCCGTGGTTTCCAGTCGACGCGGCGATCAGCCCGGCGCGCAGCTCGTGCTCGGTCAGCTGTGAAACGAGATTGACGCCGCCGCGGACCTTGAACGCGCCCGTCGGCAGGTCGTTCTCGCGTTTGACCCAGACCTCTGTGCCTACGAGCTCCGAGAGCGACGTATATGAGGACAGCTCCGTCTGAGGCAGATACTTGCGTATGCGCTCCCGCGCAGCCAGCACATCCGCGAGCACCGGCAGCTCGAGCGCCGTCGCGGTCATGGCGACATGACTATCAAAGGCAGCGTAAGCGCGGCGCCAAATCTGCCGACGGGCTACCGGCGGATTCTAGGCCGAGGCCTCACTTAGGAGAGCCATCTTTCTGCTCTTTCCTCACGTTGACCCCTCGCTGCGAAACTGCCACAGTCTTCGCGGTGTCTGCCAACATCCTGTCCACATTCGAGGAGTACACCCGTCTCTACTCGGATCGCGATGTCGAAGGCGTGACCGATCTCTGCCTCTGGCCATTCCTCGCGATCCGAAAAGGAGAGGCGATCCACATGCCAGACCGCGCCGCCGTGCGCGATCACTTTGCCAACGTGATCGTCGCCTACCGCGTCACGACGGGCGTCGTGGGGTGGACGCCGGTTGAGATCGACGCTCGCCAACTCGGCGAGCGTTGTGTCTTCGCGACCTTGCGTTGGAACGCGTTCAACTCGGACGGCAAGGTAGTCCGAAACACTTGGACGAGCTACCAACTGCTCGCCACTCCGGACGGGTGGCGCTTTCTCTCGTACACGAATCACTTCTGAGGACAGCCGCGCCGTCGCCGAGGTCGCCTAATACGCGGGCCGGCTACGGACCACGAAAGCAAGATCCCACCAAAAGCAGGGAAGGCCCGCTGAAGCGAGCCTTCCCTTTGTCGTTCGCCGCCTAGCTTTAGGCGCAGTAGACGTAAACGACGCCGCTGAGCGCGGCCCCGGAGGACTGCTTGATCGTCCATCCAGTCGTGCCCGTTGGATCGCCAGTCGCATCGCTTCGGAAGGAAGCCGTGACCGAACCCTGGATGTCGAACCCGCCCGAAACGGCGTGCTTCCCGACAGGGCAGGTGACGGAGAACTGCTTGTCACCCGTCGCGGTTCCACCGACAACCGTCTCAATCGAGCCGATGTCGCCAGGTGGCCCCTGCGGGCCAGCAGGACCGGCAGGACCGGCGGGACCAGCCGGGCCATTCGCCCCACCCGTTCCAGGAGCACCAGCCGGGCCAGCGGGACCAGCCGGGCCAGCGGGACCAGCCGGGCCGGCCGCACCGTTCGCGCCGGGCTGACCATCGGTACCAGGCTGACCATCCACACCGGGCTGACCATCCGCGCCGGGCGGTCCGTCCTGACCCTGGAGGCCCTGCGCGCCCTGCGGGCCAATCGGTCCCATCGGGCCACTCGGCCCCATGACACCTTGAAGGCCCATCGGTCCCATCGCACCATCCGGGCCGATGTCACCCTGAGCGCCCGTCGTACCCTGAGCACCCTGAGGACCCTGAGCGCCCTGAGCGCCCTGAGGGCCCTGAGCACCCGGGGCGCCCTTCGCACTCCGCTTGCCGACGATGCAGACCTCGTGCATGTGCTTGAGGGACTTGACCGTCTTTACGTCGTACTTCGTCACGGCCCCGCCACGCTCCTCGACCCACACGCAGAACTTCGAAACCTTCTTCGCGTGTGGAGCCGAGCCGGACGCCGAAGCGCCCAAAGCTGTTCCGCCGAGCACCAAGCTCAGACAGACAGCAGTGATGAGGGACTTACCTTTCCCGCTCATGATCCGCTACCTCTCTCTTCTTCTCTTGGACGCCAGGATGACGCCCGCGGCTCTGTCGATGCCGCTGCTGAGGACTACGTTCGCTCCGCCCTGGCCGCCTATGTGAGACGTTCCGCAGGCCCGCGACTGCCGTAGCTTTCGAGGACAACGATAAGCCCGTTTCGGCCGGCCGACCATGACCTGACCGGGTCATCCACGCGGTGGCTCAGGCGGATGAGCTAGGTCTCAGGGAAGCCGTTTTCGCAGAGGAATCTCCGGCGTCGATCTCGACGCCCCCAAGAAGTGACCCGGGCATTGAGCGGCTCGGCGGACCGACTTAAGCCACCGGCGCTCAGCCGAGTTCTTGAGCGAGCCCGATGAGAAGGCCTTCGGGCCCGCGGATGTAGCAGAGCCGATACGAGTCTTCGTACCGGACCACTTCACTGCTGACGAGCTGCGCGCCGTGCTTACGCAGCCGGGCGAGCGTCTCGTCGATGTCGTCGACGGCGAACATGACGCGCAGATAGCCGAGAGAGTTCACCGGCGCATTCCGGTGATCGGCGACCACAGGCGGCGCGAGAAAGCGCGAGAGCTCGAGCCGGCTGTGGCCGTCCGGCGTGCGCATCATGGCGATCTCGACGCGCTGCTCGCCCAGTCCGGTGACGCGCCCTGCCCATTCTCCCTCGACGATGGCTTCCCCTTCGAGCTCGAGCCCGAGCTCGCGAAAGAACGCGATCGTCGCCGGTAGGTCTTCGACGACGATGCCTACATTGTCCATGCGTTGAACGGTCATTCGGTCACGTTTCTCCTTGGTTATGGGGACGCCGGCCACCCAGCGAAAGGGCCTCGGTGTCGGTGTTGGCGTATGGCGCCGCCGGTACTTCCACCGTGACGCGGAGCCCGCCGTCGGGCCGCGGCGCGAGGGTGAGGGTTCCGTCGTGTGCCTGCGTGATGCTCTTCACGATTGCCAGGCCGAGGCCGACGCCTGCGTCGTCCGTGCGTATGCGCTTGGTGCCGCGTAGAAACGGCTCGGCGAGCGTGGCAATCAATTCTGGGTTGAGCTTGTCGCCGGTGTTCTCGACGGTGAGTACCGCACTCTCGCCCTGAGTGCTGCTGGTGATCCAGACGATGCCGTGTCCGGGCAGGTTGTGGACGATTCCGTTGTGCAGGAGGTTCGTCGTCAGCTGGAGCAGCAAGGCGTGAGCGCCGATCGTGGGGGCCGCGCCGCCCGAGGTCTCGACGGTGACCCCGCGCTTTTCTGCGAGGGGGAAGAGCGTCTCGGCGGCTTCGTCCGCTACGAGGGATAGGTCAACGTGTTCTCGTGTGAATGACCGTTGGTCGGCGCGGCTGAGCAGGAGCAGTGCTTCGGTGAGGTCGATCGCTCGGGTGTTGACGGCGTGGAGGCGGTCGACGAGCTCGCCGTTCGTGCCGGCGGGATCCTTGCGGGCCACATCGAGAAGGGTCTGCGTGATCGCCAGCGGGGTCCGCAGCTCGTGCGAGGCGTTCGCTGCGAATCGCTGCTGCTCGGCGACGTGCGCTTCGAGCCGGGCGAGCATGGTGTCGAAGCTGTCGGCGAGCTCGCGGAACTCGTCCTGACGGCCATCTAGCTCGATCCGGTGGGAGAGTGACCCGTCCGCAGCTGCGCGGGTGGCGTCCGTGATTTGCGTCAGGGGGGCGAGCATGCGGCCGGCGAGCAGCCACCCTCCCAGCAGGCCGAATACCAGCAGGAACGCCATCACGACGGCTGCGATCGGAGCGAAATACCGCAGGAGGGCGGCGTGGCTTTGCACCAGGAAGATCACCCCAGGGTGCACACCACGCGAGAGGGAGAAGTACCCGGCGGCGAGCAGCACGGCACCGGCGAGCATGAGGAAGCCTGCGTAGCTGAGGGTGAGCTTGAGGCGAACACTCAGACCAGGGGCTCTATCCACGCTCACCTCCGTCATGTCCCGTGCCAAGTGCTGTGTCGATGCGGTAGCCGACGCCGGGCACGGTGGCGATGACCCAGGGTTCGCCGAGCCGTTTGCGCAGTGCCGAGACGGTGATGCGCACGGCGTTGGTGAACGGGTCTGCGTTCTCGTCCCATGCTCGCGCCAGGAGCTCTTCGGAGCTGACGACGCCGCCTTCGGCAGCGACGAGGACTTCGAGCACCGCGAACTGCTTCCTGGTCAGCGCGACGTAGCGGCCGTCGCGGTAGACCTCTCGGCGGAACGGGTCCAGCCGCAGGCCTGCGATCTCTCGCACGGGTGGCCTGTGGTGGGCGCGCCTGCGGTCGAGCGCTCTGAGCCGGAGCACGAGCTCTCGGAGCTCGAACGGCTTCGTGAGGTAGTCGTCGGCGCCGAGCTCGAACCCCGTGGCCTTGTCGTCGAGACGGTCGGCAGCGGTGAGCATGAGGATCGGCATGCCACTGCCGGAGGCGACGATGCGTTCGGCGATCTCGTCGCCCGTGGGTCCGGGAACGTCTCGGTCGAGGACGGCGATGTCGTAAGCGTCAAGGCTGATCAGCTCGAGAGCGGTGTGGCCGTCAGCTGCGATGTCTGCCGCGATCGCTTCCAGGCGTAGGCCATCGCGGATGGCTTCTGCCAGATAGGGCTCGTCCTCGACTATCAACACCCGCATGCTCCGATGCTACGAGCTGGCGTGTTTCGTCCGCATATCGAAAGACGGATACGCCCTAGCAACAGCACGTTCCCTTGAATCGATGCATGACGACCTACCGGAGACGTGCTCGACCGCGCCGTCGGATTCGCAGGACCCGCGCCGCCGGCCTGCTCGTCGTCATCGCGGCGATCGCCGCCCTCGGCCACCAGCTGCTGGCGACCTCGTCCTCGACGTCCACATCACTCACAGAAGTCCTCCGCAGCGAGCACCGCGGCGCGCGTGGCAAAACGCCCAGCACGGTCTGGCCGACTTACGGCCAAGCCGCGTTCATCC
>VAWR01000133.1 GCA_005885245.1 Actinomycetota bacterium | reverse complement strand
TGAGGGTGAAGCCGCTTTCCTCACCGGCCAGCCGCTGCCGGATCTTGCTGGACATTCAAGAGCTCCTTCCATGGGGAACGAACGATGTGGCCGGACTGGCATCGGCCAACTCACCCACGGTGGGTAACCCTCGATCGGGTGATTGCTGACTCTTGGAAGCCCAGCAGACAGCGAAGGGCGCGGTCTCCCGCGCCCTTCGACGTGCACAGCTTCGCCTGAAGCTTACGGACAGGCGCCGGTGACGATGTCGGCGCCGGGGCCCGCCTTGTTCCAGACCTTGCCGCCGACGGTGCTCTGGACGCAGTAGGTGACCGAGTCAGCCGACTTGATGAAGAGCTTGGTCGGGACGATCGCCGAGTCGTACGCCTGCAGCAGCGAGACGGTCATGCCGGCGTAGCCTGCCGAAGCGCCGGTGCCGGTGTTGTCGGCGTTGTAGGCCTCGACCGCCGGGATCGCGGCGCGAACGTTGGCCTTGGCGGCCGAGTTGTTCGCTCGATCGCGGAAGCTCAGGTACGAGGGGATCGCGATCGCGAGCAGGATGCCGAGGATGATGATGACAACGAGAAGTTCGATGAGGGTGAAGCCGCTTTCCTCACCGGCCAGCCGCTGCCGGATCTTGCTGGTCATTACGAGGGCTCCTTCCATGGGGGCGAAATCGTGTGTGGCCGCACATGCATCGGTCGAATCACCCGCGCTGGGTCACCCTCGTATGGGTGATCCCTCACAGCGGAAAGGGCGCGTCGCAAAGAGGTAAAGCATGCAGACCGGCCTGCCGATGACTCGTTCGAGTTATGCGGCCGGTCAACTCCATCGATGAGCTGCTCGAGCACATGGTGTCGCGGAACGCCTCCGACCTCCATGTGACCGTGGGGACGCCCCCAGTTGTTCGCGTGCGTGGAGAAATGCAGCGCCTCGGGGAGTACTCGCCCCTCAGCGCGGAGGACAGTCAGCAGATCCTCTACCGGATCCTCTCGACCGAGCAGCAGAAGCAGTTCGAGCTCAAGCGGCAGCTCGACTTCTCGCACTCGATTCCGGGGCTCGCCCGCTTCCGAGTCAACGTCTACTTTCAGCGGGAGTCGATCGGCGCAGCCTTCCGCCTCATCCCGGCGGAGCTGAAGACGCTCGAGGAACTCGGCATCCCTTCGTCGCTGCACCAGCTCGCCGAGAAGCCGCGAGGGCTCGTCCTCGTCACCGGCCCGACCGGTTCCGGCAAGTCGACGACGCTCGCCGCGCTGATCGACGAGATCAACCGAAACCGCTCAGAGCACATCCTCACGATCGAAGACCCGATCGAGTTCCTGCACCGCCACAAGCGCTGCATCGTCAACCAGCGTGAGATCGGGCCCGACGCGACGAGCTTCGCCGAGGCATTGCGCGCGGCGCTCCGCCAGGACCCCGACGTGATCCTCGTGGGCGAGATGCGCGACCTGGAGACGATCGCAACGGCGCTGACCGCCGCTGAGACCGGCCACCTCGTTTTCGGCACGCTCCATACTCAGAGCGCTCCTTCGACGATCGACCGCATCATCGACGTGTTCGCCGCCGAGCAGCAGGAGCAGATTCGCATCCAGATCGCGAGCTCGCTGCAGGGCGTCGTCACGCAGGCGCTGCTGCCGACCGCCGACGGCTCGGGCCGCGTGCCCGCGCTGGAGGTGCTGCTCCCTGACGATGCAGTCCGGAATCTGATTCGCCAGGGCAAGGTCGAGCAGATCTACTCGGTCATGCAGACCAACACAGGCCGCGGCATGCAGACGATGGAGCAGTCCCTTGCAGATTTGATCCAGCGGCGAATCATCGACTTCGAGATCGGCCTTTCGCGTTCGAGCCGGCCGGCCCAGCTGATCGGGTTGCTCGAACGGGCGGGCTTCCCGGTTGAGGCTCCCTCGGATCTCGACGACGAGTCGGGGCAGGCCGGGCAGCAGCTCGGTGCAGGTCTACGCGTTGCGGGGGCCTAGTCATGGGCGACGAGTCGATCTGGAAGAAGGAGGTCTCCTTCGGGCGTCAGTCGGAGCCGAAGGACGAGAGCGTGCCCGAGATCGAGACGCCGGGAGAGGAAGAGCCAACCGCTGCAGAACCCACGAAGGACGAGCCGGAGGCAGGTAAGGAGACGCTCTGGAAGCGCGAGGTCAGCTTCGAGCGGAAGCAGGCGCCCGACGACATCGAGCCGAGCGAGGAACCGGAAGAGCCCGCCGAGCCGATCTGGACGAAGGAGGTCTCGTTCAACCGCAAGGCGACGGACGAGCCAGTTGGCGAGCAGCCGACCGCCGAGGAGCCGACCGCCGAAGTGCCGAAGGTAGAGGAGTCGGTCGACGTGGGTGAGCCCGTGACTGTGGAACAGCCCGCGGCAGTGGTCGAGCCCGTCGTCGTCGAGGACTCGCTTGCTGCAGAGGAAGAGACGCTGCAGGACGAGGAGGTCGAGGCGGGAGAGGGCCATGCCTTCGCAGAAGCGGAACCGTGGAACGCGCCACCGGTCATGCCGCCGGCGGCGGAGGTCGAGACTCCGATCGTCGTGCACCCGCCCGTGCCGGCCGCAGAGCTGCCGGTGCCGCCGGCCGACCAGCCCAACGTTCCGTTCTGGAAGAAGGACCTGTCGTTCGGTGGCAAGAAGCGCGAGCAGACCGCCAAGGTCGACGCGCCCGCACCTGCGGAGCCGAACGTCCCCTTCTGGAAGAAGGATCTCTCGCTCGGCGGCAAGAAGCGCGAGAAGACACCGAAGGTCGACGCCTCGCCCGCGATCGCCCCGGATCTGCCGCCGTCGGACAAACCCAACGTGCCGTTCTGGAAGAAGGACCTTTCGTTCGGCGGCAGGAAGCGCGACGGGAAGCCGAAGGTCGAGTCTTCGCCGGCGCCTGCGTCAGAGCTGCCGACGGTAGTGGACCAGCCGAGCGCGCCGTTCTGGAAGAAGGATCTCTCCTTCAGCGGGAAGAAGCGCGGCAAGACGCCGAAGGCCAAGGCCGAACGCAAGCCGAAGGTGAAGGCCGAGCGGAAGCCCAAGGAGCCGAAGGCTCCGAAGGCGAAGCAACCACGGGTCAAGGCCGAGCGCGGTGCGAAGGGGGCAAAGCGCGTCGTCGGGCTCAAGATCGGTGCCTCGCAGCTCGCAGCCGCGAAAGTCTCGAATAACGGCACGGCCGAGCTGCAGCAGGTTGCGCGCGGACCTCTCGAAGCCGGAATCGTCGTGGGCGGAGAGCTGCGTGATCCCGACGCGCTGTCGGAGGCTCTCAAGGAGTTCTTCTCGCTGCACGGCTTGCCGAAGCGCGGTGTCCGGCTCGGACTTGCGAACAACAGGATCGGTGTCCGCACGTTCGAGATCTCCGGCATCGAAGATGCCAAGCAGCTCGCGAATGCGGTTCGCTTCCGTGCCCAGGAGGCGTTGCCGATTCCAATCGATGAGGCAGTGCTCGACTACCAGGTGCTCGGCGAGGGCGTCACCGAGGAGGGCGAGCCGACCAGACGGATCCTGCTCGTCGTTGCGTACCGGGAGCTGATCGATCGCTACGTCGACGCCTGCAAGAAGGCCGGCATCACACTCGCGGGGATCGACCTGGAGGCGTTCGCATTGCTGCGCGCGTTGCAGGCGCCGCAAGACGGGGTCGGAAGCGACCCGACGGCTGCCCTCGTCGTCGTGGCGATCGGTCACGAGCGTGCGACCTTTGCAGTCTCCGACGGACGTGTCTGCGAGTTCACCCGCGTACTCGACTGGGGCGGTTCGGCGCTCAATGTTGCGATCGCGCGCGTCCTCGACGCGGCGCCGTCCGAGGTCGAGGGTGCGAAGCGGGCACTCGCACTGACCGACGAGATGGTTCCCGAGGGCTTGACGTCCGATCAGGCGAAGCGGTCGCGCGAGGCAATGCGCCGAGCGATTCAGGCCTTCGCACGCGAGCTCGTCTCCTCGCTCCAGTACTACCAGAACCAGCCCGGCTCGCTCGGCATCGGCGAGATCGTCCTGACCGGCGGCACGGCGCACCTGCCGGGTCTGGCCGGCGAGCTCGAACGGCTGATCGGCGTGCGCGTTCGCGTCGGCGATCCGCTCGCGCGGATGAAGATCGCCAAGCGGGTGGGCGAACCCGAGCAGATCGGTTCGCTCGCGGTCGCGATCGGCCTCGGGATCGAGGACTAACCCAGCATGCGCGCCATCAACCTCCTACCTCGCGACCAGGGTCAGAAGACGATCCGCAAGGAGAGCCTGCCGGTTCTCGTCGGCGCCTGCTCTGGAGTCCTCGTCGCCGCCGCTCTCGGTGCGATGTTCATGATGGGAAGCGGGAAGGTCGCGTCCCAGCAGCGAAAGCTCGACGATCTGAATCGGCGCTACCAGGCACTGCCTCCCGCACCTGCAGGCCCCTCCGCGGGGCAGCAGGCGCTGGCAGGCGAGCAGAGCGCGCGCGTGACCGCGCTCAGCGCGGCCCTCTCCAGCCGGGTCTCGTGGGATCGCGTCTTCCGCGAGTTCTCGCTTGTGCTCCCCGATGACGTCTGGCTGACCACGCTTACCGCCAAGTCGCCGATCTCGCCGTTGACGAACGTAGCGACCAGCGCCGGCGGCGCGCCCTCGGAGTTCATCATGGAGGGTCGAACGTATTCGCACGACGGTGTCGCGCGCCTTCTGTCGCGATTGCAGGTCGTCCCGGACCTGACGAACGTCCAGCTGCAGAGCTCGACGCTCTCCGTGGTCGGCGGCCAGAACGTCGTCGAGTTCTCGATCGCTGCGGACATCAAGGTCGCAGGAGCCGCGAGCTCGTGAACCTCCCGAAGCAACTTCATCCGGGTGCGCTGCTCGGAATCGTCGTCGGCGCCGTGCTCGTAGTCGGCCTCGCGGGCTGGTTCCTGCTCGTGCGTCCGCAGGGCGCGAAGCTGAAGTCGCTGAAGAGGGAGACCGCCGACGTACAGGCGAAGGTCGACTCCTATCAGCAGCAGGTCGCCGCAGCCCGGGCCGCGCCGAAGATCGAGGTCGCCGACGTCTACCGCCTCGCAAAGGCGATGCCCGACCGGACCGACATGCCGGACCTGTTGCTCGAGCTGCGCCAGCTGGCTCGCGACACGGGCATCCGCTTCGACTCGATCTCGCCACAGCAGGGTGCGGCGATCGGGAGCTACCAGGTACTCCCGATCGCGGTCACGTTCAACGGGAACTTCTACAACCTCGCTGACTTTCTCTACCGGCTCCGCTCCCTCGTCTCCGTCCAGGGGGGACGCCTCGATGCGACCGGACGCCTGTTCTCCGTAGACACGCTGACGTTCAACGAGAGCCCGCTGCATTTCCCGCAGATCCAGGCCTCGCTCGTGATCGATGCGTTCGTCTACGGCTCCGGTGCACCCCCGCCGCTGGTCGCTCCCCCGCCGCCGGCCACCACGACCACAACGACGTCGACGACCGACACGACCAGCACCACGACGACCGCAGCGACCACAACGACGACCCCCACCCAGGCAGCGCCCACCGGCGCGTCGGCGACAGGAGCTCCCTAATGGCGAAGAAGCACGTCGACCCGCTCAAGGCAAAACAGAAGAAGCAGAAGATCGTCGCCGGCGTTCTCGGCGTCCTCTTTCTCGGTCTGCTCGCCTTCCAGGTCCCGCGCGTGATGAAGCAGCTCAATCCGAAGTCGCCGCCCACCGCCTCGGCCTCCACAACCACGACAGCGGCTCCGCCGCCGGGGACGCCCATCCTGGCCGCGCCGACCCTTCAAGGCGGGGAGCAGGCGAGCGCCGCAACTCCGACGGATTCGACCGGTTCGCTCGCCTCGGGCGGAGTTCCTCAGGTGCAGGACGGCCAGCTTGCGTCCTTCAGCCGCTTCGCCAGCAAGGATCCGTTTGCACAACAGCTGAGCGACGAGAAACCGAGCTCGTCCGGCTCCTCGTCGTCCGGATCGACTTCGGGCCGCTCCACGTCGCCTGGTTCGACCTCTTCCGGCTCGGGGACTTCTGGAGGCACAGGGAATGCCCCCGGCCCGGGCAGCGCGGTCATCTCCGTGAACGGCACGCTTTACACCGTCCCGACGGGCACCGACTTTCCGCAGGCGACTGCGACGGATTCGTCCATCGTTCCCCTGTTCCGCCTCGTTTCGTTGACGGCGCACACCGCGAAGGTCTCGATCGCCGGCGGCTCGTACGCCACGGGCGCGGCCGCGATCACGCTGAAGGAGAACAAGCCGGTGACGTTGATGAACACGGCCGACGGCACGCGCTACGTCTTGATTCTCAAGCCACTCGGGACGGACGTGCCGGCGGGGAAGACCACCACCACGACCGCGACCGCGACGACGGTTCCGATCCCGCCCGCCTCTCCCTAGCGCTCTAGCAGGGCGGGGTCGTGCACTGCCCGGTCGACGGATCGAACGTCGAGGTGACTCGGGCGTACGTGCGGGTAAGGCTGTCTGCGTTGCGGACCACCACGGAGATCGTCTTCAGCTGATTGCCGAGGCTGGGCGTGTCGAAGTAGAGATAGGTGTCGACGCGGTAGGAACGGTGGTCGGCCCCGGTCGTCGTGTAGCTCGGATCGCACGCATTCGCCGGGACGTTCGCCGGGCAGGTCGTGACGGTCGGGACCAGAGCCTTCGGCGCGACCGGGTTGGCCATGTTCTGCTGGTAGACGGTGTCCGAGGTGTAGGTCGAGTCGGCGATCGCCGAGTTCCACTCGGAGGTGATGAAGAGGATGTTGTCGTACTTGAGGCCGCGGTAGACCTCCATCTGCTTGTTCGCGAGGGCCGCGCCCGTGGAGATCCGGTTGGCGCGGGCCAGAGCGACATTCCCCGAGGAGAACGCGCCGACGATCGCCAGGATGCCGACGTTCAGCATCACCATGGCCATCAGGAGCTCGAGCATGCCGAAGCCGCTCTCGTCACGCGCGCGCAGGTGCACCTGAGTGGTATCGGCAACGCTCTTTAGGGCCTCAACCCCCCTGCCGATAGCTCCTGAGATGGCCCCTGACCCTGCGGCCCCTATTCCTAATGGCCTCTTCCTGTAACTAGGGCGCGGAGCGCTTGTGGCTGCTTACACCTATTCCGCCATCAACGCCCAGGGCCTGGAGCTGACGGGTGAGCTGCATGCGCCGGACGCGGCCGGGGCGCGCGAGCAGCTGCGTGTCCGGGGCCTGCTGGCCCAGTACCTGAAGGAGCTTCCGGCCAGCGGCGAGGAGGGCGCCAGAACGGCCTTCAAGAAGGTCAAGCCGAAGACCCTCCAGATCTTTTCCCGCCAGTTCGCGACGATGATCGAGGCAGGCCTGAACATCGTCTCCGCGCTCGTCATCCTCGAGCAGCAGACCGACGACAAGTACTTCGCCGCTGTCGTGAGGGAGCTGCGGGCCGACGTCGAAGGCGGCCTGCTGCTGTCCCAGGCGCTCTCCCGCCATCCCAAGATCTTCGATCGTCTGTTCATCTCGATGGTCGAAGCCGGCGAGGCCGCGGGCATCCTCGACGAGGTGCTCGACCGGGTTGCGTTCCAGATCGAGAAGGCGACGCAGATCAAGCGGCGCGTCAAGGGAGCGATGCTCTACCCGACGATGGTGCTGACGTTCGCCACCCTCGTTCTGGTCGGCCTCCTGATGTTCCTCGTGCCGGTCTTCGTCCACATTTTCGGGCAACTCGGCGGACAGCTGCCGACGCTGACGCAGTACGTCGTCAGCGCGTCCGACCTGCTACGGCACAAGTACTACATCATCTTCCCCGCGCTGGCGGCTGCGTTCTTCGGCATTCGCAAGTACAAGAAGACCGAGCCGGGCCGCAAGCACTGGGACCGGATCAAGCTGAGGATTCCGATGAAGATCGGCCAGGTCGTCCTCAAGGTGACGATGGCCCGTTTCTCGCGGACGTTGTCGACGTTGGTCTCGGCCGGAGTGGACATCCTCAAGGCGCTCGAGATCACCGGCCAGACCGCCGGCAACTGGGTCGTCGAGGAGGCGCTGGCGGATGTAGGAATCAAGGTCAGCGAGGGTGTTCCGATCGCACAGCCGCTCGTCGACAACCCGATTTTCCCGCCGATGGTGAGCCAGATGGTCAAGATCGGCGAGGAAACCGGAGAGCTCGAGAAGATGCTCGGGAAGATCGCGGACTTCTACGAGGACGAGGTCGACGCGGCCATTCAGTCGCTGACGTCGATCGTCGAGCCCCTGATGATGATCCTGGTCGGCATGATGGTCGGTGTCATCGTGATCGCGATGTACCTGCCGATGTTCAAGATGCTCTCGCTCGTCAAGTAACGGCGGCGGCGGCCGGCGGCGGGGGCGGCGGCTAGGACGCGACCTCGGCACCCCACTCCGCGGGAGCCACGTCGCGGACGTGGGTGGCGAAGAACCAGTGCTGGCCCTCAGGGTCCCTGGCCGTGTAGCGGCGGTCGCCATACGCCTGGTCGGCAGGCTCCTCGGCGATCTCGGCGCCGGCAGCCTTCGCACGTTCGAAGTGCGCGTCCACGTCAGCGACATACACGTGGATTCCGACGGTGGTCGTCCCCAGCTGCTTGGGGCTCCTGTAGTCGCCGCCCGGTTCGCCGACGAAGACGTTGTCGTCGCCGAGCCGCAGCTCTCCGTGCCACATCCGTCCTTCGGGCGAGGTGGTCCGGAGCACCTCTTCGAATCCGAACGCGTCGCGGATGAAATCCATCGCCGCAGCGCCGTCCTCGTACAACAGATACGGAGTGATCTGGCTCGCCATGATTCCTCCTTGGTCGGATCGAGGGAAGCGTACGACGCGTCGCCCTCGCCGTCTTGGAAAAACGTTACGGGGCCAGGTACTGGGTCGGGCTCGCGCCGGTGATCCGACGAAACTCGTTCGCGAGGTGCGACTGGTCGTAGTACCCACAGGCGTATGCGACCTCGGCCCAGGCCGCGCCCAAGCGTGCCAGTTC
>VAWR01000001.1 GCA_005885245.1 Actinomycetota bacterium | reverse complement strand
CGCGGCTCCCGGGTGATCCCGACCGTGGCGGCGAATGGATCTCCGGCCTTCGGGCAGTACAAGCCGAGTGACTCGGGAAGCGGCTACGACCCGTGGGCGCTACAGGTGCTGGAGATCGCCGACGGCCGGATCGTCGAGTTCACGTTCTTCCTCGACACGGAGCGGTTGTTCCCGCTCTTCGGGCTGCCCCAGCATCTCGAGTCGTAACCTCAGACCGGCAGGACCCCGCGCAGGCCTGCGAACTCCAGCAGCTCGATCAACTCGCTCGATGCTCCGCGCAGCCGCGTATCGCAGCCGTGCCTCCGGGCGGCGAGGTGGACGCGCGCGAGCGCGTCGACCGTCACAGCATTGGGATCCGCGCTCGTGACGTCGCAGAGGACGATGTCCGTGCCGCTACGCTCGAGGAGTGTGCAGATGCGCACGCAGAGGCCGGGGAGATCGGCACGGGTGATCGGGCCGCCGATTGCGAACGCGACCGTTTGCGGCGCTGAGGCTGCCATCGAGAGATAGACCGGCTGTAGGGCCGAAATTCATCGGTCCTGCGGCTACCGATGAATTCCGGCTGACCGGGCCGTCTAACAGTTCCAGAGACCCAATCCACCGAAAGGAAACGCCGACATGACCATGAACAGCCGGACTCGCTGGTACGCGCTGATCGTCCTCTGCCTCGGCAGCCTGATGATCGTCCTCGACACGACGATCGTGAACGTCGCGCTGCCCTCGATCAGGGCGGACCTCGGGTTCTCCGAGACCTCGCTGGCGTGGGTCGTGAACGCGTACCTGCTCACCTTCGGCGGCTTTCTGCTCCTCGGTGGACGCCTCGGTGACCTGTTCGGGCATCGGCGGCTGTTCCTGTTCGGGATCTCGCTCTTCACCGTCTCCTCGCTCGTCTGCGGCCTGTCGACCACGCAGGGGATGCTCGTCGCGGCGCGCGCCGTGCAGGGCCTCGGTGGCGCAGTCGCTTCCGCTGTCTCGCTGTCGCTGATGATGACGTTGTTCACCGAACCGGCGGAACGGGCGAAGGCGATGGGCGTCTTCGGCTTCGTGGCCGCAGGAGGCGGCAGCATCGGTGTGCTCCTCGGCGGAATCCTGACGGACTCGATCAACTGGCACTGGATCTTTCTCGTCAACCTCCCGATCGGCGTCGCGGTCTTCTTGCTCTCGCTGAGGTTGCTGCCACCCGCCGCCGGCACGGCCGTCGCCCGTCGTCTCGACGTCGCCGGCGCGGTCACGGTCACCGGGGCCCTGATGCTCGCCGTCTATGCGATCGTCAACGGCAACCAGGCAGGCTGGACCTCCGGCCAGACGCTCGGGCTGCTCGGCGGTGCGGTTGCGCTGATGGCGACGTTCCTCGGGATCGAGTCGCGTGTCGACTCACCGTTGATGCCGCTCGGTCTGTTCCGGCTGCGGAACGTTGCGACCGCCAACATCGTCGGGATTCTCTGGGCCGCAGCGATGTTCGCCTGGTTCTTCCTGTCGGCGCTCTACCTCCAGCTCGTGCTCGGCTACAGCCCGCTCAGGGTCGGTCTCTCCTTCCTGCCGGCCAATCTGATCATGGGCGCTTTCTCGCTCGGTCTCTCGGCGAAGCTCGTGATGCGTTTCGGATTGCGCAAGCCGCTGGGCACGGGGCTGATCCTCGCCGCAGCGGGGCTCGTGCTGTTCGCGCGTGCGCCGGTCGGCGGGAGCTTCGTCGTCGACGTGCTCCCGAGCATGATCCTGCTCGGTTTCGGCGCGGGCATGGCGTTCAACCCCGTTCTGCTCGCTGCGATGAGCGACGTCGCGCCCGAGGAGTCCGGCCTGGCATCGGGCGTGGTCAACACGGCGTTCATGATGGGCGGCGCGCTCGGGCTGGCAGTTCTGGCGAGCCTGGCCGCATCCCGCAGCGACAGCCTCCGTTCCTCGGGCGAGGGCTCTCTTTCGGCGCTCACGGGCGGCTACCACCTCGCGTTCGTCGTCGGGTCATTGTTCGCGGCCGCCGCTGCGACGATCGGCGCGACGCTCCTGCGCGAAGGCAAGCAGGTGCCCGCACATGGAGGGCACGAGCAGGCCGGCGCGCTGGCGAACGCCGAGTAGGGGTTACTGCACGGCCGGCACCGCGAGCCGGGACCAGACGGTCCCGTCCTCCACCGGGGCTGGACATGGAGGTTCCCGGCTCGAGATGCTGGCGACGACGCAGACGTCGGTGAACGCCCGTCCCACTACGACAGCCAGGTGACGGTCGAACACACCGTCGGCGTCCGGCGCGAGCGACCACTCCGCGAGGTGGCGCGCCGCCTGACCCGGCGCGAGCCCGTAGACGCGCAGCGTCATCGAGCGCGCGGGCCGTTGCGGCAGGTTCCGGGCCCTGAGGCGAAGCAGCAGCCTCGGCACCCTGACGAACGTCTCCCAGGTGACGGCGAGCTGCGGCCGTTCCTGCGGCCGCTGGATGTGGACGCGCACACAGCCGGTCGTGCGTCCGCCCGCCTCGCAGGACGTCGGTTTGTCGCCGATCCAGGCCCGCGCCTCCAGATCGTCGAAGTCGCCGGCCGGCAGTGAGACATCTGCGGTGTGGTCGATCTCGCCAGAGTCGTTCGGCCCGAGCGAGGCGCCGTAGAGGGGCTCTCCGCGCTTCCAAGCAGGACGACCGTTGCGGTCGCGCACGCGGAGCAACTGCTCCACCTCGATCACGATGTGATCGCTCGAACGCAAGCCGATCCCCTTGACCGAGACTGCGACCTTCGATGCGCTCTTCGGCGTCACCGTGATGCTCGGCTGCGGCCTGTCGCCCCAAGTCCGTACGCCGGCGTAGACGGTGAACACGAGCCCCGCCCCGAGCACCCCGAGCCCGAGATAGAGGACGCGCCGTTCCTCACTCGAGCCCTCGCGCAATCCGAACGCGGCGACCGCACCCAGGAAGACTGCGACCGCACCGCAGCCGAATGCGCCGAAGCTCGCCCAGGGATGGTTTCGCGCCATGCGGCCGACGACGTCTCCGGTGACGGCGAGGGCAGTCAATACGGCGCCGAGCGCCGGCAGCGCGGCGAGGAGGAAGCGAGCGGCGCCCTTGGCGTCCTTTCCGACGGGGAGGAACCGCTGCATCAGGGCGTCCTCACCGCCCCGAAGTTACTCCCGATTCGTTACGAAACGTTCAAGCAAACGAAAGCGGGCTGTTCAAACCGCCGCGCGGTCTAGCCGGTGCCGAGCCCCTTCTTCGCCGCGGCGCGCTTCTCGTTCCGCTTCTCCTTGAGCGACTTCTGAGCCTGCTTCTTCTGCAGCTTCTTCGGCTTCGAGGCGCCTTTCATGTGACCTCCAGATCGAATGCGAGGAGGTGAATCTTACGCTGCTGAGCGGCGCCTACAGGGTCAGGTCTTGCATTCGTTCACGGCGGTCTGGGCGGCTTCTTCGGCGCGTAGTCGTCGGCTGATGGTTGAGTAGCTGCAGCCGAGGTGTTTGGCGATTTGGCTGAGGGTGTAGCCGTGGCGGCGGTAGGCGCACGCAATCGGGAAGGGCCGCCCGTTGGCAAAGATCTCGTCGAGCGAGGGCGGGATCGGCTCGACCTGGACCCGCGGGATCTCGGCGAGCGGCGGGTCGTAGCCGAACGTGCCGCGCAGGAAGTCCTCTTGGCCGAGCCGTTCGCCGCGCACGCGTCGTTCGAGATCGTCGTCGACGCCCTCTTCGACGTAGGCGCGGTAGCGCTGCTGCGCGAGCTTGCGTGTCGGCGCGAACTGCGCGAGCAGCCAGTCGGTGGTCAGGAAGGGCGGCGGCGGTTCCAGCCCGGCGGTCGCTCGGTAGCTGCTCCACGGCCACTGCTCGGGGTGGCTGCAGATGCCGGCCTTGACCGGGTTCAAGACGACGTAGCGGCAGACGGCCAGCAGGTAGCTCTCCTTTTCGACGAGGCGGGAGCGGTAGCGGGCCTCGAAGACGTGGCCGCAGCGGTCGTGGCGGACGTTGAACGACTGCGCGTACAGGCCGTTCAGCTGTCGCATCCCGCTGGGCAGGTTCGGTCGCGGTGTCTCGGCGACGAGGTGGTAGTGGTTGTCCATCAAGCAGTAGGAGTGGCAGAGCCAGCCATAGCGCTCGACAACACGGCTCAGGATGTCGAGGAAGCGGCGCCGATCTTCGTCGTCGCGCACGATCCGCCCGCGCGCGTTGCCGCGTGCGATCAGGTGATAGATGCCGCCGGGGATGCAGATGCGCAACGGCCGCGACACGCAGCGAGCGTAGACCGCGCCGCGCTCAGATCCAGGCGCGCCGCCTCACTTGACACACTCTTTTCACCCTTCATGCCAGCCGCATGCCCGTCGCGGTGTGAGCGAATGCAAGACCTGACCCCGTCAGGGCGGCGAGGGGATCGCGCCGATCACGTCGTGCGCGAGCGCGTCGAGTGCTCGCCTGAGCTCGGGATGCTCGTCCGGGTCGAAGCCCGCGAGGTGCCGACGTAGCCCTTCCCGCCTGGCGGCGACGAGCTGCTCGTGCGTGTCGGCGCCGGCCGGTGTGAGGGTCAGCGACTCGCTGTCTCCTCCCTGCGCAAGGCCGCTCGCCCGTAAGTCCGCGAGCAGCGGCGCGATGCGGTCGGCGGGCACGTCCAGTTGCGCGATCAGGTCTTGCTCCGACAGGGGAACACGCTCGCCCAGTCGGGCGAAGAGCCAGAGCTGCGGCGGCGCGAGATCGATGTCGGCTCGGCGCGCGAAGTCCTCATAGCGATGCCACCGGTTCTCACGCGCGGCGAGCTGGCTCAGCGAGGTCTCCACTCTCCTGAGCGCGTCGTCGTCGGCGGCGGGCTCGAGGACCCGGCCCGGCTCCGGCGCGCGCGCCGTCGCGCGCAGCGGGACTTCGCGCAGCATCCAGCTCAGGGCAAAGGCCAGCACGGTGATCGCCGCCGCGGTGAGGAACAGGGGCTGCAACGAGAGCGTCACCGCCTCGATGTATCCGTGTCGGACCGGAAGAGGCAGGTGCTTCACGAGCACCGGGCTCGCCGTCTTCGGCGCGGCCACGCCCGGCGGAAGCTTGCCCACGAGGTGCTTCGTCAGCTGATTGGCGAAGATCGCGCCAAAGATCGAGACGCCGACCGAACCGCCGATCTGGCGAAACATCGTCGACGAGGAGGTCGCGACCCCGAGGTACTGATACGGCACCGCGTTCTGCGCCGCAAGGACGAGCACCTGCATCACCATTCCGAGCCCGAGACCGACCACGAGCATGTACACGCCGACCGCCCCGATCGAAGTGTCCAGGGCGAGCGTGGAGAGCAGCGCAAGCCCGCACGCCGTGATCGCAGTTCCGGCGATCGGAAAGGGTCTGTAGCGGCCAAAACGGCTGATGAGCTGGCCGCTCAAGATCGAGGTGACGAGCAGTCCTCCCATCATCGGCGTCAGGAGGAGACCCGATACCGTCGGGCTCTTGGCCTTGACGAGCTGGAGATAGACCGGCAGATACGTGATGGCGCCGAAGAGGGCGAGGCCGATGATGAAGCCGACGGCGCTGGTCACGGCGAACACCCGGTTCCGAAAGAGCGCCAGCGGCAGAATCGGCTCCGGGACGCGCGACTCGACGAGCAAGAAGGCGACGAGAGAAAGCGTCCCCGCCGCGAGCAGCGCGATCATCCCGGGAGAGCTCCAGGCGTAAGTCGTCCCGCCGAGGCTCGTGTAGAGCACCACCCCCGCGAGCCCGGCTGCGAGGAGCCCGGCGCCCAGAAAGTCGATCGCGTGCTCGCGGCGCTCGGTCGGCGCGTGGAACACCGCGCCGATCACGACGAAGGCGAGGACGCCGATCGGCAGGTTGACGTAGAAGATCCAGCGCCAGGTGAGGTTGTCGACGAAGAAACCGCCGAGCAGCGGTCCGATGATCGTCGAAACACCGAACACGGCGCCGAAGAAGCCCTGGTACTTGCCGCGCTCGCGCGGCGGCACCACGTCCCCCACAATCGCCAGCGTCGACACGATCAGGCCGCCGCCGCCGAGGCCCTGCAGGGCCCGGAACGCGATCAGCTCGGTCATGTTCTGGCTGAGGCCGCACAGTGCAGATCCGATCAGGAAGAGTGCGATGGCGGTCTGCAGCACGATCTTGCGGCCGTAGAGATCGCCGAGCTTGCCGTAGAGCGGACCCGAGATCGTCGCGGCCAGCAGGTACGCCGTGACGACCCAGGAGAGATGCTGGATCCCGCCGAGATCGCCGACGATCGTCGGCAACGCCGTCGAGACGATCGTCTGGTCGAGCGACGCGAGGAGTAGGACGAGCAGCAGCGCGCTGAAGATGACGCGCAAGCGCGGCTGTCCTGGATCGGCTTCCGTGGTCACGCCTTCACCTCCAACGCGCCGATCTCGAGCAGGACGTGGGTGATGTCGAGGACCTCGCTCTCCAACTGCGAGAGTTCGCCGTCCGAGAGGCCGAGGCGGTCGCCCGTCGCCTCGATGACGGCGCGCAGGCTCAGGCTGCCGTCGAGCGAGGCGATCACCTCCTGGGCGTCGGCCGTCGCGTCGACAGCCTGCTTCATTCCGGCGGCGAGCTCGATCCGCCCCTCGACGTCGATCACGCGAGTGCCCTGCGGCTCGAGCTCGCGTTCGAGCAGGAGAGGCATTGCAACCGAGACACGCGCATCGAGCAGGCGGCCGGGTCGGCCGAGCTCCGAGAGAGGGATCCAGCTCTCGAAGGCGCGCTGGATCTGATCTCCCGCTTCGTCGAGGTCCTCCTCGTCGACCTGATCGAGACGAATCGCCCGGCGGCCATTTGAGCGCCGGTGCAAGAGGACGGCTCCCTCGCTGACCCAGCGTACGCCGAGCCGTTCGAAGTAGTGCTCCCACTCGTCGACCGCCTCGCCGAACGCCTGCGGGTCGCCGGCGAGGTGCGAATTCCATTCGGCGGCGTGGTCGAGCGGGTCCGAGCCCTGCGTCGGCAGGATCCAGCCGGAGCAGCCGGTCGCCTCGACCCAGGCCAGGACGCGCTCGTCGGGCGAGTCCTCGTCCTCGGCCAACCAGCTGACCAGCAGCGACGCGAAGCCTCCCTCGGCGAGATGCTCGCCGGCGGCCTTGACGACGCGGGCCGAGACTTCGTCCTCGTGGAACCCGCTGTCTCGGTAAGCCCAACGGCGCTCGGGCGAAACCACGTACGGCGCATTGCACGTGATGAGATCGAACGTTTCCCCGTCGACCGGGTCGAAGAGGCTGCCCTGGCGACATTCGATGTTCGCGAGGCCGTTCAGCGCCGCGTTGAGCTGCGTGTAGGCCAGCGCACGCGGGTTGACGTCGGTAGCGGTGACGTGTCGCGCGTGCCGCGCGGCCAGGAGTGCGTGCACGCCGCTACCGGTACCGACGTCGAGTGCGCGTTCGACCTTTGGGCGTGGGGTCAGCGAGTCGAGCACGCGTGCGGTCGGCGTGTAGGTGGCGACGTAGTCCGGCGGATCGTCGCCGTCGCGGGAGTAGCCGTCGGAGGCGAGCAACACGTTCCCGATCGGCAGGATGCGTACGCGGGGATCGACCTCCTCGCCGACGGCAGCCAGACCGGTCGCCGTCAGCGCCTGGACGCCGCGTTCGCCAAGTGCGCGGACCGCGTCACTGCGCGAAACCGGCAGCTGGAGAAAGAAGGCTCGCACGACGGTCGCGACGGGCGTGTCCGGAAGACGACGTTCGTCGACGGGGGCGTCGTCCTGATCGCCGGAGTACGCGTCCTCGCCCAGCAATCGGTTCAACGCGTCCTCGGAGTAGCCCACGCTGCGAAGTGCTGCGCCGAGGTCGGTCGCGGCAGCCTGGTCGGGAACCGGGAACTGGCTCATGGGAGCGAGATCATGCCCGTAACTTCAAGACTCGAGCGCCTCGAGAGCCGCTTCGAGGCCGGCAAGACCGGCGATCACCGCGTCGGCGTCGCCGAGGTCCGCGGCTTGATAGCAGCCGGTCGACACACCGACGCTCAGACAACCCGCGTCGTGCGCGGAGGAGACGTCGAGCGGTGTGTCCCCGACTGAGACCGTTCGCTGCGCCGGCCAGTTCCCGGCTCGCTCGCGAGCCAACGCAAAGAGCTCGGTACGGTTCTCTCGCTCACAGCCGAACGCTCCCTGCCCTCGCGGGAAGAGCGGGCCGAGGCCGAGCCGATCCATCCGCGCGTGCGCGACCGCGGCCGGGTTTCCGGTCAGGAGCGCGCGCAGCTCGACTGCCGCGATCGCATCCGCAGCATGCGGGGCGAGTTGCCAGTGGTTCGTGTCGGCCTCTGCGAGGAGTTCGACGTAGCGATCGGAGAAACTGCGGCACCAGTGGTCGAGCCCCGCCGCGATCTCGGCGTCGCCCACGCCCGCTGCGCGAAGCGCGCGTCGGACGTGCGCGGTTGCCGTGTCGCCCGGCACATCGGGTCCCTCGGCGTCAGTGTCGTAGACCTCCTCGAGCGCTGCCCGTGCGGCCTCGACGTACACCTCGTCATGCGTCAAGAGCAACGTTCCGTCGACATCGAAGAGCACGAGAAAGGTCAGGGCACCACCGAGTCGATAGCGTCGCGCAACGAGCGGACGTAGGCCTGGAGTGCCTTTGGGCCAAGAGCGGCGACCTCGACGGCACGCGAGCCGACGACGATGCCGTCCGCGAGCTCGGCCGCAGCACGTGCCTGGTCGGGTGTCGAGATGCCGAATCCCGCGTAGAGCGGCAGGCCGGTCACCGCTCGCGCACGTCGCACGAGCTCGGCGAGCTCGGGGGACAGGTCCGAACGCGCTCCGGTCGTCCCGGTGAGCGTGACGAGGTAGAGCCACCCGTCCGTGGCTGCGGCGGCGAAGCGCAGGCGCTCGTCGGTAGAGGTCGGCGCAACCAGCTGGATTCGCCGCAGCTCCGGCCGCTCGCCGGCGGGCAGGTCGGCGACGATCACCGACGTTGCGCCCGCCGCCCGGGCGTCGACCGCAAAGCGCTCCCAGCCGTATGCCTCGAGTAGAGCGGAGTACGTCATCGGGACGAGCGGTAGATCTCCGACGAGCTCGCGCGTCTGGCTGAGACATTCCAGGCACGTACGGGTGCGCATTCCCTCGGAGAGAGCTCGCTCGGCCGCTCGCCGGATCACCGGGCCGTCGGCGAGCGGATCGGAGAAGGGAAACCCGAGCTCGACGAGATCCGCGCCGCCACGCACAGCTGCTGCGGCGAGCTTCGGCGTCTCGCGACCCGACATGAGGTAGATGACGAGCTTCTTCACTCAGGCGTCGGCCGCGACGAGGGCGAAGAGCGTCGCGTCGACACGTGCGCCCTCGTGGTGCAGATAGCGCCGCTTGATCCCTTCCCGCTCGAAGCCGAGACGCTCGAGCACCCGCTCCGAGTCCCGGTTTTCGGGCCGGACGTGTGCTTCGACCCGGTAGATGCCGTGCGCGAGCGCGTACTCGACCATCGCAGCGACCGTACGCGTTGCGACGCCGCGGCCACGTGCCTCGACGAACAACCAGTAGCCGATCTCGACCACGTCGCGCATGGGATCGAAGTGGTGGAAGTTCGTGCCGCCGAGGACGGAGCCGTCACGCGTGTCCTCGATCACGTAGGCCGCCATCAGCCCTCGCTCCCGCATGACCGGCAGCTGTTCGCGCAGCAACACCCTGAGGGTCTCGGCGTCGACCGGAGGCAGTCCCGCCTCACCGCCTACGGCCGGGTCGAGGAACGCGGGCGCGACGATGTCGATGTCCGCCTCCTGAGGGCCGCGCAGCAGGAGCTCGTCGGCGCGAAGCTCGGTCGGAAATTTGAACGTCGAGAGCTGCGCGGTCGAGTGGTCGGATCGACTCACCGGGCGAGCACCTCGGCCAGGTCCTTGTCTCCGCGGCCGGACAGGCAGACGAGCACGAACTCCTCTTGGAGCTCCCGTGCGCGGGCAAGTGCATGCGCGGGCTCGAGCGCGGGAATGATCCCCTCGAGCCGCGTCAGATCACCGAACGCGGTGAGCGCCTCATCGTCGCTCGCGGACACGTACTCGGCCCTGCCCGAGTCCCGCAGCCATGCATGCTCGGGGCCGACGCCCGGATAGTCGAGTCCGGCGGAGATCGAATGCGCATCGATTATCTGTCCGTCCTCGTCTGCGAGAACGGAAGAGCGCGCCCCGTGCAGGACTGCCGCGTTCCCCGTGCCGAGCGACGCTGCGTGCGCGGCCTCGACACCGAGCAGTCTCACGCCTTCGTCATCGATGAACCCGGCAAACATTCCGATCGCATTCGAGCCGCCGCCGACACAGGCGGCGACGACCTCCGGTAGTCGCGCCTCGGCAGCGAGGAACTGGTCGCGCGACTCGCGCCCGAGCACCGCCTGCAGCTCGCGCACGATCTCCGGATAGGGCGCGGGGCCGACGCAGGAGCCGATCAGGTAGTGGGTCGTCTCGACGTTCGTGATCCAATCGCGAATCGCTTCGCTCGTCGCCTCCTTGAGCGTCCGCGTGCCGAAGTCGACCGGGCGGACCTCCGCACCGAGCAGCTGCATGCGCTCGACGTTCGGCCGCTGGCGGCGCATGTCCTCCTCGCCCATGTAGACGACGCACTCGAGCCCGAAGCGCGCGCAGACCGTCGCGGTGGCGACGCCGTGCTGACCGGCACCGGTCTCTGCCACGATGCGCCGCTTGCCCAGGCGCTGCGCGAGCACCGCCTGGCCGAGCGCGTTGTTCAGCTTGTGCGCCCCCGTGTGGAGGAGGTCCTCGCGTTTGAGGTACAGGCGCTTGTCGGGCGCGAAGCGCTCGGCACGGGTGAGGGGAGTCGGCCGGCCGGCGAAGGTTCGACCGAGCTCGTCGAGCTCCGCCTGGAACGACTCGTCCGACCGCGCAGCGAGCCAGCCGGCCTCGAGCTCGTCGAGCGCAGGGACCAGCGTCTCCGGGACGTAACGCCCGCCGTAAGTTCCGTACAGCCCGGTGGAGGTCATCTCGCCTCGGCGATGAAGGCGCGCACCTTGTCGTGGTCTTTGATTCCCGGCTCGCGCTCGAGCTTCGACGCTGCGTCGACGGCCCAGGGACGCACCGCGCGCACGGCCTCGCGCACGTTGTCGGGTCCGAGGCGGCCCGCCAGCATCACGCGTCCGTCGGTCGCCGCTGCACGCTGGAAGTGAAGCGGGTCCTGTTCGTCCCACGGGAGATCGACGACCTGCGCGACGATCTCGTCGCCGCGTAGCAGGACGGCATCGCGTCCACGCACGCGTCCGTCCTCGCGGCTGTAGAGCTGGACGAGGTCGGCGCGGGCGTCTTGCGGCTCTCCGACGAAGACGGCGACGCTGAGGCGATCGTCAGGGACGCCGAGCACCTCCGGCGCACGACGCGGACTGTCCTCGGCGAGGATGAAACCGAGCATGTCCGCTCCGGCTTCGACGGCGGCGTCTACGTCTTCACGCCTCGTGAGGCCGCAGACCTTCACGAGCGGGCGTGACAGGATCTCGCGCAGGCGCGCGGCCGGATCGTCGGCGCGCATCAGCGCCGAGCCGACCAGGATCGCGTCGGCGCCCGCGAGCTCAGCCGCAGCACCCTGGGCACGGGAGTGCACGCCGCTCTCGGCGACGATCACGACCTCGTGGCGGCGTAGCCGGGCAACGAGTTCGAGCTGAGATCGGCGATCGATCTCGAACGTCGTCAGGTCTCGTGCGTTGATACCGATGACCTCAGCCTCCAGAGCAACGGCCCGCTGCAGCTCGTCCGCATCGTGTGCCTCCACAAGCGTCTCGATGCCGAGTTCGCGGGCGTAGGAGACGAGCGAAGCGGCGCGCGCGTCGTCGACATCGCGGAGCAGGATGAGTGCCGCATCCGCTCCGGCGAGCTTGACCTTCAGCAGGTCGAGCTCTTCCGTGAAGAAACCTTTCGCGAGCAGGGGGGCAGAGGTCGCGGCGCGCGCGGCTTTCAGGTCGTCCAGCGAACCGCCAAAGCGCTCGTCCACGAGGATCGAGACCGCGGCCGCGCCTGCGTTCGCGAATTGGGCCGCCAGCCGCGCCGGGTCGGCATCGGGCCGGAGGTCGCCCGCCGAGGGCGAGCGGCGTTTGACCTCGGCGATCGCGGCGAGGCCGGGTACGGCCAGGGCGTCCCGGAACCGATTCATCCGGCGATCACCGTCTCATGTGAGAACGCCGTCAAGAGATCGAGTCGCTCGGCGGCCGCGCCGGAGTCGATTGCCTCGCGCGCCAGCTGCAGGCCCTCGCGCAGATCGGCCGCATGTCCGGCTGCCGCGATCGCGCCTGCCGAGTTCAACAGGACTGCGCTCCGACGCCCGCCGTCGGCACCGGCAAAGACGTCGCGAATTGCCTGCGCGTTTTCGACCGGGGCGCCGCCGCGCAGCTCTTCGACACTGCAGCGCGGCAGTCCCAACTCGGCCTCGGGGTCGAGCTCGCGCTCGTGAACGACACCGTTGACCACCTCGGCGACGAGATTCGTCCCCACGGGGGACAACTCGTCGATCCCACCCGCACCGTGCACGACGAAGGCCCGCGTCGCTCCGAGCCGAGCCAATACTTCGGCAATAGTCCGCACGAGCGTCGGCGAGTAGACGCCCACCACCTGGGCCCGCGCGCCGGCCGGATTCGTCAGCGGGCCGAGGATGTTGAAGACCGTTCTCGTCGCCAGCTCCGTGCGCACCGGCGCGGCGTGTCGCATGGCGGGGTGATGCGACGGGGCGAAGAGAAAGCCGAAGCCGAGCTCGTCGATCGACTGCGAGATCCTTTCGGGCCCCTGCTCGAGGCTGAAGCCGAGCGCCTCGAGGACGTCGGCCGAGCCGCACGCCGAGGAGACGGCACGGTTCCCGTGCTTGGCGACCGCGGCGCCGGCCGCCGCGGCGACCAGTGCGGCGGCGGTCGAGATGTTGATCGTGTGGGCGCCGTCGCCCCCCGTCCCCGCCGTGTCCACGAGATCCTGGCGCCTCGGATTGACGGAGAGGACATGCGCTCGCATCGCCTCGGCGCAGCCTGCGATCTCGTCCGGCGTCTCGCCCTTCGCGCGCAGCGCGACCAGGAAGCCCCCGATCTGCGCGGGCGTCGCCTCGCCGAGCATGATCTCGTCCATCACGGCACGCGCCTCCGCGCGCTCGAGCGCCTTGCCGTCCAGCAACTTCGTGATGGCTGTCTGAATCACCGGTTCACGAAGTTTCGCGCGATCTGGCGTCCCTGGGGAGTGAGGACGGATTCCGGATGGAATTGCACGCCGTGGACGTTCAGCGTGCGGTGGCGCACCGCCATGATCTCGCCGTCCGCAGCCGTCGCGCAAACCTCGAGACCGGGGGCGAGGGAAGTGGCCGCCAGCGAGTGGTAGCGCCCGACCTCGAGCTCTTCCGGCAGCCCGGCAAAGACGCCTCGCCCGTCGTGTCGAACCGTGCACGACTTCCCGTGCACGAGCTGCCGGGCCGGGCCGACCTCGCCCCCGAAGGCTTCCACGATCGCCTGGTGGCCGAGGCAGACGCCGAGCGTCGGCGTCGTCGGGGCGAGCCGTTTCACGATTTCCAGCGTCGCGCCCGCGTCGGCCGGGCGGCCGGGACCGGGGGAGATCACGAGCTGCGACGGAGCGAGTCTCGCCGCCGCCTCCGCGTCCAGCGCATCGTTTCGCCGCACGGTCACCTCTTCACCGAGCTCGCCGAAGAGGTGAGCGAGGTTGTAGGTGAACGAGTCGTAGTTGTCGACGAGCAGGATCAACGTTGTTCGGCCTCCGCGAGCTCGATCGCCGACTCCACTGCGGCGAGCTTGCGCAAACACTCCTCGTGCTCGGCCGCCGGATCGGAGTCCGCGACGATGCCGGCTCCGGCCTGCAGGTGCGCAACGCCGTCGCGTAGAACGATCGTCCGGATCGCGATGCAGGTATCGAGCACCCCCTCGTCCGGAAGCGCATACCCCACCGCGCCGGCGTACGGCCCGCGCCGCCGGCCCTCCAGCTCCGCGATCAGCTGCATCGCCCGGACCTTGGGCGCGCCCGAGACCGTGCCCGCCGGGAAGCAGGCTCGCAGGAGATCGAAGGGGGAGACGCCGTCCCGCAGATCGCCGGCGACCTGCGAGACCAGGTGCGTGACGTGGGAGTAGCGCTCCACCTCCAGGAAGCGCTCGACCTCGACGCTCCCTGGAACGCACACGCGCGAGAGATCGTTCCGTCCGAGGTCGACGAGCATCACGTGCTCGGCGCGGTCCTTCTCCGACGCGAGCAATCGTTCGGCGTCCCCGTCTCCGCGTGCGGTCGTGCCCGCGATCGGATTGACTCCGGCGCGGCGTCCCTCGCATTTCACGAGCGTTTCCGGGGAGGAGCCGATCAGCGACAGTCCATCCAGCTCGAGCAGGAACAGATAAGGCGAGGGGTTCACCCGTCGCAGCGCCCGGTAGAGCTCGAGCGGCGACGCCGAGGTCGGCCGAACTGCTCGCTGCGAGAGCACGACCTGAAAGACGTCGCCGGCCTCGATGTGTTCCTTCGCCGTGCGGACCGATGCTTCGTAGTCGCTTCGTCCCGGCGTTCGGCGGGCGAACCCGCGGCGGCCATTCGTCGTGGAGAGGCGCGGGACCGGGCGCGCAAGCAACCCGGAGACCTCATCCGGGTCGCCGCGGATCACCTCCGCGGTGCCGAGAACGTGGTCGAAGCGCACGAGCGTGTCCGCGACGAGGAAGCGGCTCTCGGGTACCCCCGCACGCTCCTCGGGCAGCGAGACGGTCGGCTCGAGCCGCGCCGCATAGTCGTAACCCAGGTAGCCGACCACGGGCTCGCCGCACGCCTCCGCTTCCGCGAGGTAACAGAGGTGGGAGCCCGAACCGACGAGGGAGTGACGCCCGAGCCGGCCCCGTTCGACGGACTCCAGGAGGAAGGCGGCGCGCCCCTCGCGGCGCAGGCGCAGGTAGGCGCCGAGCGGTGTGACGAGGTCTGTCGAGATGTCGGGCGAGATGGTCATGACGGGATCCTCCGTTGCAGGAATGGGCACGCAAAAAGACCCTCCGGCTGGAAGGTCTGGGTGAGCGGAACGGGCTGTTTCTGGCCTAGCTAGTGCAGGCGCAGGCTCCCGCCCCGCTCGCGGCGCCAGGCCCAGATGCGAGTGGCAGGAGTCATCGTCGTCACAGGGTACGGACGGAGGCGGGCGGGGTCAAGCGCGACGCCGCTCGTAGTTCGTCGCGTACCGAGGTGGCGCAGCCGTGACGCCGCAGTCGGGTAGCGGATCCGCCGATCGGAGCGCGAGCGGGATCACGCCGGCCCAGACCGGGAGATCGAGGTCGCCTTCGTCGTCCACGGGCGGACCGGTGCGGATCTTCGCGGAGGCCTCTGCCAGTGAGACCGCCAGGATCGTCGTCGCCTTGATCTCCGTCTCGCTGGGCTGCCGTGCTTCGTCCCAGCGTCCCGGGACGACGTGCTCGACGACGCATCGCATTGCGCGCAGCTTCTCATCGGGTGCCGTCACTTCGCGGGCGCGCCCGACGACGACGACCGACCGGTAGTTCATCGAATGGTTGTAGACGGAGCGGGCGAGCACGAGGCCGTCCAGCAGCGTGACCGTGACGCACGCGTCGATGCCGTCTCGGAGGTTGCGCAGCATGCGGCTTCCCGGGGAGCCGTGGATGTAGAGGACGTCGCCGTCGCGAGCGTGGATCGTGGGGATCACGAAGGGCTGTTCGTCGAGTGCGAACCCGACGTGGCAGACGAGCGCCTCGTCGAGGACGGCGTCGATCACGTCGCGTGCGTAGGCCCCACGCTCGGGGTGTCGTTTTACCGTGGTTCGCGCCGACGGCACACCCGAAGCGTATTGGTACGCTCGAACCATGGCTCGCTCGGTGATCGTTTCGGCGGTTCGTACACCCTTCGGCAAGCTCGGCGGCTCGCTCGCGGACAAGGAGGCGACCGAGCTCGGCGCGATTGTGATCCGCGCCGCTCTCGACCGGGCCGGCGTCGAGAACGACGAGGTCGAGTACGTGATCATGGGCCAGGTTCTGCAGGCCGGAGCGGGCCAGGCGCCGGCGCGCCAGGCCTCGATCGGCGCGGGTCTTCCGATCGAGGTCGGCTCCGACACGATCAACAAGGTATGCGCGTCGTCCATCCGCGCCGTCGAGATCGCGGATCAGATGATCCGCGCAGGCGATCAGGACGTCATCGTCGCCGGCGGGATGGAATCGATGTCCAACGCGCCGTATGCGCTGAGGAAGGCACGGTTTGGCTACAAGCTCGGCGACGGTGCCCTGATCGACCTGATGACGCACGACGGGCTCATCTCGACCTTCGACAACCGTCACATGGTCGAGCAGGCCTCGTTCGTCTCACGCGAGCTCGGGATCTCACGAGAGGATCAGGACCGCTGGGCGTTGCGTTCACACGAGCGTGCGGCCAAGGCGATCGAGGACGGCAAGTTCCGGGACGAGATCGTTCCCGTCGGCGAGTTCGCGGTCGACCAGGGACCGAGGCGGGACACGTCGTACGAGAAGCTGTCGAAGCTGCCGCCGGTGTTCGATCCGGAGGGAACGACGACCGCGGGGAATGCACCTGGCGTGAACGACGGCGCGGGGGCGCTCGTCGTGACGAGCGAGGAGTTCGCGCGCAAACGGGGACTCGAGGTTCTCGCGACGATCGTCTCGCAGGCGTACGTCGCCGACGAGTTCGCGTACCTTGCCCGCACGCCGGCCATGGCGGGGGAGCGGGCGCTCGCAAAGGCGGGCAAGAAGATCGGCGACGTCGAGCGCGTGGAGCTGAACGAAGCGTTCTCCTCGGTCGTGCTCAACTCGGCCAGGCTCCTCGACGCGGACACTGACCGCGTGAACGTGAACGGAGGCGCGGTCGCGCTCGGCCATCCGATCGGCGCGTCCGGCGCACGGATTCTGGGGACGATGATCCACGAGCTCCGCCGCAACGGCGGCGGTCTCGGCCTGGCGGCGATCTGCTCCGGCGGCGGCCAGGGAGATGCGCTGCTGCTCGAGGTCTAGGCGCTCGCGACGTCGTGAATTTCGAGCACGTCCTCGTCGTCGGCGCCGGCCAGATGGGCGGCGGGATCGCGCAGGTCGTGGCCGCCTCCGGCCGGCATGTTTCGCTACATGACGCGCAGCCCGGCGCCCCCGAGCGGGCGCTCGCGACGATGGGCAAGAGCCTCGCGAAGCTCGTCGAGAAGGGAGGGCCGCCGCCCGCAGAGGTGACCGCTCGCGTTCGGGCTGTCGACGGCCTCGTCCGTGCGGATTTGATGATCGAAGCGGTCGTCGAGGACGGCGAGGTGAAGGCGGAGATCTTCCGCCGCGCCGATGAGGTCTTGCCGCGCGAAGCCGTGCTGGCGTCGAACACGTCGTCGATCCCGATCGGCTCGCTCGCCGCTGCTACGACGCGCCCGGACAAGGTCATCGGCATGCACTTCTTCAACCCGGTGCCCGTGCTGAAGCTCGTGGAGGTCATTCGCGCGCGCGACACCTCCGCCGAGACGGCGGCTGCGATCACCGAGCTGGCTCGGGACCTCGGGAAGACACCGGCCGTTGCCAACGACTTTCCGGGATTCGTCTCGAACCGGATCCTCATGCCGTTCATCAACGAGGCGGTCTGGGCACTCCACGACGGCGTGGCCGAGGCCGAGGCGATCGACACTATTGCCAAGCTCGGTTTCGCGCACCCGCTCGGGCCGCTCGCCCTCGCCGATCTGATCGGCCTCGATACCTGCGTCGCCATCATGGAAGTGCTCCAGGCGGGCCTCGGCGATGACCGCTACGCCCCCTGTCCGCTGCTTCGCGATCTGGTCGAGGCCGGACAGCTCGGGCGTAAGAGCGGCGGCGGTTTCTTCCAGTACGCCTAGAACAGCCGCACCGGCCGTCTTCTGCAGGTTTTGCGCCCCGCGCGGTGTCTTATGAACAGGGGCTCAAGTGAGTTGGGCCGCCTGCCGACAAAGCACACAGGTCAGGGAAAGGGAGGTTTCGCGTCTTGCGGATCCTGCTGGTCGACGACGATCCTGGGCTTCGCACTCTTCTGAAGACGACGTTCGAGGTCGCCGACGTCGACGTGGTCGATGCCGAGAGCGCGGAGGTTGCGCGCCGAAGGATCCGGGCCGAGCGCCCTGACGTGATCGTGCTCGACATCAACATGCCCGGCACAACCGGACTCGAGCTGTGCGCGGAGCTCAAAGGGTCGCCCGCGACGCGGGAGATCCCGATCGTCCTGTTGACCGGCTCGGACCGTGGCACGAGCGCGGATGCGAAACGCGCGGGGGCGGACGCTTTCGTTCGCAAACCGTTCAGTCCGCTCGAGTTGCTCTCGGTCGCCGAGCGGCTCGCCGGTGGTCTGTACGGGGTGCCTTTCCGTGCGGCCAAGAAGCGCAGCGGCAAGGCTGAAGAAGAGCTGCTTCTCTATGCGCGCGACCTGCGCCACATGCTCGAGGTCGAGCGCGGGCAGCGCGAGTTGCTCCAGAGTGCGTATCTGCAGACGGTGTCGGCGCTCGCGAGCGCGCTCGAGTCAAAGGACACCGGTACGCGTGCTCATTCGCAACGCGTGCAGAGTTATGCAACCGCACTCACCGGGGCGATTGCCGCGCCCACCGTGTCGAAGGACAAGAGCACGCCCTACGGGTTCTTGCTCCACGATGTCGGCAAGATCGGGATTCCGGACGGGATCCTCCAGAAGCCGGGCCCACTCAGCCCGGCCGAGCGTCGCCGGATGCAGACTCATACGGTGCTCGGCGAGGCGATGCTGTCGGGTATCGCGTTCCTCAAGGGCGAGGGGCTGAAAATCGTCCGCTCTCACCACGAGCGTTGGGACGGTCGTGGTTATCCGGACGGGCTCGCTCGCGACGAGATCCCGCTCGGGGCGCGGATCTTCGCGGTTGCCGATGCGCTGGATGCAATGACGAGCCACCGGCCATATCGGCGTGCACTGAGCTGGAAGGCCGCTCGCGAGGAGGTCCTCGGGCAGCGAAAGCGCCAATTCGACCCCGACGTCGTCGACGCGTTCGTGGCGGTCGAAGGCCAGCTCCGCATCATCCGCCGCGAGCTCGCCGCGGCCTAGATCCAAGATCTAAACCACCGGCTCGGCCGGAGGTGCAGGGATCTGGTGCCAGAGCACGATCTTTCCCTGACGGATGCGGAAGAGCGCTGCGGCACGCTGGCCGGGCCCGTCGCACAGCGAAGCGGGTCGGTTCCCGAGGACGAAGGTCGCTTCGATGTCCCGTCCGCGCGACCGCAGCTCGACGATCCGGCCCGAGCAAGGCAGGGTGCGATTGAAGGCGACCGCCTCCGAGTGCGTGTGCAACCGGCGCACCAGATTGCCCTGGACGATCTGAGCATCGGGTGCGAAGAGATCTGCGGCACGTTGATTGTCCCCGGCGTTGAGCGCGTTGCTCCAGGCGCGGACGACGCTGCTCGGTGACGGAGCCCGAGCCTTCGAGGCGCAGCCGCTGAGCGCCACCGTGAGCAGGAGGAGCGACAGAACTCGAGACACGACCTCCAGTATCACCGGTTGAAGCGCTAGCTTTTCGGTCGGGATGGACTTCGAGCTGACGCAGGATCAGCGTGAGATCCAGGGGCTCGCTCGGGACTTTGCTCGTGCCGAGATCGATCCAAACGCCGCTGCCTGGGATCGCGACCACGCCTTTCCCCGCGAGCTCTTCGGGCAGCTCGCCGAGCTCGGACTGATGGGAACGTGCGTGCCCGAGGAATACGGCGGCGCCGGCGCCGACTTCCTGTCCTACGTCCTCGTGCTCGAAGAGCTCTCGCGTGCCGACGCCGGGGTGGGCGTCACGGTCGCCGTGCACACGAGCGCTGCCACCCTCCCGATCCTTGCGTTCGGCACAGACGAGCAGAAGTCGAGGTTCGTGCCGCCGCTCGCACGGGGCGAGCAGCTCGGCGCATTCGCGCTGACGGAGGCCGAGGCGGGCTCCGACGCGGGCGCACTCCGGACGAGAGCCGACTCGGACGGCGACGGCTGGACGATCGACGGTGCGAAGCAGTGGATCACGAACGGACGCTACGCCGGCACGTTCCTCTTTTTCGCGCGCACCGATCCGCAGACGGAGACTGCGCGCGGAATCAGCGCGTTCATCCTCGATGCGGAGCATGTTCGGGTGACGAGAGACGAGAAGAAGCTCGGCCTGAACTCCTCGGTGACGAACGACCTCGTCGTCGAGGGTGCGAAGGTGGGCCGCGACCGGCTGCTCCACGAGGAGAACCGCGGCTTCCGGGTCGCGATGACGACGCTGGACGGCGGGCGGATCGGCATTGCCGCCCAGGCGCTCGGTATCGCCCAGGCCGCGTACGACGTCGCGCGCGATTACGCGCTGCAGCGCCGCGCCTTTGGCCACCGCATCGCCGATTTCCAGGCGATCCAGCAGAAGCTGGCAGACATGTCGATGGAGATCGACGCGGCGCGCCTCCTGATCTATCGAGCCGCCTGGCTGAAGCAGCAGGGCCGTCGGCATACCGAGGAGGGGGCGAAAGCCAAGCTGTTCGCCTCCGAGATGGCTCGGCGGCAGACGGGTGAGGCGATCCAGATTCTCGGTGGCTACGGGTACACGAAGGAGTTTCCGGTCGAGCGTTACTACCGGGACGCGAAGATCACCGAGATCTACGAAGGGACGAGCGAGATCCAGCGGCTCGTCATCGCCCGTTCGATTCTCGGCCTGACGGAACGATCGCTCGCGGTGCGCTGACGATGTCTTCGAGGTACACACGCGCCCGCGTCCCCACCCGGGTGGGGGCTGTCACCCACCACCCACTGCAGACGACGATAGCGTCCTGCTGCGCGCCGGTGGGTGCCGATTCCGTGACGATTTTGCGGAGTGCGCTTTGAGCTCGCGGCGGCGCGATGAGCCGGTTCGGCTCACACGGATCTACACGCGCGCGGGGGACGGGGGCGAGACCTCGCTCGGCGACGGCTCGCGGGTGCCGAAGCTCGACTGCCGGATCGGCGCCTTCGGCGCTGTCGACGAGCTGAACTCCGCGCTCGGCCTCGCCCTGGCGGGCGCGGACCTTCCGGATGTCTTGCGCGCGCCGCTCGCGCGGATCCAGAACGATCTCTTCGACGTCGGCGCAGACCTCTCAGTCCCATTCGGTGTCACCGATCGACTGCGCATCGAGCAGGCCGCGATCGATCGGCTCGAAGTGCTCTGCGACGAGTTCAACGCCGACCTTCCCGAACTGAAGAGTTTCGTGCTTCCCGGCGGCACCGAGGCGGCGGCTCGGCTGCATGTGGCTCGAACGACCTGTCGTCGGGCCGAACGCGAAGCGCTGGTCGCGGACGGCGAAACCGGCGTGAACCCGCTCGTGCTCGCCTACCTGAACAGGCTCTCCGATTTTCTCTTCATCGCAGCGCGCGCCGCGAACGCTGCTGCGGGACGGGACGAGCCGCTCTGGAAGCCGGGCGGCTAGGCGCCGAGGGTCGTCCGCGCCCCTAGCGGTGCTTCGCTGGAGGCCTGGGCTTCGGCTTGGCCAGCAACGTTTCGATCACGCGGGCAAGGGTGGCCGGTGGCGTCGCGCGCGGTAGCGCGATCACGGCACCGGCCGCGAGCGAGCCTGCCAGGAGGCGAGGGGTCGAGGCCAGGGCGACGATGCGGACCGAGGGGAACACGGTATGGAGGTCGCGAACGAGGCCGACGCCGAACACGTCCACGTCGACCACGATCACGCGTACGTCGGTCCTCCGGTTCGCCGCCGCGTCGAACGTCGGCTCGATTCCGGCGGCCGAGACGAGCCTCGGCTTCCGCGTCGAGAACTTACCGGCGAGACCCTTGGTCGCGGGCCCGGCCAGCACGACCTCGATCGGCTGCGCGGGCGGCAGCGTTGTGCCCTTCGTACCGACCAGCCGGATCGTGATGCGGCGTGAGATCGTCTCGCGACCGGAACGTGCCGTCCAGCGCATCGAGTAGATGCCGCTCCGGCGCACCTGCCGCGGCACGCGCAGCTTGATGATCGACCGGCCCGCCTTGACGGTGAACCGCCACGTATAGAGCTTGACGTGCCGCGGGCTGAAGAGCTCGGCAGTCACGCGCGCTACGCGAGTCACGGAGATGCGCGCGGCGATTCTGGGGCGAGTCGCAGGCTTGAATTTGGGTGCCGTAACGACCTTGAACACGAGGCGGGTGAGCGCGCCGCCGGACGCGACGGTCAGGTCGATCGCCGAGCCCTGTTCGGCGAGGACGAGACCGACAGGCCCGGTGACCGTCCCGGCCGGGCCCGTTCCACCGGTCGTCAGGGCGCCGACCGTGAGCCCGAGCGGGGCGAGCAACGCGGCTGCCTGATCGGGTGTCTTGCCGATCAGCGAAGGCACCGGCACGAGTGGCCGAGTCAGTTCGCTCTCGTTGCCGGCGAGGTCGGTCTCCCTCAGGCGGAACACGCGAGGATCGCCGACGGCCCAGGAGCCGATGCTCGCGGCCGTGTAGTCGATCCCGAAGTGACCGGCGTCCGTCGAGCCGGAGAACACCGACACGAAGTCGTAGGTGCCGCTGTTGTCGGCGCCCGGCTCCCAGCGGAGAGTCAGGCCGCCCGGGCCGAGGAAGCCGCGGACGTTCTGGGGCGGATTCGGCGCAGCGAGATCCCGCAGCAGCGCGAAGAGCGAGAGGTGCTTCGTGGCGATGTGGAAGCCGCCGGCGTCCGTCCAGAAGCCGTCGTCCCAACCGGCGGGCAGCGTTCCGGCCGAGGGAACTCGGAACAGGACGCGCCAGCGGCCGTTCTCGAACGTCGCCGGCACGAGGCCTCGCTCCGTAGAGCGCATCAGGATCCCGATCGGCGGGCTGAACTGATGCACCTCCGTACCCGCAAGCGCCCAACGTGCGGTCACGTCAAGCGCCTCCGGGCCTGCACCGAACCCGTTCGTCAGCCCGCTCGGCGCCGCGACCGGCGTGATGCGAAGCGTGATCCAGTCGTTGGCGGAGCTCGACCAGGCGCCGGCCGGCATCGTCGCCGAGGCGAAGCCGTCGGCGGATTCGACGGTGGTTCCGGTCGACGTCGTCGTGTTCCTCTCGACCGGCGGGGCGAGCGAGCCCGAGGAGGAGGACCACACCGTGAAGTGGATCCGGAACGGCGCCTTCTTGCCGGAGGGGTCCTGGAGCTCGCCGGCCAACACGTGTGCGCCGATGCCCAGCGCGCCGGTGTTGTAGTCGATGCTCGTACCGCTCACGATCGGCGCGACGGTCGCGTTTCCATCGAGCGTGACGCCGACCGGCGTCGCGGGCTCGCTCGCGACGAGGCCGATCGCGCTCGCGGAGCTGACGGTCGAGCCGTCGACGGGCGTCGACGAGACGAGGTGGGGTGCGGCGTTGTCGACCCGGATCCCAGTGACGACGTCGGAGGACGAGTTGCCCAGGCCGTCCCAGACGGTCGCATGGAAGTCGTAGAGCCCGTCGGCGAGCTTCGACGTGTTGTAGGTGACGCTCCACGGTGAGCTCGAGTCCGTCCCCATCGACGTCCACGAGGCGCCGCCCGCGGGGCTGGCGCCGAATACGACCTTCGTCGCACCCGTGCCGCCGACGGTCGCGGTGAAGGTCACCGTGCCGGAAATGGTCGCCCCGGGGTTGGTAAGGACGACGGTCGGGGCGGTGGTGTCGACGTTGAAAGTGATCAGCGCGCCCGTGAAGCTGTTGCCTGCGTTGTCGATGATCACAGGACGCAGGTCGTAGTTCCCGGAGGACGTCGTCGACGCATCCCAGGTTGCGCTGAACGGTGCACTCGACGCCGTTGCGATCGTCGACCAGGAGCCGCCGCCGGTCGGCCGCAACTCATAGCGCACCGAGGCGACGCCGGACCCGGCGTCCGAGTAGGAGCCGCCGAGCGCGACGCCGGTACCGCCGACCGTCGCTCCCGAAGCAGGGGTCGTCAGGGAGCCCGATGGGACGGTGTTGTCGATGCGGATGTTGGAGCGGATCGCACTCGTTCCGGTATTGCCGGTCTGATCGGTCGCGACCGCACGGAAGTCGTAGAGGCCGTCGGCGAGAGCGGTCGTGTCGAGCGAGGTGCCCCATGGCGTCGTCGTGTCGCTGGCGATCGTCACCCACGACCCGCCGCCTGCGGGCCGGCGTTCGAAGTCGACCTGTGTCGTGTCCGGGTCGGAGCTTGCCGAGAGCGAGATGATTCCGCTGAGGGATTGCCCTGGATCGGCGAGCGTCGGTGTCGGCGAGACGTTGTCGACGGACACGTTCCGCACGGCTGAGGTGGTGGTGTTGCCCGCCATGTCCTCGACCACGACCTGGATCGTCGCGCCACCGTCCGCACCGGTCGTCGTATTCCAGTTCAGCGAGAACGGAGCCGCTGCATCCGTGCCGAGCAGCGCGCCTCGAACGTAGAACTTGACCGACGCGACGGGCGAGGTGGCATCGGAGGCCGAGGCTGTGATGGCGACCGTGCCGGTGACGAGCTGTCCTTCGGTCGGCGCACCGACGAGCGCGACGTCGGGAGCCGTATTGTCGACGACCTTGTCAGGCAGGTCGGCCGTGGTGATGTTGTCCGCGTTGTCGGTGATCAGGATCCGCAGGTCGTAGTGGCCGTCCGGCACCGCCGTGGTATCCCAGCTGGCCGTGTACGGGGCCGGCCCCGTGTTGTCGGTGCCGATCGTCGTCCACGTGGAACCACCGGCCGTCGTGTACTCGAAGGCGACGGACTGGATTCCCGAGCCACCGGTGTCAGGGCTCGCGCTCAGGTTCACGGTCCCACGCAGGTAGTCGGCGGCCGAGCAGGACGGGCAGGCCGGCGGCGTGGCGTCGATCAGCACCGTCGTGCTCTTGATCGTCTCGATGTTCCCGGCGTTGTCGGCGGAGAAGTAGGCGATCGTATGTGCGCCGTCGTTCGAGCCGTCCGCAGGAGCCGGAATGCTCACGCTGGTGCCAGCGGTGTACGTGGGGTTCCCGTCGACGCTGTACTCGGTGACGTTCACACCAGAACCTGCATCGCTGCCGGTAAGGGTGACCGTGACGGGATTCGACTGCCAGCCGCCCGGGGCGTCGTCCGAGGTCGTCGGCTTCGTGTTGTCGACGAGGCGTGTCACGGTCGAAGACGTGGTCGAGTTCCCGGCCGCGTCTGTCGCGACGACGTGCAGGCTCACGTTGCCGTCGGGGACGGAGGCCGAGTTGAAGGTGGCGCCCGTGGACTGCCAGGTCGCGCCGCCGTTCGTCGAGTACTCGTAGGCGACGGTCGCGATGCCTGAGGCGTTGGAGCCGCCCGGATCGCTCGTCGTCGAGGTGAGGTTCACGGCCCCGCGCAGGTAGGTGCCCGGATCGTTGAGGGTCGCGTTGGGCGGCGTGTTGTCGACGAGGCGGTCGGTGACCGGGCTTCCAGCAGCCTGGTTACCGGCGACGTCGAACGCGACGGTGCGGAAGTCGTAGTGGCCGTCGGCGACGCCTGTCGTGTCGAAGCTGGCCTGGAAGCCGTCGAGCGGCGTCGAGTCGGTTGCGATCGTCGTCCAGGAGCCGCCGCCGGTGGGCGCGCGCTGGAAGTCCACATGGTCGATGCCGGAACCCGAGTCCGCCGCCGAACCGGTCAGAGTCTTCGTCGCCCGTAGGTACGGGCCCGGATCGTTCTGGCTCGTCGTCGGCGGCGTGTTGTCGATGCGCACGTTCGGCACGGCCGCAGAGGTCGTGACGTTGCCGGCCACGTCGTGGATGATGATGTGCAGCTGATAGACGCCGTCGGTCACGCCGAGCGTGTTCCAGATGATCGAGTCGAACGGCGCCGAGGTCAGCGTCCCGATCGACGCCCATGTCGTCCCGTCGGCGGAGTATTCGTAGTCGACGGAAGCGATCCCCGAGGCGTAGCCGTCCAGCGCCGGATCGCTCTCGGTCGAGCTGAGCGTCACACTCTGCCGGATGTTCGCGCCGGGGCTGTTCACCGTGCCCGTCGGAGCGTTCGTGTCACGATGCCACGTCCACGAGTCTGGTGTCGCGTCGGTATTCCCGGCGGCATCGGTGGCGCGCACCTCGAAGGTGTGCGTGTTGTCGGAGAGACCGGGCACGGCGTGCGGGCCGGTGCAGGGCGCGAACGAACCGCCGTCGATGCTGCACTCGAACGTCGAGCCGGCTTCCGAGGAGCCGAAGGTGAAGCTCGGCGTGCCGTTCGACGGATCCGCGGGCTTGATCAGGATGGTGGTGTTCGGAGCGGTCCGATCGACGTCGACATTGCGAATCGCGCTCGCGGCATGACCCGCGTTGTCGGTTGCGACGGCTGCGAGAGCGTGGTTCCCGTCGCTCGCCGGGATCGACCAGGAGACGCTGTACGGGCCCGGTGCGGCCACCGTCCCGAGCGGGCTCCAGACGCCCGTCGCGCAGTCGCTGCTCTGGTTCGAGCACTCGAAGAACTGGACCTGAGCGACGCCGCTGCCGCCCGGATCGCTCGCGTTCGCAGCAAACGTCGTCGGGCTCGGCAGTGAGCCGTTGATCGCGGCGGCCGGCGCGGTGATCGAGACCGCCGGCGGTGCGTTGTCGACGCGGATGCTCGTGTGCTCGACAGTGGTCTGGTTCGAAGCGTCGTCCGTCGCGACTGCCCGCACGTCGTACAGACCGTCGCCGCCGGGAAGCGCGGCCGTGTTCCACGACGCAGTCGTTGCTGCGTATGCGCTCGGCGGATCGCTGTGGAGCTTGTAGGTGAAGCTGATGGGCGGGCTGGCGGGCGAGGCGTCGCTCGCGCTCGCGGTCAGGCTGACCGTGCCGCTGACGACGTCGCCCGTGGCCGGACTGGAGAAGGTGACAGCCGGAGCCGTGTTGTCCACGCGCGTCGAGATCGCCGCGGAGGTGTGTGTATTGCCGGCGACGTCGGTTGCGATGACCCGCAGGTCGTAGAGGCCGTCCGACCCGAGCGTCGTGTCCCAGCTGGCAGGCTGGCTGTTGAAGCTGCCGCCGTTCGGTGCGAGCTCGTACACGACCGTGGCGATGCCCGAACCGCCCGTATCGCTCGTGCTCGACGCGAGCGTGACGGTTCCGCCGACCGGGTCGCCGGGGCTGAGCATGGTGGCGCCCGGCGGCGTGTTGTCGATGCGACGGCTACCGATGACGGTCGGGGAGGCCTCGACATTGCCTGCGACGTCCGTCGCGACCGAGCGCAGGTCGTAGAGCCCGTCTCCGACCCCCGTCGTATCGAAGGACGAGGAGTACGGAGTCGTGGTGTCTGTTCCGATCGTCGTCCAGGAGCCGCCGCTGGACGGACGGCGCTGGAACGCGACGGCGGCGACGCTCGAGCCGCCCGAGTCGCTCGCCGTTGCGGTGAGCACCACGGTCTGTCGGAGGTTGGGGCCGGGATCGGTCTCGCTGGACGTCGGCGCGGTAGTGTCGGACTGGACCTCGTTCGTCGAGGTCGCCGTCGACCGGTTGCCGGCGTTGTCGCCGACGCTGTAGCGGTACTTCGCGCAGCTACCGGACGCGACGCTGTCGGAGCTCGTGGCGGCAGTGAAGGAGCCGTAGCCCGAGCAGCTGTCGTTCGTGAGTGTTCCCGTCTGGCGCTCGAGCGAGCCGGACGCGGCGTTTACGTCTGCGTCCGGGCCGTTGTCAGCCGTGATCGCGAACGAGCCGGTGACGTAACCGTTCGGGTAGGTGACCGAGATTCCGCTCGGCCCCGTGCGATCGATCGTGATCGTCCGGATGTTCTGGCCCGTGTTGCTCGCCGCGTCGACCGCCAGGGCGCGGATCGCCTTCGGGCCGTCGAACGCTGGTGTCGACCAGGTGGCCGCATAGGGCGCGCTGTTGTCCGTGCCGAACTGGTTCCACGATCCTGTCGAGCAGGCTGTGCTCGCATCCGAGCACTGGTAGAAGTCGACGTGCATCACGTCGGAGTCGGGAGTCGTGGCGGTGACGACGTAGTTGTTCGGATCTGAGCCGTTCAGGTAGGTCGTTGGGTCCGTGATCGTCACTGTCGGAGCCCCGGTGTCGATCAGCCAGGCGTAGGTGGCAGGCGTGCCGTCGGTGTTGCCGGCCTGGTCGGTGGCGCGGACGTCGAACGTGTGGCTGCCCTCGGTCAGGGCGGGCGAGATGCTGTGCGGGCTGGTGCAGGGCGCCCAGCTGCCGCCGTCCACGCGGCACTCGAATGTCGAACCGCTCTCGGAGGAGCTGAAGGTGAAGCTCGGAGTCGTGTCGCCCGACGGATCGGCCGGGTGCGTGTCGATCGTGGTGTCGGGCGCGGTCAGGTCGACGGTCCACGTGTAGCTCGCGGGTGTGCCGTCGGTGTTGCCGGCCTGGTCGGCGGCGCGGACGTCGAAGGTGTGGCTGCCCGCGCCGAGTGAGGCGAGGCCGTGCGGACTGGAACATGAAGTCCAGCCACCGCCGTCGATCTGGCATTCGTATGTCGAGCCGCTCTCGGAGGAGCTGAAGGTGAAGCTCGGGGTGCTGTCGTTTGACGGGTCTGCCGGGTGCGTGTCGA
>VAWR01000132.1 GCA_005885245.1 Actinomycetota bacterium | reverse complement strand
TCGCTGGCAGCCAGATCCGCGGCAGGGTCGGCCGGTTGCCGCGGTCGATCGTCCGGATGACGCGCCCCCGCGCCGAGACGAGCCACGACTCGCTGCCGCGCCTCAGCACCGCGACCGGCGTTTCGGGGACGACCCGGATCCGGAGCGTATGGGGAAACGCGCGGTCGACGACCGCGCTGCGGACGCTGGCGATGGCGTCCGCACGTTGCTCGACCGCCCCGACGTTGACTGCCACGAGACTCCGGCCCTGGTACGAGCGAAGCGCGGCGCTGACGTCCGCCGCGACTGCGCCCTGTGCCCCCTCCACGTCGATGGCCCGCACTGCGAACAACGACGTCTCACGCGCGAGGCCGTACAGGCCGACCGCGATCGAAACGGCGGCCAAACCCACAAGCAGCGAACGGCCCGACGGGACGAAGCGGAGCACGTCGAACCCACGCTTGCGCGGAAGCGTCAGAACCTTCTCGGCCACGCGGCTGACTTCGCCGCTTCCCGCGCGGGTCCTACTTGGAGATCGAAGGCAGCTGGAGCGGGCCGAGAAACTCGACCTCGTGCTGGAGCTCGACGCCGTACTGTTCCCAGGCGCGCTGCCGGGCCTCGGCCATCAGAGCGATCGCGTCCGCAGACCGTGCGCGGTCCGCGTTTTCGATGAAGTTCGCATGTCTCGGTGAGATCTGCGCGCCGCCGATCCTGTGACCCTTGAGACCACAGGCCTCGAGCATCCGTCCCGCCGACAGCTCGTGGGTCGGGTTCTTGAAGACGCTCCCGAAGGTCCGCTTGTTCGTCGGCTGGGAGGCTTTCCTCTGAGCTTGCAGCCGGGCGACCAGTTTCTTGATCTCGTCGGCCGCTCGCGGTCGAAGCCGGAACTCGACCCGCGCCACGATCTCGCCGTGACGAAGGTCGGAGTGCCTGTAGCGCAGTCCCAGCTCTGGGGACGTGCGCCAGGAGCTTCCTTCCCCGTCGACGATCAGCGCACGTTCGAGGATTCCCGCCCAGTCGCCGCCGTATGCGCCCGCGTTCATCCAGACGCCGCCGCCTGCGGTGCCCGGGATCGCGCAAGCGAATTCGAAGCCGCCGAGCCCGGCCGCCCGCGCGCGATGCAGCGAAACGGCGTTCGGCGCCCCACCTCCGGCAACGAGACGTTCTCCCTCCACGTCCACCCGTGCAAGCGCGCCCGCGAGCTTGAGGGCGAGGCCGTCGAAGCCGACGTCCGAGACGAGCAGGTTGGAGCCAAGACCGATCGTGGCGACCGGAAGGCCGCGTTCCTGCGAGAACCTCAGGGCGTCCTGCAGCTCCTCGAGCGTTTCGGGTCGTGCAAACGCACGCGCGGGGCCGCCGGTTCCGAGCGTGGTGAACCGCGAAAGGGCAACGTGCTCGTCGATCTTCACCCCAGTGCCTCGAGGAGCACGGCGGCCGCCTGGTCGACGTCGCCGGCCCCCATTGTGACGACGCGATCGCCGGGACGCACGACGCTTCTGAGAAAGGCCGCGCCCTCTTCGACGGAGGGCGTCCAGGCGACGGTCATCCCGGGGCGGAGCTCGGTCAACGCGTCGACGACGAGCTTGCCCGTGACGTTCTCGACCGGCGCTTCGCGCGCCGGATACACGTCCGTCACCGCGACAGTGTGTGCGGCCGCCAGTGCGGCGGCGAGCTCCCGCGCGAGATGCCGAGTGCGAGAGTAGAGGTGCGGCTGGAAGAGAACGACCAGACGACGGTCGTCACCGAGTGCGGCCAGCGTCGCCTCGATCTCAGCGGGGTGATGCGCATAATCGTCGTAGACCTCGACGCCGGCCGCCTCGCCGCGTCGCTCGAGCCGCCTCGCCGCGCCGCCGAACTCGGCGAGCACCGGCTCGACCTGCTCGCGAGTCAGGCCGGTCAGCTCGAGCGTCGCGATCGCGCAGGCGGCATTGCGGCGGTTGTGCTCGCCTGCGACCCGGAGCGGGCCGTCGTAGGGCACAAGCTCCTCGCCGCGGACGCTTTGCGGCACCTGCGCGAGCCAGCTCGTGAACATGTCGACCACCTCAGCCCGAGAGCCGAAGGTGGTGTGGTGATCCAGGTCGATGTTCGTGACCACGGCGACTCGCGGCCGGAGCGAGGCGATCGTCCGGTCTGACTCGTCACCCTCGACGACAAGCCATCCACCACCTGTTCCGGCATTGCCGCCGAGCTGCGGAATTTCCGCGCCGATCAACCAGGCGGGGTCGCGCCCGAGCCGCTCGAGACAGAAGGCGATCATCGCGCTCGTCGTCGTCTTGCCGTGCGCACCTGCAACGACGATTGCCTCGCGAAGCGAGACGAGCTCCGCCAGCAACTCTGCGCGACTCTTTCCAGGCACGCGCGCCGCGAACGCGGTCGAGACGAAGACTTCCCAGCCGTCCGGCGGCGCCGGCGGCTCGTCGGAGATCTCGATCTCGATCCCGATCTCGTCGAGCTGGTCGAGGTACGGCGTCCGAACGCGATCCCACCCGCGCACCTCTGCTCCCCAGGCGCGCGCGAGGGCCGCATAGGCGCTCATCCCCGCACCGCCGATCCCGGCCAGCCAGAGCCTTCTGCCCTCAAGCGGCGAGGGCAATGAGCTCCTCCGCAATCTCGTCGGCCGCCGCGGGCCGTGCCAGCCGCAGCATTGCGTCGGACATCTGGGCGAGCCGCCGCGGATCGTCGAGCAGTGAGCGGATCAGCTCCGGCGCGCGGCCCACCTCGCTTTCCGGAATCACGACGGCCCCTCCGGCCAGCTCGAAGAAGCGTGCGTTCTTCGTCTGGTGGTCGCCGGTGGCGAACAGGCCGGGAACGAGCACGGCAGGCTTTCCCGCCGCCGCCAGCTCCCAGACGGAGCCGCCCGCGCGCGCGAGCACGAGATCGCTCGCACCGAGTGCGGCGCCGAACTCCTCGGTGAACGCCACAAGCCGGTAGTCCGGACGTGTAATACGGGGACGCAGCTCGTCGTAGTCGCGCGTACCGCATAGGTGGAGGACGGCGGGGCCCGCAGCGCCGAATACGTCGAGGACGAGCTCGTTGAGGATCCGCGCCCCCAACGATCCTCCGAAGACGAGCAGGACCCGCCCGGTGTCCGGCAAGCCGAACAGCTCACGCGCTTCGGCCCGGCCCACCGGTCGCGAACGGGCCGGAATCGGCCTTCCCGTGACGCGGTACTTCGGCCCGTCGCGTCCATCGATCGGGAACGACAGGAAGACGCGCTGCGCAAACGGCAAGGCGAGGCGGTTCGCGAGCCCGAGATGGGCGTCCGCTTCCATCAACGCCGCCGGAACCCGTCGGCGCGACGCCGCGTAGACCATCGGACCCGCGACGTAGCCGCCGCCCCCGAGCACGACGTCAGGGCGCCGCGCTGTGATGATCCGGGCGCACGCGCGCGGTGCCCGTCCGGCGAGCAGGAGTGCACGCGCAAGCGCCGGCGAAGGTCTGCGCGGCAGGCCCGCGATGCGAAACGTGTCGAGCTCGTACCCCGCCTCAGGAACGAGCTGCGCTTCGATTCGATCGGGCGACCCGGCGAACGTCACGTGCACGCCTCGCCTCTCGAGCGCCTCCGCTACCGCGAGCGACGGCGCCACGTGACCGACCGTCCCCCCGGCCGCGATCAGACACCGCAACTCTCGCTTCTGCTCCATGCTTGCCGGCGATGTTAAGGAGGATGCCGACGGCCAGGAGCGCAACCACCAGGCTCGACCCTCCGTACGAGATGAATGGAAGCGGGATTCCCGTCAGCGGCGCCAGCCCGAGCACCGCCGCGAGGTTGATCACGGCCTGCCCGGAGACAAGCGCGACGAGCCCTGCCGCCAGCCGTTTCCCGAACGGATCCTTGCACGCGAGCGCGATGCGGAGGCCGGTATAGGCGAAGGCCGCGTACGCGGCGATCACGGCGGTGACTCCCAGCAGGCCGAGCTCCTCGCCGATGACGGCGAAGATCATGTCCGTGTGAGCCTCGGGCAAATAGTTGATCTTGGCGACCCCGTGCCCGAGGCCGACACCGAGGATGCCGCCGGAACCCATCCCGATCAGCGCCTGCACGGTCTGGAAGCCGGCGCCTTGAGGATCCTTCCAGGGATCGAGGAAGCTGAAGATGCGCGCGCGCCGGTACGGCTCGAACCAGATCGCGATCAGGCCGAGGGCAACCGCAATCCCCGTGCCGGCGCCGAGCGTCGAGACAGGGGTACCGGAGATCAGCAGGACCGCCAGCAGCACGAGCACGAGTGAGATCGCCGTGCCGAGGTCGGGCTCCGCCAGGATCAGAACGCAGAAGATCCCGAGGAGCAAGCCGATCGGCCGCCACAGCTCGCGCAGGGTCCGGGGCGCTGGTCGCTTGCAGAGATAGGCCGCGGCCCACACCGCAACCGCGAGCTTCGCGAGCTCCGACGGCTGAAAGGTCGCAGGCCCGAGCTCGATCCAACGACGCGCCCCGTTGATGCGCGAACCGATCACCAGCACCGCCAGGCAGCCGCCGAGCGCCGTCAACACGAGCCCGGGTGCGAGCAGTCGCAGACGCCGATAGTCGAAGCGGGCGGCGAACATCATCAGCGCGACGCCGATCAACGCGTACGCCGCCTGCTTCTTGAGGTAGGACATCGGATCGGTCCGTGCGAGCGCGGCCGGAGCCGAGGTGGCGCTGTAAACCATCACGAGCCCGAAGGCGACGAGTCCGAGCGTGACGAGGACGAGGAGGTGCGACTCAAGCTGACCCTTCCTCTTCACCAGAGCTCTCCGACGAGGCGGCGGAAGGTCTCGCCGCGTTCCTCGAAGTTCCGAAACTGGTCATAGCTCGCGCAGGCCGGCGAGAGCAGGACGACGTCGCCCGGCTCTGCGTCGCCGGCGGCTGCACCGACGGCGGTTGGAAGGTCGCCCGATCGGCGAAACGTGCGTCCTGCGCGTCCGAGTGCAGCGGCGAGCTCGTCGGTCGCCTCACCGATCAGGTCGATCGAGCGCACGCTCGCGGGTAGGCCTTCGGCGAGCTCGTCGAATGACTCGCCTTTCAGCGAGCCGCCGAGGATGAGCCGGAGCGGTTGACCCGCGTAGGCGGCAATGCCTCGCTGCGCCGCAGCCCCGTTCGTCGCCTTCGAGTCGTTGACGAAGCGCACGCCTTCGATCTCGGCGACGAGCTCGAGCCTGTGCTCGACGCCCGGGAACGTGCGGAGTGCTTCCGCGATTGCGGCGTCGGCGATCTCCGCCGCCCGTGCCGCGGCTGTCGCGGCGGCCGCATTCTCGCGATTGTGTGCGCCCGGGATGAGCGGCTCGGCCGGAAGCGCATCGTCGACGCGGAACTCGATTCGCTCCGCCCCACCCGGGATCGGGCCGAGGTCGTGGGGCACGATTGCGACGTCGGCTTCGGTCTGGTTTTCGAAGATGCGCAGCTTCGCGGCGCGATAGGCGTCGTACGAGGCATGCCGGTCGAGATGGTCGGGGACGAGGTTGAGGAGAACCGCGATCCGCGGACGGAGCCTGTGGACGTCCTCGAGCTGGAAGCTCGAGAGCTCGCACACGATCCAGGCGTCCTTGTCGAGTGCTCCGTCGAAGCTCGTCAACGGGCGCCCGACGTTGCCGGCGACGGCGACGGGCCTTTCCGCGGCCCGGAACATGGCCCCAAGCAGCTCGCTCGTCGTCGTCTTCCCATTCGTGCCGGTGATCCCGATCAGTGGGTTCCGCAGCAGGCGGAAGCCGAGCTCGATCTCGCTCCAGATCGGGATCCCGCGCGCGCGAGCGGCTGCCGGCAGCGGCGCTTCCCCGGGCACTCCCGGGCTCTTGATCAGCAGCTCGACGTCCTCCAGCAAGCCTTCCTCCTCAGTCCCCCGGTGGACTTCGACGCCTGCCTCGGCAAGCCTCCCGACCTCGACGTCGGCGGAGCGGTCGACGCCGACGGTGGGCACGTCACGCCGGGCGAGCGCCAGTGCCGCAGCCTGGCCGGAACGCGCGAGCCCGACGACGAGCGCCCGCCGCGGAAGCCTCACGGCTTGCGCGCGGCGACCACGAGCCGGTTCCGTGCGGCCGCCACGCTCACGGCGTCGAATCCTGCGGCAATGAAGAGTCGCTCGATCTCACTCGGATTCAAGTTCAACGCGTGCCCGGTCGGGTCCTCGTCCCGGGTGGTCAAGGCGACCATGCCGCCAGGACGGAGGACACGGAAGCACTCGATCGTGGCGTCCGGCCCGAGAATGCTTGTCGCCACGAGCTCGTCGACGCTCGCATCCATCAGGGGCAGAACGTCCAGCGACCCGAGCAGGTAGAAGATATTCGGCGCGGTGCTCTTGCGACGCACGTGCTCGAGCGCGTCGACGGACTCGTCGACGACGAGCACGTCGCCGTCAGGGGCGACGCGGTCCGCGAGCTCGGAGATCGAATCGTCCGCGCCGATCGAGACGACCGTATCTCCGGGCCGCTCAGTCAGCGTCGGAAGAACGTGAAGTCGCGGTAGAAGAGCGCGAAGCCGACGGCGCACAGGATTGCGGTCACGATCCAGAACCGCACCATGATCTTCGTCTCCGACCACGCCTTCATCTCGAAGTGGTGGTGAATGGGCGTCATCAGAAAGACGCGGCGGTCGAAGTACTTGAAGGAGATGACCTGCACGATCACCGACAGAGCCTCGATCGCAAAGATCCCGCCGATGAAGAGCAGCAGGAAGATCGTCTTTGTGAAGATCGCCATCGCGGCCAGCGAGCCGCCGATCGCCATTGCGCCGGTGTCGCCCATGATCACCTCGGCGGGAAACGCGTTGTACCAGAGGAAGCCGATCGCCGCGCCGATCAGCGCAGCACCCACGATCGCGAGGTCGAGCCGGCTGTCGAAGCGACCGCCGGGATTGCCGGAACGGATGTAGGTGACGACCGAAATCGCCGTGAAGGTGATCAGAGCGATGATCCCCGTGCCGGCCGCGAGCCCGTCCAGCCCGTCGGTCAGGTTCACCCCGTTCGCGGTCCCTGCGATCACGAGGAAGAGCAGGACGTACCAACCCCACGAGAGCTCGACGTTCCACTGGACGACCGGAATGAAGACGCTCGTGGGTAGATGCTGGTGCTCTGCGGCGAAGCCGACACCGACGGTGATCAGTGCCAGCAGGAGCATCTTCCAGCGACCGCGTAGACCGAGTGACCGGCGATGGGTGAGCTTGATGAAGTCGTCCAGGAAACCGATCGCTCCGCAACCGAGAGTGACGAACAGCACCGTGAGCGCGGGAACCTTGTACTTCGACACGGCGAGAAACGCCGCCGTCGCGACGACGAGGATGAGCAGGCCGCCCATCGTCGGCGTGCCCTGCTTCAGCCGGTGCGCCTCCGGACCCTCCTCACGAATGTGCTGGCCGAACTCGTTCCGACGGAGGAACTCGATGAACTTCGGACCGACGATGATCGACACGACCATCGCGATCACGCCTGCGGCGAGGACGCGGATCACGTTGTGGGTATCTGCATCAACGTCTGGGCGATTGCCTCGAGCCCCATGGCCCGAGAAGCTTTGACGAGCACGGCATCGCCCGGTCGAACGACCTCGTCGAGCTCGAGCGCGGCTTCGTGGACGTTGGCGGCCCAACGGCCGGGCACGCCTCCGTCCAGGTAACCGCGCGCCAGCTCGCCCACGGCGAGGAGCTCGTCGACGCCGAGCTCGGCGGCCGCCTCACCGACTTCGCGGTGATAAGCCGGCGCGGTGCGGCCGAGCTCGGCCATGTCGCCGAGGATCGCGACCCGCCGGCGCTCTCCGGCCCGTTCGACCAGATAGGCGAGTGCGGCCCGCATGGAGACGGGATTTGCGTTGTAGGAGTCGTTGATCACCAGGCCCCCACCGGGTAGCTCCTCCTCTTCGCCGCGCCAGCGTGAGAAGTCGACCTCGACCGAGGCGGGTCGCGGGAGGCCAAGCGCGTCCAGCACGGCAAGCGCAGTTGCGGCGTTCTGAATCTGGTGTCGGGCCGTGAAGTTGAAGCTCACGGCTCCGATTGTCGTGCGCCCGTCCGCTACCTCGCCGCCGGACTCGTTCACGCGGACGACCTCGATGTCCTTGCGCGTGACGGGGAAGTCGTGCGGGACGACCGCTGTCCCGCCGGCGGGCAGGGCGTCGACAAGCTCGCCCTTCGCGCGCAGGACGCCCGCCATCGAGTCGACGAGCTCGAGGTGAACGGGACCGACGTTCGTGATGACTCCGACCTGAGGCCGAGCGACCTCTGCAAGCGCGGCGATCTGTCCGAAGCCGCGCATCGCGAGCTCCAGGATGCAGACCTCGGTGTCCTGCTCGAGCCGGCAGAGCGTGAGCGGCACGCCGATCTCGTTGTTGTAGCTGGCTTCGGCGGCGATCGAGCGAACGGACGGAGCGCAGAGCGCGGCGAGGATGTCCTTCGTCGACGTCTTCCCCATCGAGCCCGTGATGCCGACGATCCGCGCGGAGCTGCGCTCGCGCACGCGTCGCCCGATGTGCGCCAGCGCCCTGAAGGCATCGTCGGGAACAAGGGTCGCCGTGGCGCCGCGCCTGATCGCATCGTCGAGGAAGCCCGCTCCGTCGCCGACTGCGACGAAGAGGTCGCCGCCGACGATCCGACGCGAGTCCACCTGCACGCCGGTGAAGCGGTCTGCGCGTGCGTCGACTTGCCCGAGTCCGTCGAGCACGTTCGTCTCGAGTGGGATCAAGCCGGCGCCCTCAATCGTCGCAGCGTCTCGCGCGCGACCTCTCTGTCGTCGAACGGAAGCCTGCGACTGCGGACTTCCTGGCCCTGCTCGTGACCCTTGCCGGCGATCACGACCACGTCTCCCTCGCGGGCGGCTTCGAGTGCACGCTCGATCGCGCGCCGACGATCGAGCTCGACGTCGAGCTGGAGTGCGCCGACGACCTCGGCGGCGATCTCGGCGGGATCCTCGCTGCGCGGGTTGTCGGACGTGACGAGAACGACATCCGCAAGCTCGTTCACCACGCGGCCCATCAATGGTCGCTTCGCTCGGTCGCGGTCGCCGCCGGCGCCGAAGACACAGATCACGCGGCCGCCCGTCAGCTGCCGCGCCGCCCCGAGCGCCGTCTCGAGCGCGCTCGGTGTGTGCGCGTAGTCGACGAGGACCGTGAACGGCTGGCCCTCCTCGACCCGATCGAACCGGCCGGGAACCCGTTCGACGGCCTCGATGCCCTGCTTGATCGAGTCGTCAGCGACGCCGAGCGCATGTGCGGCTGCGGCAGCCGCGAGTGCGTTCTCCCTGTTGAAGTCGCCCTGCAGCTTGAGCTCCACGCCTGGGAGGTCGTCGAGCGAACTGAACGTGATCGAACCGGGGAGTTCCGCCGCCAGTCGCGCGCCGAACTCGTCGCCGACGTTGATCACGGCGCGCTCGGCTTGTGCGAAGAGGCGGCGCTTCGAGTCGAAGTACGCCTCCATGGAGCCGTGGAAGTCCAGATGGTCCTGCGTGAGGTTGGTGAAGACGAGCACAGCGAAGCGCGTTCCCACCAGTCGGCCTTTCACGGAAGCCATCGACGTCGCTTCGATCACGCACGCTCGATCTCCTGCCGAGACCATCTCGCGAAAGAGGCGCTGCAGGTCGATCGACTCGGGCGTGTTCAGGCCAACCTCACGGACCTCGCCACCGACGCGTCGTTCGATGTTCGTGAGCAGTCCCGGCGACTCGCCTGCCGCCGCGAGGATCGACCAGAGAAGGTAGGCGGTGGTCGTCTTGCCGTTCGTCCCGGTGATCGCGGCGACAGAGAGCTCGGCCGTCGGATCGCCGAAGAATTCGACAGCCGCCAGGGGCATGGCTTGCCGTACGCTCGGGACGACGAGCTGCCGAACGCCGAGCGGGAGCCGGCGCTCGACGACGAGCGCGACCGCCCCGCTTGCGACCGCCTGAGCCGCGAGGTCGTGGCCGTCAGTCCGGGCGCCTGGGACGCAAAAGAAAAGGGAGTCGCGCGGAACCTCCCGCGCGTCGTACGCCAGCTCGCGGATCTCGAGGGCACCGCCTCCAACGACGTCGGTCGGAGCGAGCGCTGCGATGAGCCGCTCCAGCTGCATATCGCCGATCAAGTCTAGTGTGGGGGTCGCACGGCGTTTACGGTTGGATCCTGGCCGACCGCTTCCCCAGCTGCTGCTTCGTCTGGAAGGATTCGCCGTCCTCCTCGCCGCAGTCGTCCTCTACGCGAAGGCGGACTTCGGCTGGATCCTCTTCGCCGTGCTCTTCCTCGCGCTGGACGTGTCGATTGCCGCTTACAACGCGGACCTCGCAACCAGGCTGGCACTCATCTGGCTCGGCCACATCGGGGTCGATCGTTTCCTCGGCTACGGTCTGAAGTACCCCACCGCCGTCAAGGACACGAACCTGGGCCGTGTCTGGCTATGTACACGCGCGCGTGGCCCGGGAGCCCCTTACCCCGCCCACCAGCCATCAGGCTAGCCCGCATACCGTCACGTGTCTGTGACGGCT
>VAWR01000131.1 GCA_005885245.1 Actinomycetota bacterium | reverse complement strand
GAAGATCGCCTCGACCCGGCCGTCCATGGCCAGACCTTAGCGGCCGAACCCGCCGCCTCCCGGAGTCTCGATCGTGACGACGTCCCCCTCGGCGAGATCGCGCGTGGCCTTCGCAGGGAGCGGCTCGCCGTTCAGGAAGTTGCGGCCCGGCGCGCCCGGCTTCCCGCCGCGCTCGCCCCGCGGGGCACGAACGCGTCGCTCGCTGATGAGCGAGAGCCGACAGGCCTCCAGCGCCTCCAGCTCGCGCACGACCCCGTCGCCGCCATGCCGCCTCCCGGACCCGCCGGTCCGGAGTCGAAGCGCGTAACGCCGTACTCGGAGCGGGTACTGGAGCTCGAGCGCCTCGACCGGAGTCGAGAGGGTGTTCGACATCGCCACGTGCACGCCGCTTGGCCCGTCCGCCCGTGGGCAGGCACCCTGACCGCCGCCGATCGTCTCGTAGTAGGTGAAGCGGTCGTTGCCGAAGGTCACGTTATTCATCGTCCCCTGCCCCTGCGCCGGAACCTCGATCGCCTCGCCGAACGCACGCATCACGACGTCGACGATGCGCGAGGACGTCTCGACGTTGCCGGCCGCCACCGCGGCAGGCGACCGCGCGTTGACGAGACATCCCGCCGGAGCTCTGACACACACCGGCGCGAAGGCGCCACCCGAGGCGGAGAGATCCGGATCCACGAGGACTCTCACCACGTAGAAGCACGCCGAGCGGGCAACGGACAACGGACAGTTGAGATTGCCGTCGTGCTGGGGCGAGGTCCCCGCGAAGTCGATCGAGACGGCGTCGCCGGCAATCGTGACCGCAACGCGGAGCATCAGCTCTCCGTCGATCGCCTCCAGGACGTCGTCCGACTCGAACCTCCCGTCGGGAAGGGCGGCGATACCGGCGCGCATTCGACGCTCGGAGTACGCGTACAGCTCCGCCATCGCCGCGACGACCCGAGCGCGACCGCGGCGCTCGCACAGCTCTGAGATGCGCCGCTCGGCGAGACGGTGAGCGGCCAGTTGCGCCCGTAGATCGCCGCGCCGCTCCTCAGGGCTGCGCATTCGCGCGACGAGGTCCTCGATCACGGCGTCGTCGAGCCGGGTCGGCGGAATCACGACGCCCTCCTCGTCCAGCGTGTGCGAGCCGGCCGGCATCGAGCCAGGCTCGCGCCCGCCGACGTCGGCGTGATGCGCCCGCGAGACCGAGAACCCGACCTCGGTCGGGGAAACAAGGGTGATGTCCGGCAGATGCGTGCCGCCGGTGTACGGATCGTTGACCGCCCATACCTCGCCGGGAGCCGGGTCGTGGCTGATCACGGCAGCGACGGCGTCGGGCATCGCCCCGAGGTGGACCGGAATGTGCTCGGCCTGCGCGATCATCCGTCCGCGTTCGTCGAAGAGCGCGGTCGAGCAGTCGTGGCGCTCCTTGATGTTCGCGGAGAACGCGGAGCGCACGAGCACGGCGCCCATCTCCTCCGCGATCGCCTGCAGAAGCGATCCTACGATCTGGAGCTGGACGTCTATTCGAAGGTCCAGTCCGTGCGGGTCGACGCGTTCGCGTACGACCACGCGGAGACGAGGCGCGGCCGGACGCGATAGACGTGATCGTCTCCGACGAAGATCGTTGCGCGCTCGCCGGTCGTTGGCGCGACGTACTTCTCCGCATAGGCACCGTCGACGCGCTCGAGCTCGCCGCGATCGGTCACGCGCTCCGCGCGCCCTTTGACGATGATCGGGTCGGCGCCGTCGCCGTTCAGCAGTACGACCTCCGGCTCGTGCGCGATGTTCCTGGCCTTTCGAGCGACTGCGGCGCACGTGAAATAGAGGGCGTCGCCCTCCCACCAGAACCAGACCGGCGACGCGTCGGGACGATTCTTCGGCGAGGCGGTCGCGACCCAGACTTCGCGCATGCTCTGCAGACGACGGTCGACGTTGCTCCACGGGATGTGACCGCGCAGTCGCTTCATGCTCCCCTCAGAACGAGCGTCCCGTGCACGTCCGCCCGGCCGGACCACCCCTTGGGCACCCAAACGGTGGCTCCCGGCAGCTCGAGGACTTCAGGGCCCTCGACGCTGCGACTCGCGTCGCCGCGCAACTCGAACTGCGGTCCGGGAGTGACCTCCGCGGTTCGAATGGCAACCAGCTCGATCGGCCGACCGCCCTCGGCGAAGCCGTACAGGTCCTCGTGCGCTCGATGAAACGCCTTCGCGAGATCGTCCTGCAGCGGCACGTTCAGCTCGAACGACTGGCCCGCGTAACGGAGGTCGGCGGTCCCCGTACGCGGCAGCTCCCCCGCTTCGTCGAGCGGCACGAGATATGAGCGGACGTCGTCACGGCGCTCATCGGAGGCGACCAGCCCGAGCGCCGAGAGAACGCCGGCGGCTTCGGGGACGAGCACCGTCTGGACCCCGAGCTCGTCGGCGAGCTCACAGGCGTGCAAAGGCCCGGCCCCGCCGAAGGCAACGAGCGCGAAGTCAGAAGGATCGTGGCCGCGCTCGACCGAGACGACACGCAGAGCGCGCAGGATCTCCGCGTTGACGACGTCGATCACGGCCGCGGGATCGAACCCGGCGAGCGCGCGCTCCGCGGCGGCGCGGTCGAGTTGGACACCGCCCGCCAGGCGCTCGGGCAGCCGTCCCAGCAGGAGGTTCGCATCCGTGACGGTCGCCTCCGTCCCGCCGCGTCCGTAGCACGCAGGGCCGGGATCGGCGCCGGCGCTCTGTGGTCCGACCCGCAGCGCCCCACCCCGATCACGCCAGACGATCGAGCCGCCGCCGGCACCCACCGTATGCAGGTCGACCGTGGGAAGACGGATCGGAAACCCGTCGACGGCGCGCTCGGTCGCCCGCTCCGCGCTGCCGCCCAGGGTGACGCAGACGTCCGTGGACGTCCCACCCATGTCGAACGCGATCGCATCCTGGATGGCGGCGAGCGCCGCGACCCGCGCAGCGCCGACGACTCCGGCTGCAGGGCCCGAGACGAGAATCGTCGCAGGATGGGTCGCAGCTTCCGCGGTCGTCGCGACCCCTCCAGACGAGCGCATGACGAGAGGCTCGGACAGTCCGGCCGCGACAGCCGCATCGCCGAGCGCATTGAGGTAGCGCGAGACGACCGGCCCGAGATATGCGTCCACAACGGTTGTCGAGGCACGCTCGTACTCGCGGAACTCCGGGGCGATCTCGTGCGAGGCGACGATGTGTGTGTCAGGCAGGCGCCGCCTCAACTCCGCGACCACGGCTCGCTCGTGCGTCGCGTCGCGGTACGCGTGCAGGAGACAGACTGCGACGGCATCGGCGTCGACCGCGGGTAGGGAGTCGAGCACGAGCGGCTCGAGCTCACCGTCCGGACCCATCCGACCCTCCACGCCGTGGCAGCGCTCCAGGGGGACGAGCGGCTCGGGCCACGCCGCGCACGGTCGATAGAGCTGTGCGCGTGTCTGTCGCCGCAGATGCAGGAGATGCTCGAATCCCGCCGTCGTGACAAACGCCGTCCTCGCGCCTTTTCGTTCGAGTAGCGCATTCGTGGCGACGGTCGTCCCGTGCGCAAAGCGTTCGACCTGACCGACCCCCAGCTCGCGGGCGGCGGCGATCACCGAGTCCTCCTGGCGCGCGGCCGTCAGCACCTTCGCGGTGCGGATCCGGCCGCCTTCCAGGAGCACTGCATCGGTGAACGTGCCCCCAACGTCGACGCCGAGAATGGCCATTCAGGAAGACTGACAGCGTGGCAATCCGCGGGCTCCTCTTCGACTTCGACGGCCTGCTCGTCGATACCGAGACTCCGTCGCGTCTCGCCTACGAGGAGCTCTACCTCGAACACGGTCACGAGCTGCCACTCGACAAGTGGGCGACGCTGGTCGGCACGATCGGCGCGCCCTTCGACCCTGACGAGCACCTCGAGGAGCTGGTGGGCCGCCCCCTCGATCGAAAGCGCATGTCGCAACGGTTACGCGCGCGCGAGCACGAACTGTGCGATCTGGAAGACCTTCGGCCGGGAATCGAGGACTACCTGGCCGAAGCGGAGCGCCGCCATCTTGCTACGGGGATCGTCTCGAGCAGTACGCGCGAGTGGATCAGTCGGCACCTGAAACGTCTGGACCGGCTGGACGGCTGGGAGGTGATCATGGCGGCGGACGGCGACCCGGAGCGTGCGAAACCGCGGCCGACGCTCTACCTCGATGCCCTCGACGCGCTGGACCTCGGGGCCGACGAGGCAATCGCCTTCGAGGACTCGTTGAACGGCGTGCGCGCCGCCAAGGCCGCGGGTCTCTTCTGCGTTGCCGTCCCGAACCCCATCACGGCGACATTCGCGCTCGAGGACGCGGATCTCGTGCTCGAGTCGTTCGAGGAACTCCCTCTTTCGGAGCTGCTCGAACAGCTGTGACGGAGATCAGAGGGCCGCACGAAGGCGGCCCTCTGGTTGCGCAATCGCCAGGCCCTGGTTAGGCGTGGGCGAGCTCAGGAACAACGCCGAGCTGCTCCATCATCCCGAGCGTGTCCCAGTTCGTGTACTCCTCGATGACCTTGCCGTTCGCAAGGCGCGAAAGAGTGAGTCCCGAGACCTTCACCTGCTTGCCGGTGGGAGGGACGCCCATCAGGTCACCGTCGTGCTTGCCGCGACCTGTCCAGCGGGTCGCGACCTTGTCGCCCTCGGCGATCTGATCGTCGACAGTGATCCGGGCATCCGAGTACGCCGCGCGATAGCTCGAGACGAACTCCTTGAAACCATCGGGGCCGCGCAGCGGCTCGGGAACGGACGGGTCGTACCCCACGTACTTGAGGTCGACGAGCTCATCGATCACGCCCAAGTCCCCCTTCCAGGGTTCCTCGATGAGGCGGCGGACGATCGCTTTGTTCTGTTCCGAGGACATTCTTCTCCTTTTCTCGGCTTCTCGTCCCCACAGGGCGATGCTGCGCCCCAGGGGCTAGGACCGAAGCTGCTCGGAAGAGAGCTTCGGGACATGAGGAGTAAAAGAGGCGCGGCGCTCGCGTCGAAACCTTCGAGCGTCGGAAACCGACTTCTCGCTGCCGCAACCCACGCTACAGGCGATTGACCTCTGCACCGGCAACGGGCCGGAACAGTCGTGATGTAGACCGCAAAGTGCGGCATCTTCGTACCGCCGTCCGCACCCAAGAACCGGCGCTGGGAGCGGCCCCGGCCGTTTGCACTCGGCCGGGGCCGCCACGCTCCGTTACGGCTTACGGAGAGATCGTCGCGAGGTAGGTGTTGTCCTTGTCCGTCGCCGTCGTCTTGGAGAAGAACGACGTGAACGTCGTGCCGATCGAGTCCAGGCCCTCGTAGTCGCCCAGGAAGTAGCCTCCGGCGGTCGCAGCGTTCTCGAGGTCGAACGGTCCGTCCACGTGGTTCTCCGCCCAGTTCGCAGGGTCGGTGCAGTCAGAGGTGGGATGGCAGTGGATGAACCACTGGTCCGTCGGGAGCCCCGTGGCAGGGGTGTTGTTGCGGAAGTCGTAGTAGGTGACTCCGACCGTGCCGTCACTCGCCACGTGAACTGATGGGGTGAAGGCCTGCACGTCGCCGGGCGACTGGTCGATCCGCGACAGCGGCGACCAGGTGAATCCGCCGTCGGTCGACTCCGTGAAGACGATGGTGCTGTGCGGCTTCGACTTTGTCTTCTCGCTGCCGAAGCTGTCCCCCCACACGGCATAGAGGTTGCCGTACCCCGGGCTGGTCGGGTTGAGGTCGACCGCGATGTCCGGCAAGCCGCCACCGGCCCGCACGGAGCTACCCGTGTCTGGGTCGAACACGCGCACAGCTCGCTCCGGGGCCACTTGGATTGGCGCCGACCAGGTCTCCCCATGGTCTGTCGAGCGCTGCACCTGGATGTCGAATCCGGGGGCGTTCTTGCCCGAGCCCTGGGCGAAGTCGAAGATATCGACGAGCGTCCGATCAGGGAGAACAGCGATCTGATTCCCGATCGTGCCTGTGAGGCTAGTCCGGGTGAAGATCGTCCGCGGCGGCTCCCAGGTCAGGCCGCCGTCGGTGGTGCGAGAGAACAGCGTGTCGCCGCGGAAGGCAAACGAGTGTTCAGCGTTGACGCTCTGAGCCCCGCCCGGCTTCCGAAGCCGGTCCCACACCGCATAGACGTAGTTCGAGTCGAACGGATCGGCGGTGATGGACTCCTTGTCGTTGAAGAAGAAGGGAGCCACGTCCGCGTCACCTACGTCTCGTACGAGCGTCACCGGGTCGCTCCAGTGATCCCCGCCGTCGGTGGACTTGCTCACCAGAACCCCGGTTCCGGTGGCCGACGGGGGGCCGAGGAAGGTGAGCGAAAGGCTGATGAAATACGCATCACCGTTGGGGGCGAACGTAACCCAGGGGTCCGAGGCTCGCTGGAAATCCCCGCCGTTCGTCTCGGTCCCGCCCGCGCAGGTACTGAAGGGCGGATGCGTGGAGCTCCAGGTCGCGCCGCCGTCGTGGGTGACCGCCGCCGCCAGCCCGCGGGCCCCACCGAAGGTGTACCGGTCCTGCTGGTAGACGCCGATGATGTTGGAGGAGTTCGTGGGGTTCACCGCAACCCACGGCTCCAGCTCGGTGTTCACGTAGTTCGTCTCTCCGGGGATCAAGAACCCGGAGATGTCGCAGGAAGCGAAGGGGCTGTCCCCATTCGCCGGCGGGCTGGGTGTGCCCGAGGCCTGGTGCACCGCTGTGGCCACGTACGGTCCCGCGGACGCGGCGGCCAACGGAAGGAGAATCATCAGGGCCGAAGCCACAGCCGCCGCTCGAGGGATGCCTTTCCTCATTGCGCACCTCCATCGGATCGAACCGAAAACCGGGGCCCATCCTCCTAACATGGCCTCGCCGCTGTCAAGCGCCGAGGAGCGCTGATGGGTAGGTAATTGTGTGACCATCCGGGAGTCGAGGAGACTGACGACGCGTGGAAGTTCCGGACATCCAGTACACACGAAGCGGCGACGTCGCGATCGCCTATCAGGTAGTCGGCGACGGCCCAGTCGACGTGGTCTGGTTTCGCGGCATGGCCGGCGACCTGTTGTCCACCTGGGATCAGTCTTTGATCGTACGGCACGCCTCCGGGTTGGCGGTCCTCTCTCGCTTGCTGATGCTCGACAAGCGTGGCACCGGCCTTTCCGACCGCGTTCGTGAGGCTCCGACACTCGAGACGCGGATGGATGATGTGCGGGCCGTGATGGACGCAGCCGGTTCTGAGCGCGCGGTGCTGTGGTCCGGGCATGAGGGGTCTCGGACCGCGCTCCTGTTCGCGGCTACGTACCCGGAGCGCACAGCCGGGCTCGTTCTCCTCGAACCGTCCGTGCGCGGAACGGGAAGCACGGACTATCCGTGGGCGCCGAACGAGGAGGAGTGGCGTCGGCGTCTTGCGTCCGTGCGAGAAGGCTGGGGACAGCGCACATTCTTTGCCGAGCTGTTGCGCGAGTGGGCTCCCAGCCTGGCCGACGACGACGCCTTCAAGCAATGGTTCATCGGGCACATGCGCCGAAGCCTCAGCCCGGGCGCAGCGCTCTCGTTTTTCCGGACGATGAAGGAAGCAGACGTGAGCGACATCCTGTCGTCGGTGGGCGTGCCAACGCTCATTCTCTGCAAACCGGAGCTGCGCGCCGAGGCGGAGTACGTCGCGGCGCGAATCCCCGCAAGTGAGGTCGCCGAGCTGCCCGGGTTGAGCGGGCTCTTCACGTGGATCGATGACGAGGTGCACGAGCAGACGATGCGCGAGACCGCGCAGTTCCTGACGAGCCTGGGCAGGCCGAAGGAGCCGGATCGAGTTCTCGCGACCGTGCTCTTCACAGACATCGTCGGCTCCACAGAACGTTCGGCTGAGCTCGGGAACACGGCGTGGCGTGCGCTTCTCGAGCGACATCACGCTCTCGTTCGCCGCCGGCTGGGGCAGTTCGACGGCGCGGAAATCGACACGGCGGGGGATGGTTTTTTCGCTGCTTTCGACGGGCCTCGGCGCGCGATCGAGTGTGCACGCGCACTGGTGCAGGACATGCCCTCGCTGGGACTCGAGATCCGTGCCGGTCTTCACACCGGGGAATGCGAGCTGATGGGAAAGAAGCCGAGCGGGATCGCCGTTCCAATCGGCGCCCGTGTGGCGGCAGAGGCACAACCCGGCGAGGTTCTCGTCTCGAGCACCGTCAAGGATCTAGTCGCGGGCTCGGAGATCACGTTCGAGGACCGCGGCCCGCATGAACTGAAGGGGGTCGGAGAGTGGCGGCTCTACGCCGTCACCGAGCCGTCTTGACCCTCGTTGCCGAGACTCAGCTCGTCGGGGTGGGCGGTGAGCCGGTCGACTTCGCCCGGACAATCGTCTCGCACGGCGTCGCGGAGCTGCCGCCGAACCGAGTCGAGCTGGAGACGCGAACGCTCGAGACGACGCTTCCGATTCTCGAAGGAGCGCGTACCGTGCGCGTGACGGCGGCAGACCACATGCTGCGTGTCGAAGCCGTCGCGGGCGGCGTCGGCGTACGGGCGCGCGAAGCATTGACGGGGACCCTCGCGCACATGTTCCGGCTGGACGAGGATCTGTCCGCGTTCTATGACGTGGTCCGCGAGGACCGTGACCTCGCCTGGTGCGCCGCCGGCGCGGGCCGCATGCTGCGTGCGCCGACCGTCTTCGAAGACGTCGTCAAGACCATTTGCACGACGAACACAGCATGGTCGGGCACGCGCAAGATGACAGGCGCGCTCGTCGACAATCTCGGCATCGAGGCACCGGGCGGTGGCCGCACGTTCCCGACCGCGGAAGCGATGGCGGCGGCCGACGAGCTGTTCTACAAGGACATCATCCGCGCCGGCTATCGCGCGGCGTACCTGAAACAACTCGCGACCGACGTGGCCGAAGGAACGATCGACCTTGAGGAGCTGAACGATCCGGAGCTGCCGGACGAGGAGGCGGCCGCGCGCCTGCTCGCCCTGCCGGGTGTCGGACCCTACGCGGCGGCGCACGTGATGCTGACCTCGCTGGGACGCTACTCGCGTCTCGTCCTCGACTCGTGGACGCGCCCGACCTACGGGAAGCTGTCCGGCGCGCGAGGCGCACTGAGGGACGCAACGATCGAGCGGCGGTTCAGACGTTACGGCGACTGGGCGGGCCTCGCGTTCTGGCT
>VAWR01000209.1 GCA_005885245.1 Actinomycetota bacterium | reverse complement strand
CGCAAGCAAGAGGTGGCAAGAAGACGAAGACAGTGGTCGAGTACGAGCTGCTCGTCAAGCATCCGTACACGTACACCGAAGAAGACATTGCCTTTGAGGTGTACGCCGTCCTCCATGACATCCCGAAGGCCAGCTGGCCGAAAGAACGCGAGAGGTTCTTGAGCAAGGGCCACCCGCACCTTCGCGTGTCGGCGTTGGCGAAGCGTTACGGGTGGGGAATGCATAACAACGCCGAAGGCAAGATCGCCTTGGTCGCTGTTGAATCAGCCGAGT
>VAWR01000208.1:519-1787 GCA_005885245.1 Actinomycetota bacterium | reverse complement strand
AAACGAAAGCAATGGCTGAGCAGGCGGAATAAGAAAGCCCTCTGACGGACTCGAACCGTCGACCCCTCCTTACGATTCCCGACGCAACCGGTGGCAGCCGGTGGCAACGGAATTCACTTGTTTTTGCGGTTCCGAGAGCCAGCCGATTTGCCGCTGGTTGCCACCGGTTGCGACGTCTTGATCGGTGAAACCCAGGTCGCCATCACGATCACCTAGTACCTCCAGACGAAAGTTGTAGTTGGTCAAGTTTTGGTCAATTAGCCACGACGAAGCATGGCGAAGGACGGCGTTGCTGCACGGTCGCAAATCCGGATGGTTGACACAGATGGCGAGCGGTGGCGAAAGGTGGCGAGGCTTCTCGCATAAATCGCACCCAGGCGGCACTCGTGTGCCAGCGGTGAAGCAACCCTGAGGCTCACGGCCCGTTCGCGGCGTCATCGGATCGAATTCGCGGGGGTGGTTGGCTGCATGCTTGCAACGGTGCTGCGGGCCAATAGTCAACAGTATGTTCGACCTGCTACGATGGGAACAGGTGTTCGTAAAGAGTCCCTATCCGAGGAAGGGGAACGCAGTGGGCAAGAACCAACATGTCGTGTCGCGCGACGAGGGCTGGGCGGTTCGCGGCGAAGGAAACAGCGATTCGAATTCGTGCGAGTCGTCACGATCCGTGCGATGATGTCCCTGCGTTAGACCTCGAGCGGTTGCGGCAGGAAACCTTCCGTACTCGAACCAGGCTCTGGTGTAGAGCGGGAGCTTTCCCTCTCTCCTGACTCCCATGTGAAGGAGATGCAGGACATGACAATGCGTCGAACGCTCGCCGCTGGCCTCGCCGTCGCTGCACTCGCGACCGCCGGCTGCGGCACGAATTCGGGCAACATCGCGGCGCCGTCGACGCGAACCCAGACCGTCACGCAGACGGTCACGGTGCCGAAGCCCGCGCCAGCTCGGGCTGTGGGCGTCCCAGCGCCGGTCACACCGACCTATACGAACTTCAGCGGCAGCTACATAAGCGTCGACTATCCGGGCAGCTGGAACGTCGATTCGAGTGAGGTCGCCAAGGGCGGCTATCTCGACACCACGATCCGGGACCCGGCGAACCCGGCGCTGATGCTGCGAGTCGATCTGACGCCTAGTAGCTCCGCCGGCGATCTTGCCGCAAGCGCTCAGCAAGTCGAGCAGTCGCTGGTCTCACAAGCTGGCTACCGCGAGCTCAGCTACGGGCCGAGCAGCTATCAGGGCCTGGCTAGCGTCGACTGGGAGTTCCTGGT
>VAWR01000208.1:0-449 GCA_005885245.1 Actinomycetota bacterium | reverse complement strand
GATCGCGATCCTGACCGAGGCGCCGGCCGACGTCTACCCAAGCTGGCGCTCTGCGTTCGCACATATCCGTAGCTCCCTCATCACTGCCGGTGCCGCTTCGGTTACGCCGCCTGCGGCGAGTCCGGTCAGCTTCTGCGACACCCATGCCTGCATCGACAACTTCGACGCTGGCGGTGGCTACATCGTTCAGTGCAACGATGGCATGTGGAGCCAGTCCGGCGGCCTCTCCGGTGCCTGCTCCTACCACGGTGGTGAGAGCGGCAATGTCTACTCGGACAGCAACGGCTCCTCGTCGGACAGCTCTGGGTCGAACTCAGGTAGCGATCTTGGGCCAGGGAACGGAAGCACGGTCACCTGCGCCGATGGCTCGATTAGTCACTCGGGCGGAATTCCGGGAGCCTGCTCACACCACGGCGGCGTCGGTTAGGCAAAAAAGCGGATAAATGTGA
>VAWR01000153.1 GCA_005885245.1 Actinomycetota bacterium | reverse complement strand
ACTGAAACCCGTCCCGCCGATCGTCACGTTCGCCCCCGCAACCCCCGAGGCAGGCGAGAACGTGGTCACGTGAGGCAGCACGACGAAGGTCGTGGAACTCGCCCCTGTACCGCCTGAAGTCGTGACCGTGACCGTGCCCGTCGTAGCTCCGGCGGGAATGACGACATGCAAAGAACTCCCGTCTGCTGCAACCGTGCCGAACGTGCCCGCGACGCCGTTGAATTTCACCGAGGTGACCCCGAAGAAGCCTGTTCCGCTGACGGTGATGCTCTGCCCCGCGAAGCCGGAGCTCGGGCTCAAGCTCGTGACGCTCGGCTGCAACCCAAACGTCTGGGCGCTCAGGACGCTGCCGCCCACCGCCTGAACGGTGACTTTGCCGTTGACGTTTCCACTCGGGACGGTGACGGTGAGATGTGTCGGCGAATCGACCGTTACCGACGCCGACGGGTGCCCGTTGAAGAGGACGCCCAGCGTGGAGCCGTACTGCGCGAAGAAGTTCGTGCCGGTGATGCCGACGGTGCTTCCGGCCGGTCCTGAACCCGGCAAGATGCTCGAGACCGTCCGCGCGGCGCAGGGTCCGTCGGCTTACCCATCTGGTAACAGCCGTGTAACGCATTGCTCCACTCGGTCTGCGTGTCGTACTGACCGAGACCGATCGCCTGGTTGTACCCGACGCTCGAGCCGTTGACGCCGATCACAACGCCGTACGAGTCGATGCACTTGTCGTCAGCCTCGTTGCCGTTCGCGTCGAACCAGGCCGTCCCGAGCGGGTCGGTGGCCGCCTCGCGCTCCTCGTGGCTCATGGCATCGAGAGCAACGTCGACCTGACCGTTGGGCATCGGCTGCAGGCTGGAGAAATCTGTGTGACACGCCGGGTCCTCGTACGGGATGTCGAGGTAGATGTTCGTTGTCGCCGCAGGCTTGCGCGGATCCCAGCTGTGGTAAGCACAGAAGTAGTTGTCTGAACAGACGTCCCATGCGGATCCACCGAAGCAGGTGGTCACGTTCGGAGGAAGGACGAGCGCAAACTGGTGCGCAAGGCCGCCCGACCAACCCTGCGCCGCGCGGACGTTCTCGATTTCGATGTACAGCTGGGCATCGGTCAAGCACTTCGGAGAGCTGAAAGCCGCGCCGCAATTCACCGCATCTGTCGCCGGATACGAGTTGGTGTCGAGAACCGAGCCGCCGTAGGTCACGTTGTACTGCGCGGAGCCTCCACCATCGCCGTACTGGGAGATGGCGCCGTAGGCGTTTGAGGTCTTGCCGCTATCGGTGGCGACGTTCTGGAGATAGCCCTCGACGGCGGTTTGGTAGCCGGCCGGGAAGGAGAAGCCGCTCGGCGCCCAGAAGATTGCGTGAATCGTGTGTGTGTGCATCACCGGGCCGCCGTGGTAGGCGAGCTGCAAGGTGGGATCGATCGCAGTGTTGCTCGCGCGGGCGCCAGGTACACCCGTGGGAGCGGCAGTTGCAGCCGCGCCGCCGGTCTTCTTGATCACACCGAGCGGCTTGTTGCCCCCGGGTGACGAGTCGGCGCGCGCAAGCGCCGGACCCACGAAGCTGAGTCCCAACAGCGTGACGGCGCACGCAAGGCTTACCAGGCAGCGGTTGGGCCAGCAACGCATGCAACTGATGACCGTAGTAGTCGAAACGGACATTGCCTAGAGGCGACACGGCAAGATCACGCAGAAGGGGTACTCCACGGAACCGACCTGTCTCTGTCCCCCGAAGCGAGGTCCGACCTGTGTCAGGCCGCGGCGCAGAGCACGGGCCCTTCCACGCAGAGCCGCCTGAGCCGGCCGTCGACCTCGACGGCGCACCCGTAGCAGGCCCCGTAGCCGCAGGCCATCGGTGCCTCCCAGGCCAGCTGGGCCCCAGGCGCAAGCTCGCGCACTGCGTGCAGCATGGGTTCCGGGCCGCAGGCGAGGACGTCCATGCCGGCCGGAATGAGCTCCGTCACGAGCGTCGGTTCCACGACGGACTGGGCGTTCGGGACGAGCTCGGCGGCCTGCGCATGCAGTTCGGAGCGGAAGCCGAGGACGGCGGGCGGGCGGCCGAGTGCGTCGGCGAGGTACGGCAAGGGGGCTACGCCGATTCCACCGCCGACGAGCAGCGGCCGGTCGACGTCGAGCCGGAAGCCGTTCCCGAGCGGGCCGAGGACGTGCAAGCCGTCACCGCGTCCGAGCGCGCAGAGCGCTCGCGTTCCAGGTCCGATCGCGTCGATCAGGAAGCCGAGCTCGTTCGCCGACGCGAGACAGAGGCTCATCGGGCGCGGAAGCAGGCGGCCCGGCGCTTCGAGCATGAAGAACTGTCCCGGAGCGCCGGGATCGATTCCGCCGCGCGCGACACGCAGCAGCGTGTACGGACCAACCGGCTCGTTCGCGAGGACGCTAAGCCGCTCGCGTCTCACGTTCGATGCGCTCCTGGAGGGAGAGGGACCCCTCGTTGCGTGCGTTCGCGATCGCGTGCACGGCCGCAGCGGCACCCGACAACGTCGTGATGCACGGAACCCGCGCGACGAGGGCGGCCTCGCGGATGAGGTAGCCGTCGGTGCGCGCTCCGGATCCGTGCGGCGTGTTGACCACGAGGTTGCAGCGGCCGCGACGGATCAGGTCGACGACGCTCGGACCTGCACCCGATTCCGTCACCTTGCGGACGCGCTCGACCTCGAGCCCGGCTGTCTCGAGGGTTTCCGCGGTACCGGCGGTTGCAAGCAGCTTGAACCCGAGCGCTGCGAGCTTCGACGCGACGTCGACGACCGCGCGCTTGTCTGCGTCTCGGACGGAGAGGAAGGCCGTGCCCGCAATCGGCAGCGGCCGGCCGGCGGCGCGCTCCGCTTTGGCGAACGCGGTGGGTAGGTCGGCGGCGCTCGCCATCACCTCGCCGGTCGCGCGCATCTCCGGTCCGAGCACCGGGTCGGCGCCGGGGAAACGAGCGAACGGCAGCACCGCTGCCTTGACGGAGACATGTTCCAGGGACTGTCCCTCGGCCAGGCCGAGTTTGGACACGCGCTCGCCGGCCATGACTCGGCAGGCTGCCTGCACGAGATTGACGCCGGTCGCCTTCGACGCAAACGGCACCGTGCGTGATGCGCGCGGATTCGCCTCGAGGACGTACACCGCGTCTTCGCTGATCGCGAACTGGACGTTCAGCAGGCCGACGACTCCGAGCGCAGGCGCGAGCGTCTCCACGATCGAGCGGATCTCCGCGTCCTCGGCTGCGCTCAGCGATGGGGCAGGCAGCACGCACGCCGAATCCCCGGAATGGACTCCTGCTTCTTCGACATGCTGCATCACGGCCCCGATGAACGTGTCGCGACCGTCCGAGACTGCGTCGACGTCGATCTCGATCGCGCTCTCGACGAAGCGGTCGATGAGCACGGGCCGGTCGACGGCTCCGAGGTCGTCCACCGAATAGCAGACCCGCATCGCGCGGCCGCCGAGGACGTACGAGGGCCGGATCAGCACCGGGAAGCCGATGCGCGTCGCGATCGCGCGGGCCTCGGAGGCGTTCCCGGCGATCCCCCATTCCGGGCAGCGGATGCCGAGGCGTGCGAGTAGCGCGCCGAAGCGTTCCCGATCTTCAGCCAGGTCGACGGCGTCGAACGGCGTCCCCATGATCCGAAAACCGGCTGTCTCGAGGCCGCGGGCGAGCTTCAGTGGAGTCTGACCGCCGAACTGGATCGCCACGCCGTCCGGCCGCTCGCGCTCGCAGATCGCCAGCACCTCCTCGAGGCCGAGCGGCTCGAAGTAGAGGCGATCCGACGTGTCGTAATCGGTCGACACCGTCTCCGGATTGCAGTTCACCATCACGGCCTCGTAGCCGAGGGCGCGAAAGCTCTGCGCGGCGTGGACGCAGCAGTAGTCGAACTCGATGCCCTGGCCGATGCGGTTCGGGCCGGACCCGAGGATCACGACGCGCGGCGCGTTGCCGCGGGGCGGCGCTTCGTCGGCCTCGCCCCAGGTGGAGTAGTAGTACGTCGACGCCGCCTCGACCTCGCCGGCGCACGAATCGACGCGGCGGTACACCGGGCGCACGCCGCAGGAGCGGCGCCTCGCCCTGACGTCATCCTCGGTCGCCGCGCTGCGCGCGCCGATCTCGGCATCGGACCAGCCCTCACGCTTGAGTCGCAGGAAATCGTCTGCGACCAGATCGTCGAGCCCGCCCACGTCGAGTTCGCGGGCCAGCTCACCTTGGAACCACGGGTGTGCGCTCTCGTCGAGCGCCCAGGTTTCCCGACCGTCCAGCTCCCGCGACCGTTGCGCCTTGCGAAACGCCTCGACGAAGGTGCGGCCGATTCCCATCGCCTCGCCGACCGACTTCATCTGCGTGCCGAGCGTCGTGTCGGCGCCGGGAAATTTCTCGAACGCGAAACGCGGAAACTTGACGACGACGTAGTCGAGCGTCGGCTCGAAGCTCGCAGGTGTCGTGCCCGTCAGGTCGTTCGGAATCTCGTCGAGCGAATAGCCGACGGCGAGCTTCGCAGCCACCTTCGCGATCGGATAGCCCGTCGCCTTCGATGCGAGGGCCGACGACCGGGAGACGCGCGGGTTCATCTCGATCACCCGCAGTTCGCCCGTCTCGCGCTCGCGCGCGAACTGGATGTTCGAGCCGCCGCATTCCACGCCGACTGCGCGAATGACCGCAGCAGCGGCGTCGCGGAGCTCCTGGTACGCATGATCCGACAGCGTCATCTGCGGCGCGACGGTGACCGAGTCGCCCGTGTGCACGCCCATCGGGTCGATGTTCTCGATCGAGCACACGATGACGACGTTGTCCTTCCGGTCGCGCACGACCTCCAGCTCGAACTCGTCCCAACCGCGCACCGACTCCTCGACGAGCACCTGGTCGATCGGGCTCTCGGCGATGCCGCGCTCGACCTGCTGATGCAACGTTTCGACGGTTTCCACGAACCCACCCCCGTGGCCGCCGAGCGTGAATGCCGGCCGGACGACCGCCGGCAACGAGACGCCGCCGAGCTCCTCCAGAGTCGTGACGATGCGCGAGACCGGTACCTGCAGGCCGCACCCGCGCACGGCTGTGCGGAAGAGCTGGCGATCCTCGGCGCGACGAATCACGTCGAGCGGGGCGCCGATCAGCTCAACCCCGAGGTCTGCGAGCACACCGGCCTCGGCCAGCTCGCGGGCGAGGTTGAGCGCGGTCTGACCACCCATGGTCGGTAGCAGTGCACCGGGTCGTTCGCGCGCCAGAACGTCGGTCACGCCTTCGAGATCCAGCGGCTCGAGATACGTCCGGTCGGCGAAGCCCGGGTCGGTCATGATCGTCGCCGGGTTCGAGTTGACGACGATCGTGCGAAAGCCGTCCTCGCGCAACACCTTCAGCGCCTGACAGCCTGCGTAGTCGAACTCGCAGGCCTGCCCGATCACGATCGGCCCGGAGCCGATCAGGCAGATCGATTCGAGGTCATGCCGCCTCGGCATACGCCACCTCCTCGACCCACGTCTCGATGATCGGCCAGGCATCGTGGGGGCCGGGTCCTGCCTCCGGATGGAACTGGACCGACCGCGCATGTTCGAGCGGAAAGTCGAGGCCTTCGACCGTGCCGTCATACAGAGACACGTGTGTGGCCTCGCGGGCTTCCGAAGGGGTGACGGCGAAACCGTGGTTCTGGCTCGTAACCAGCACCCGCCCGCTCGTGCGGTCGACGACAGGGTGGTTCGCACCCCGGTGCCCGAATGGGAGCTTGTACGTCGTGTGCTCTGCGGCAATGGCGAGTAGCTGGTGCCCGAGGCAGATTCCGAGAATCGGCACACTGCCGATCAGCTCCCGCACCACCGCGATCTCGTCGACGAGTGGTGCGGGATCGCCGGGGCCGTTGGACAGCAAGACGCCGTCGAACCGACGCAGCTCATCGGCCGTCACGTCGTGCGGGAACACGGTCACCGCGGCACCCGCGCCGGCCAGCCGGCGCAGAATCGAGCGTTTGCAGCCGTAGTCGACGACGGCGACACGCGCCCGTCCGGCGTCGGAGTAGACGTACGGCCTGGCAGTTGACACAGCGGGGGCGAGTGTTCGACCGGCCATCGGAGCGTGCGCACGTGCAACCTCGACCGCCTGCTCGACCGAGCCCTCGCCGGCGACCACGACGCCCCGAAGCGCCCCGGCTTCACGCAGTCTGAGGACGAGCGAGCGGGTGTCGATCCCGCTGAGCGCGACGATTCCCCGCTCGTGCAGCCAGTCCGTCCACCCGGGCCCTCGAGCCTCACGCATCAGCACCGCCCGCGCGTGCGGACGGCTGGATTCCGAACGGCCCTCCGCGACCCCGTAATTGCCGACCATCGTCGCCGTGAAGCAGATGAGCTGCTCGGCGAAGCTGGGGTCGGTGACGATTTCCTGATAGCCCGTCATCGCGGTGGTGAACACCGCTTCCCCGACCGCGAACCCATCGGCGGCCACCGTCTCCCCGCGGAAGATGGTGCCGTCCTCGAGCGCGAGGAAACCACTCATCGGCCGCTCCGTGGCCGCTGAGCGAGGGAAGGGGCAAAGGGGGAAAGGGGGAAACCCTGAGGCTGAAGGCGAGCGACGGTCATCCTGCGAATGCCAGCCTGCCTGCGGCGATCGTTGCCCGCACCCTTCCCTTGACGGTCTGCCCGAGCAGCCACGAGTTCACAGAGCGCGACCTGAAGAGGTCCTCCGTGATTCGGTGGCTCGCGTTCAGATCGAGGAGGACGAGATTCGCGGCCGACCCGACGGCGATCCGCGGTTCGTCCAGCCCGTAGATGCGCGCGGGTCCGGCGGACATCCGCTCGAGCAGCGTCTCGAGTGGGACAAGGCCGGGCTCGACCAGGTGCGTGTAGAGCGCCGAAAAGGCGGTCTCGAGGCCAGTCACGCCGAACGGGGCTGCCTCGAAGGGCACCTCTTTCTCGTAGCGGGCGTGCGGCGCGTGATCGGTCGCGATTGCAGTGATGGTTCCGTCCTTGAGCCCTTCGATCAGCGCGGTTCGATCGGACGCGGATCGGACCGGCGGATTCATCTTGAGATTCGGATCGAGGGAGCGCAGGGCTTCGTCGGTCAGGCAGAGATGGTGCGGCGTCACCTCCGCGGTCGCCGCTACCCCTTCCGCGCGCGCGCGCCGAACCGCCTGCACCGACTCCCAGGCCGACAGGTGGAGGAGGTGCACCGGTTGCCGCTCGTAGGCGGCAAGCGCGAGGTCGCGCTCGACCATCAGGCTTTCCGCGACTGACGGGTAGCCCGTGAACCCGAGCTCTGCGGACACCTCACCCTCGTGCATCTGGCCGCCGTGCGAGAGCGTCGTCTCCTCGCAATGAAGCGCGAGCCGCCGGCGGGTCACCGCACCGTACTGCAGAGCGCGGCGCATCAGCCCCGGGGCCGCAACCGGTCGGCCGTCGTCCGAGAAGCCGACAGCGCCCGCGGCTGCAAGCTCCGCCATCTCGGTCAGCTCGCCGCCTGACTGCCCCTTCGTGATCGCAGCGAGGAAACCGACAGGGACCTCCGCCTCGATACGTGCGGCCTCCACGAGCGAACCGAGCGTGGCCGCCGAATCGACGACTGGATCGGTGTTCGGCATCGCCAGGACCGCGCAGTACCCGCCCGCGGCGGCAGCGGCCGTTCCCGACGCGATCGACTCTTCGTCCTCACGGCCGGGAGTGCGCAGATGCACGTGCGGATCGACAAACGCGGGTGCGAGCAGAAGGCCTTCCCCCTCGACGACCCGATGCGAGTTCGGGTCAAGGTCTGTACCGAGAGCGGCGATGACGCCCTCGTCGATGCGCACGTCGAGCGTGGCGTCGAGATCGGCGACCGGGTCGAGAACGCGCGTGCCGCGTACGAGGAGGTTCTCCTTCGGGGCGTCCTTGCCGAACAGCATCACGCCACCTCCAGCACGGACTCGGTCTTGACGCCGACAGGCCCGGTCGTCAGGAGGTCGTAGAGCACCGCCATCCGCGTGACCAGGCCCGCCCGAACCTGCGTCTCGATGAGCGCGTCCGCGTGGTCTGCGACCCGGGGATCGATCTCGACGCCGCGGTTCATCGGGCCCGGATGCATCACCTTCTGCCCCGGCCGCAAGCGCTCCGGCGTCACCCCCCAGCGGGCCGTGTACTCCCGCAGAGAGGGCACGTAGTTCGCTCCTTCCTCCATGCGCTCGCGCTGCATCCGCAGGACGTAGACGACGTCCGCGGCGCCGATCGCAGCGATGTCGGTCGTGGCCTCGCACCCCATCGCCTCGACTCCGCGCGGCAGGAGTGCGGGCGGGCCCACCAACGTGACGCGCGCGCCCATCAGGCCGAGCGCCTGGATCAACGACCGCGCCACACGTGAGTGCAGGACGTCGCCGACGATCGCGACATGCAGTGCCTCGAGCCGGCCGAGCGCCTCGCGCATGGTGTGGAGGTCGAGCAATGCCTGGGTCGGATGCTGATGCTTGCCGTCGCCGGCGTTGACGACGTGCGCCTCGGTGACGCGAGCGACCAGCTGCGGCGCGCCGATCTGGGGATGCCTGATGACGATCACGTCCGGGTCGTAGGCGCCGAGCGTGATCGCCGTGTCTTTCAGCGACTCGCCCTTGTCGACCGAGGAGCCGCTGGACTTGATCGACAGCGTGTCGGCGGAGAGCCGTTTCGCGGCCAGCTCGAAGCTGGACGAGGTTCGAGTCGACGACTCGAAGAACATGTTGATCACCAGACGTCCCTTGAGCGTCGGGAGCTTCTTGACCTCACGGTCGAGGCTTCGCTCGAAGGTGCGCGCAGTCGCGAGCAGCCGCTCGATGTCCTCGCGCGTGACGTCTTTGATCGAGATGAAATGCCGCCGCGGCGGCGAGGCGGGTGGACGCAGGTCCTCCCGCATGACTCGGATGTCAGCCATCGTGACTCTCCTCTGGTGCGGGGACGAGCAGGATGCGGTCGACCTCGTCCACCTCGAGCAGCTGCACCTGGATGCGCTCGTCGCGTGAGGTCGGAAGGTTCTTGCCGACGTAGTCCGGCCGGATCGGCAGCTGTCGGTGCCCGCGGTCGACGAGCACGGCGAGCTGGATGCGCTCCGGACGCCCGTAGTCGAAGAGCGCCTCGATCGCTGCCCGGATCGTCCGGCCCGTGTAGAGCACGTCGTCGACGAGGACGACCGTCTTGCCCTCGAGTGGGAAATCGAGCGCCGTCGACCGCACCACCGGCTGCGGATGACGGGGCGCGCCGCCCCCGCGAACCTGGACGTCGTCGCGGTAGAAGGTGATGTCGACCGCGCCGAACGCGGGCTCCTCGCCGGCCCGCTCCTCGACCAGCCGGCGCAGGCGCTGAGCCAGCGGGACGCCGCGCGTCTGGATCCCGACGAGTGCAACCCGGGTCAGGTCAGGGTTCGCCTCGATGATCTCGTGCGCGATCCGGGACAGCGTCCGTCGAAGCGCGTCGGCATCGAGGAGGACCCTTCCGGCCGGAGCTTCCACAGCGCTCACGATTTGCCGATCCGCGCGCAGGCGCGTCGCCGATTCCGGCCAGGCAGCTTCATACGACTCCTTTCCGGCCTCACTGGACCGGGTTAAAGGGGTAAGCGCGCGGAGCCTACTCCACACGTCGGACGAAAGCTTCGCTTTCGCCCGATTCTTGGGTACGGCGCTTCGCGCGTAACGTGCGCGGGCGGAGCCCGGGCACTCCCATTGGTGTGGACGGTCGGCTCATGTTCCCCTCCGTGCGGGCACGGGCGCCAGAGGCGGCCGCGCCCGCATCAGTTCGCCTGCGGCTGGGCCCGGCTTGCGCCTCGTCTTAGCCTCCGGCCTCTGTGTTTCTGCCTGAAGCGCGCGTTTGCCACCCAACACCGAGGGCCGGAGCGTAGACCAGGCGCAGCCGGGCTACGAGGAGGCCGACCTCACACGGAGGGGGACGCCGAAGGCGCCCCCCTCCGTGGACCAATTCAGCTGCCCGGAACAAACCCCAAAAAGAGCGCACGGGCTTCGCCCGTGCGCGTTCCCCGCGATGAGCGGCGTACCGAAACCCGCGCGAAAGCGGAAGCTTTCGCGCGGGGTCAATCGCCGACGATGTCGCCCGGCTCCGTCATGGCCTC
>VAWR01000152.1 GCA_005885245.1 Actinomycetota bacterium | reverse complement strand
CGCATCCACTTCGGAGACCGCATCCCCGACAACACCTAACCACCCACCGATACACAGAAAAACGCGCAGGCTCCGTCACTGAGCCGCGGTCAGCATCGTCCGTCAGTCCAGGCTCTCCACCCGAAAGCCCTGCTCCCCGGCGACGAGTAACACACCAGCGCCCTTCGAGATCGGTCCTACGATCTCGCCCGTAAGCCCCAATACCGCCGCCTCGTTGGTGGGACTGTGCCCGACGACCAGGGCCCGACCGCCGTCGGGCAGAGCGTCGAGCACACGCCCGAGTGCCGCACCCAACGCTGCCGAGTCCGCTTCGACGAACTCGGGATCCGCATCGCGCATCGCCGCGAGCGCACCGCTTCCCGCCTTCTCGTATGCCTTACGCCAACGTTCTTCTCTCTCCGAGCGCAAGCCAGCCTCGACCACGACTCCGCTCGGAACACGCTCGCCCAGCGCAACGAGAAAGCACGCGAGCGTCTGGGTGGCGCGCTGCGCGCCGGTAGAAACAAGCAGGTCGTAGCCGCCGTCCAAGCGCGCACCGATCTCCGTCGCCGCGCGCACACCCTCCTAGTACATCCCCATCAGCGTCCGTGTGCCTTCTCAGCTCGACGTATCTCGCCATTTCCACATTCTCAGGCCCGCTGACCCGCGGCGAAAGACACCCACCTCTGTTCTTGCCGCACTCTGCGCGTTGTTCATGCGCGCGACCCAATTGGGCACGCTCCTCATCGCATCGGCGCGAGCGTCAGCTCGCTTCGTGCTTCGGTCGAGTCGCGAGTTCGCCCGGATCGCCCTCGAGCGATATCGGATCGACCTCCCAGCCGAGACCATCGTGCGCGTGCCTCGCGATTACGTGGCCCACCGCATCCAGCTCGACGACCTCGCCGCGCACCGCGACGCTCTCGTCCTCCGTGCGATTGCCATCGGCGTCGTAGAGGAACGTCTCGATCCGGCTGGGCTGCTCGCTCTCGCTCATCGCTCACCCCCATTTCGTAGCCATCCCGGGTTGCGGACCTACCGCCGGTCCCCATCACAGACCAACATTCCAGCAGTAAACGGCGCTTGTCGCGAACTGGCGGAAGCGCGACGCTTCCTCTGTGGACAAACGCTGCGCAACATCCGTTGGGCGACAAACGGCAGCCGTGCGGGCATCGCACGTCCGTGAAATAAGCCTTTCTACTGACCGCCCTACGAGCCCTAATCGGCCACCCGACCGGGAGGATCATTCCCGTCAGGAGACGCGGTTTCGCACCCACCAGACTGCAGTCGCGAGCAGGGCGGCCGCAAGGGCCGCGAAGATAGCGGTTTCGATTCCTTGCAGCAGCCAGAACCGGCTGGCGGGTTGGTAGACGGCGAGATTGAAGACGTGGTGCGCGCGCATGCACGCGAGGTCGCCCTGTTTCGTCGATCCGTTGTTGCAAAGGGCCAGGATGTGGTTCGCGGTGGTGGGGGGAAGCAAGTGTCCGGACGCATCGCTCGGACCGCTGGTGATCGACCAGGCGCGGTCGACGTTGGAAGGGCCGGGCAAGCCCACCGGCCAAACTTTGCGGAGTGGTGCGATGAAGTCCTTGCGCAGCCAGATTTGAATGCCGACGCGCAGTGCGAAGTACGCGATGAGCCCGACAGCCGCCGCTGTAACCGCGCGGCGCGTGACAATCCCGATCGCGAGGACCAGCGCCAGCGCGAACAGCGTATACGCGTAAGGCACGATTCCCTCGAAGTCGAAGACGTTCGGCTCCATGCGCCCGCTGACATGGTCGAGGGGGATGCGGAACCAGGTCATCAGCTGAATCAGCGCGAACGTCGCGAGCAGGGCGGCGGCGCACATCACGGTCAGCCGGACGGTGAGCCAACGGTTGCGCGGCACGCTCTGCGTCCACGCGAACCGGAACGTGCCGTGCTCGAAGTCGAGGATGAGCGGCGCGGCGAACAGTACGCCGATCAGACCGGGTAGGAAGTTGAGCCACGGGATGATTGCGCCGGCGTGTTCGAACCGGTGCTGGAAGGAGTCGACGGTTGACCCGCAGCCGGAGCCCCCGTGCGCCAGGCATGCACCAACGCCCGAGGCGCTGTAGACGGACGCCATGTGCAGCCCGAGTGGGATGAGTGAGGCGGCGGCAAGTGCGAGCGCCGCCAGGACGAGTGCCGTTTCGAGGCGCTGCAAACGCCAGGTGAGCCAGATCACGACGCCACCTCCAGACTTTCAGGTGCGTCTGCGGGGCTCCGGCCGAGATAGGCGAGCACGATCTCCTCCAGGTCGACCTCGTCCACCTGCCAGCGCGAGTCGTACAGATGACCGTTCGCACGGACGACGAGCGTCGTTTGCCGGTCGGTGTGGCTCGCCTGAATCACCGAGTGCAGGCGCTCGACCGCGGACGGATCCGACCGCGGGCCGCTGAGCACGCGATGCTCGGCGACGATGTCCTCGATCGGTGCCGCGAGCTGCACCTGGGAGGCCGAGAGCAGGATCATGTAATCGCAGACGCGTTCGAGGTCGGTGATGATGTGCGAGGAGAGCAACACCGTCAGTCCGCCGTCTGCCACCGCCTCCATCAGGGACTTCAGGAAGTCGCGCCGCGCGAGAGGATCGAGCGCAGCGATGGGTTCGTCGAGGACGAGCAACTCGGGCCGTTTGGCGAGCGCGAGCGTGAGTGCTACCTGGGCTTGTTGGCCACCAGAGAGAGTGCCGATCTTCTGGTCGAGCGGGATGCCCAGCCGCTCGAGCCTGGTTTGTGCGAGTGCTTGATCCCAGGTCGCGTTCAGCTTCTCCCCGGCTTTCAGCATCTCGCCGATACGGAAGCGGCGATAGAGCGGATGCTCTTGCGCGACGAAGCCGAGGCGCGGCAGCACCACCTCCGGCTTCTCCCAAGCCGACCGGCCGAGCACGCGCACCGACCCCGCCGTCGCGTCGGTAAGACCGACAGCGAGATGGAGCAGCGTCGTCTTGCCAGCACCGTTCGGGCCGACGAGAGCGGCGACACAGCCCGTCGGGATCTCGAGTGTGCAATCGCGCAGAGCCCACTTCTTGCCATAGCGCTTGCCGAGGCCGCGCGCTTCGAGAGCGAACTCACTCATGCTGCCTTCTCAAAAAAAACCGTCTGCAGCGTGGCTGCGACGAGCGCGTTGATGCTCTCGTCGTCGAGGCCGGCCTTGCGCGCGCGCTCGATCCATTTCAGTAGCGCGGATCGAAGCGCGGAGTAGTCGCCCGGCACCGCGGCTGGTTGGTCATGCGAGACGAACGTCCCCTGGCCGCGCCGACCCTCGGTCAGCCCTTCGCGGTCGAGCTCGCGGTAGGCCTTCAAAACCGTATTGGGATTGATCGCGAGCTTGCCGACAACCTCCTTCACGGTCGGCAGCTGATCGCCCGGCTGAAGGATCCCGAGCCTCAGCGCCTGCCTCACCTGCTGCACGAGCTGGAGGTAGGTCGGTACGCCAGAACGCTGGTCGAGCCGAAACTCAATCATCCCAACTCCATTTATCTACTGACATAGTTAAACAGATTAGAGCACTCCGCCCAGGATGTCAAGCACCGAGACGGCGGCCTGGCGGTGTCTGAACAGCAAGCGCGTCGACGCACCCGCCGGACCCTCCTCGGGTCGCGCACAATGGGTTAGAAGTCGCATGTGGACGTTGCCGAACGCCTGGCCCAGCTCGCGCTCTTCGCGGATCTGACGCCGATGCAGGTGGAGGCGATCGCGCACTCGTTCGAGGAGAGCGTGTTCCAGGCAGACGAACGCGTCCTCCGACGGGGCCTGAGCGGAGGCAACTTCTACGTCATCCTCGAAGGTGAGGCGCGGGTCGTCGCCGGCGACCGGGTGCTCCGTACGCTGGGCCGCGGCGACTTCTTCGGAGAGATCGCAGCACTGACGGGCGAGACGCCGAGCGCGGACGTCGTCGCGGAGAGCCTGCTGCGGTGTCTCATGATTCCGCCTCAGGAGCTCGAGCGCTTGCTGCTCGAGCGACCGCAGATGATGCTGAGGCTGCTGCGAATGGAGGCACGGCGCCTTCAGACCTCGGGGGAGTGGCAGGCGTAGCACCGCCGTTCCCACCGGGTGATTACGACGTCACCGTTGTCGGCAGCGGCCCGGGTGGGCTGCAGACGAGCTACTGGCTGCGGCGCTTCGGCGTCCAGCATGCCGTGCTGTCGCGCGACGGCGCGCCCGCCGGCATGTTCCAGCGGTTCCCGATCTTCCAGCGGCTGATCACGTGGACGAAGCCGGATGCACCGGTAGCGAGAACGACGCGCGAATACGAGTGGTATGACCACAACAGCCTCCTTGCGGACGAGCCGGAGTTGAAGGCCCTCGTGCCGGGCTTCATGGATCGCGCCTTCGACTTGCCGTCCCGCTCGGAGATGGAGGCAGGCATCGCGGCGTTCGCCAACAAGGCGGCCCTACGGGTTCGCTACGGCTGCACGTGGGAGTCGACGCGCTACGACGGTGACCGCGTGGTGCTCGCCACCACCGACGGTGACTACAGCAGCCGCGCCGTCGTCTTCGCGGTAGGCGTGACGAAGCCGTGGTTCGCCGCCGTTCCGGGGCTCGAGCATGGGGCCCATTACGTGGACGCGATGGAGCCGGAACGGTACGCCGACCGCACTGTCTTCATCGTCGGCAAACGCAACTCTGGCTTCGAGCTCGCGCAGGGGCTCCTACCGTGGGCGCGCAGCATCTTCTTGGCGTCACCGCGCCCGGTTCAGACGAGCGCGCTCGCGCTCTCGCCGCTCCGCGTGCGCTACCTCCACCCGTATGACGAGTACGCGCGAGGCGGTCCGGGTACCTACGTCCTCGACGTCGCGATCGAGCGCATCGACCGCCACGCGAATGGCTTCCGGGTCGTTGCCAACGGGACCACCTGGGACGGCCGGCTCGTGCTCGACGTCGACGACGTCATCGCCGCGACAGGTTTCCAGACGCCGATGGGCGACCTACCGCGAATCGGACTCGTCACGGTCAACGACGGGCGCGTTCCTGCGCTGACTCCGTTCTGGGAAAGCGTCTCGCTTCCGGGCGTGTACTTCGCCGGCAACGCGTCGCAGGGTGCGAAGGGCTTGGCGAAGCGGGGGGCCGGCGCGAGCTCGACTGCTGTGAACGGATTCCGCTACAACGCGCGCGTCCTGGCGCAGCACATCGCCGAGACGTTGAACGTCCGCACCTCCGAGCAGGCGCCGATCGCGGACCTCGGCTCGTTTCTGCTGCACGAGTTGAGCACGGCACCCGAGCTCTGGGTTCAGAAGGGCTACCTCTGTCGGGTCGTCGGCAGGGGCAGAACCGGCCTCGTCGACGGAGGAGTGCTGCCGCTCGCGCACTTCCTCGACTCGCGCGACGGCGACGCAGCCGCGGCCAGCGTGGAGGTCGACGAACGAGGCGCCATCGTGCCCACGATTTACGTGCGACGCGCAGGTGAGATCAGCGAACACCTCCTCACGCCCCATCCGCTGCACGAGTACTCGAGCGACGTCTACACAAAGGAGATCGAACACGTGCTGCGTCAGCTGCCGGCCTGATGAGCCGCTCGGGGCTCGCTGTCGGTCAGAGGCTCGCTAGACCCTTCTTCGCTGCCTTCTCGGCGAGTTGGCCCGGATCGATCCCGAACTTCTCCAGCAGGGCTGCGTGTTGCTCGTGATCGACCTTCGCAGGGAGTTCGTCGAGTGCCTTCTGCACCTTGTCGCTTTGGCCCTGCTTCCTCAGCTCATCGAGAACCAACTCTCTGTCGATCTTCATCGCTAGGCGCCTCCATTCGTCTTTCGTCCGGCGTATCCGAGCTCCAAAGCGGGCAAACATCGGCGACCTGGTCTTCACTCTCATCCTCATCTCATCTGCACTCGTTAAGACCCACACGACGTGCCCGGCCGACTCAAGACGCTCCTGTCGACATCGACGTGCTTGACAGTCGCCGTCACCCTGCTCGTCCCCGTCTTCGGAAGCGGCTGCGGCTCGGGGGGCGCAAAGAGCCAGTCCGGGACCTCCGCAGCACTGCGATCGCCGTCCAACCTGGCGCCGATTCACGGAACCTACGCCCCCTCGATCGACCCGTCGAACTTCGTCGTCGCGGTCGACAACCGTTACTGGCCCTTGAAGCCGGGCACGGCTTTCCACTTCAAGGGCGCGCGCGGAAAGACTCCGCAGATCGACGATGAGGTCGTGACCGGTCAGACGAAACAGATTCTGGGCGTTAAGTGCACGGTCGTCCGGGACACGGTGTCCGAGCGCGGCAGGTCGATCGAGCGGACCTTCGACTTCTACGCCCAGGACAAGCAGGGCAACGTCTGGTACATGGGTGAGGACGCGTTCGAGCGGAAGCACGGACGGTTCGCCAAGGCGAGCGACTCCTGGCGGGCCGGAGTCGACGGCGCCAAGCCCGGAATCATCATGCCCGCCGATCCGCGGCCGGGTGACAGCTACCGGCAGGAGTACTACCCGCCCGGCGAAGCTCTCGACGAAGCCCACGTCCTCGGCTACAGCGGCACCGTCAAGGTGCCGTACGGGACCTTCGAGCGGGCCCTCGTCACCAGCGAGTTCAGCCCGCTCGAGCCGCAGACGGAGCGGAAGTACTACGTCGCGGGGATCGGGGAGATCATGGAGCGTGTCGTCAAGGGGCACCACGAGCAGTTCCAGCTCGTCAGCGTGACAAAGGCCTAGCCCTGCAGGTTCTTGAAAGCGCGAATCGCCGCCCGCGCGTCCTCCAGCGTGATCATGCGCTTGCACACTTCCCGCTTGAGCTTCGTCTCGAGCGGGTCCGAACGGCTCGACTGGCTGTGCGGCTCGGGCCAGAGGTTCTTCGGATTCCTTGGCGCCCCGCCGAGCTCGAGTGGGATCAAGTGGTCTTCCTCGTAGTCGGCCGGCGAGTCGGTCTCGCCATACAGGACCATCTGCCTGATCTTCAGTGCGCTGGTGTAGGCGACCGGGGGACGGATCGTCTTCGTCCAGCCGCTCCTGCAGATCGTCTGCCTGATCGTGGCCTGACGGACCTTCCGGTTGACGACACCCGGCGTGATCGCCGGATCCGGGAGGATGAGGTCCGGCACGGCTGTTGTCGTGGTGCTCGTCGTTGTCGCCGTGCTGATGGTGGACGTCGACTCGGTTGCGGTGGTTGCGGTCGACGTGGACTCATCGGGAACAGTCGTCGTCGCGATCGGCGATGCGGCGCGGCAGTAATAGGTCAGGCCCTGATAGACGATCGTCGCGGTGTCGATCGACGGGTCGTACTCCGACGCGCCCGGCTCGGCGCAGTCCCAGGCGAGCCCGGTCGTCGGATCGATCCACACGTACGTGTGATGGTCCGAAGGGCACGTGTGGGCTGAGTGACAGGGTGACTGGTGCGCAGAGGCGTTCGGCACCACGAACCCGGCGGCGAGGAACCCCAGTACGGCGAGCGCGGCGCCGGCCACGGCAAGTCCGAACGTGACCCTCATGACCCTGTCGGAAGGGTCGCAGTTCCCGGGATCGCTGACAAGCGACGCTTCGCCAGCTATCCGCTGCGTCGTACGACGCCGGCCGCGACCCGTTGGAGGAAGCGCGCATCCGCAGGTTGGAGCCCGCCGGTGAACGTGCTTCGGGCGGGGTCTCTTCCCGTGAGGTCCGCGTAGAAGACGCAGGCCGCGAGATACGAGCCCTCCTTGTCGGGATGCCGACCATCCGAATCCCAGAGATCGAGGCCGGGTCTCCGCCGCAACGCCTCCGCCCACGCGAGCCCGGCCGGCGCCACTGACGCCGGCAACTCGGCGGCGAGCTCGGAGTATCCCTGCGCCAGCCGTGCCTGCATGCCGACGAAGGTGTCGCCGGGCCAGTTGTGCCGATCACCGAGCCGGTAGCCCCAGGTCATGAAGAGGAGCGTGCGGGCACCGTCAGTGCTGATCTTGTCTTGCAAGGCCTTGGCGAACGGGTAAGTCTCGCGCTGCCATTGCTCGCGTGTGAACGAGAGAAGCTGGCTCTGCTCCTGGAGGACGACGACATTCCAGCGGACGTCTCTCAACAGCACAGTCAGCCCGTTGTCTTTGGCCGCCGCCTCCAGGCTCCAGCCAGGAGCCGCGTACTCGACCGCGAAGAGCTGCGGCCCGCCGTTGTCGCCAACGGCCAGGTCGTGCACCATCGCTGCCAGCCCGTTTCGGTAGGTGAAGCTATTGCCGACGAAGAGCACGCGGACTCCCGGGCGCGCACTCCGCGCGAGCGCGATGTCTCCACGTACGAGTGGGTCGAACGGGCTGGGAGCCAACCCGCTCTGCACGAGCCCCACGTAGACGGAGACCCCCAGGACGATCCCCACCGCCGCGCAGGCGACTAGCCTGGTCAGCCTTTTCACCAGCCCACGCATCGGCACGGGCCGGCGCGTGCTTGACCGGGTAGCTCTGAGTCTTGCGACCTAGAGCGTGGATCGCCCCGATCGTTTCTCCGTTGCCGCGATCCGGCGCTGATTCTCCCTGAGAGGGCCTTTCTCAGCCCGCGCGAAACGGGCTCCAGTCGACCCGTTCCCAGAGCCGCTCGCCGCAGACCATGCAGCGCGGCAGCACCTGGTGGACGGTCACCTGATTTCCGCATGCGGCACAGCCAAACTGGCCTTTGGCCAGCGTTCCGGCGGGCCAGAACTCCACGTATTCCTCCTCGCCTGCGCTTGGCGCCGGGACCTTGAGCTGCGTCTCCTCCACGTCATCCCCTTTCCTCGGTGAACCTGGAATTCCGAGCCGCAGCACCCTCCTTGTAGGTCGGGAACAAGCCGTAGTCAAGCGCCACCTTCAAACGAGGGATCGCGCGGGAGGCCCTTCGCGCCGAAGCTAATCACCTGCGGTAGTCCTCCTCTGCGGAAAGGCGGAATCAGATGTCAGCGGCGACTCTGAAAAGCAAGCTGCGCGGCTTCCCTGCGGGAAGTCTGACGGTGCGCATCATCGCTTCCTAGGTGTAGCTCGTTGTTCAACGCGCCTCCTTGGAGGCTGAGGTGCTTGCTAGGGCCCTCAGCCCCAAGGAGAGCTCGTGCAGATCGGCGGTTCAGCCGCCCAACTCGTCGATGCGCCTCTTGAGCTTGGCGACTTCCGCCTGGCGTCTCTCTTCGAGCACCTTGTCGGCCGCTTGCCGGGCTGCGTCGCGCGCCGCGTTGTCAGCTGCCGTCTGCACGCTGCGGAGCTCCCTCGCGTTCAGCGATTCAAAGGTCAGTCCGGCAAGCGCCACTCCCTGTTCGACCGGTGTTCGTCTTCCCGTTTCCAGGTGGTCCACCGTCACCCCAAGCTTGTCAGCGAGCAGTCGCAATGCCTTGACCGAGGGCGTGCGAGCGCCCGCCTCGATCCGTGAGATGTATGCGTAAGAGACTCCGGGAGACGAGAGGTCTCGTTGTGACAGACCGCGTTCGATCCTCAGCCGGCGGAGCCGCTCGGCGATGCTCTCCCGCTTCGCCATCGCCACGATCTTCTCAACTTCACACCCGCTTGCGACGCAGGTCGTCGAGGACAATTGTCCAAACCGGACGGTCCTAACATTCGTCGTTCTTCGCATTGAGCCGGCCGACATTCGCTTGTCCAGGCACTACCGAGTGACTCCCTCGAATGGGCGAGCGCGGCGCAAGTTTCCGGAGTCCCTGACGACTCATTCCCGTAAGCCGCCGTTACTCCCCCCGAAAAAGCGAGGAAATTCAGATGCG
>VAWR01000207.1:955-3378 GCA_005885245.1 Actinomycetota bacterium | reverse complement strand
CCAGGGCCCAGTCAACTCAACCTGCTCAACCATGTCAGTCGCCAGAAACGCGACCCTCTTGCCACTGAGCGCATTAGCCATTTGAACCCCTCCATTTGGTTTGGGTCTCGGTTTCGCGTTCCCGTTTTTTCATGCTGCTAACGCCGCGAGTGCCGGCTTCGCCGGCGCTCGCCGAAACCGCCCACCGGCAGGAGAAGAAGCCGCGGGAAGTCATCATGCCGCGGCGCCAAGCCGCGGCGGACAGTCAAGTCCCAGGAGGTGGTGTAACTCGTCGGCTTCATCGTTGGCGTTTCAGGCCGTGGTGAGTTCGCGTGCCTCCTCTCTGTCGTTGTCAGCTTTTTCTTCTTGATCGAGGACCGTCTCCAGCGAGTGGGCGCTGAGGTAGCGGCGGCCCACGAGCCATTCGTCGTTTTGCTCGATGACGACGCTGGCGGCGAGCCGGATCAGTGCGCGGTCGTTGGGGAAGATGCCGACGACGTCGGTGCGGCGTCCGACTTCGCGGTTGAAGCGCTCGAGCGGGTTGGTCGAGCGCAGCTTCGTCCAGTGGTCGGCGGGGGAGCCGTAGAAGGCGAGCAGGTCCTCTTCGGCCTCCTCGAGCAGCGCCGCGATCTTCGGCAACGGCTTGCGTAGCCGCTCGAGCGCCTCGCCGAACAGCTCGCGCGCCGCGGCTCCGCTGTCGGCGTTGAAGATCGGGCGGATCAGGGCGGCGAGCATCGGTTGCTGCTCGCGGCGAGCGTGGCCGAGCGCCTCGCGCAGACAGTGGACGGTGCAACGCTGCCAAGGGCAGCCGAGCACCTGGCCGATCGCCTTCTTGAGTCCTGCATGCGCGTCCGAGATGACCAGCTGCACACCGGAGAGGCCGCGCTCGACGAGCGAGCGCAGGAAGCTGCGCCAGAACGCTTCGGTCTCGGCTTCGCCGACGTCGAGGGCGATCACCTCGCGGTAGCCGGATTCGTGCACGCCGTAGGCGAGCACGAGCGCCTTGCGGACGACGCGGCCCCCGTCGCGGACCTTCTCGACCTTGGCGTCGAGCCACAGGTACGGGTAGCGGCCCTCGAGCGGCCGGTTGCGGAACGCGTCGACCTGCTCGTCGAGGCCGGCGCAGATCCGCGAGACCTCGCTCTTGGAGACCCGCAGGCCGAGCGACTCGACAACCTGGTCGACCTTCCGCGTCGAGACGCCGGCGACATACGCCTCCTGCACCACCGAGACGAGCGCCTGCTCGGACCGGCGGCGCGGCTCGAGGAAGCTCGGGAAGTAGCTGCCACGCCGGATCTTTGGGATCGCCAACTCGATCTCGCCCGCGCGCGTCTGCCACGGCCGCGACCGGTAGCCGTTGCGGTGCGCGAGACGCTCCTCGCTGCGCACGCCCCGCTCAGCGCCGATCAACTCTGAAACCTCGGCCTCCATCAACTGCTGGCAAACCCAGGTCAGCGACTCGCGCAGGAAGTCGAGCCCCTCACCTTCAAGCAGGTAGCCGACGACCTGCTCAGCCGTCATCCTCTTCGTCTCGGCCATCGTGGTGACTCCTCTCGTCGTCGTCTTCGCAGGACTCGACGAGTCTGAGCGCCACGGTGGCCGGACCTACTCTGGCCCCGTCCGACACCCACTTACACCACGCTACGGGACATGACCGTAGGAAGCGGATCGCGAGGGCGGACGGCACGTCCCATCCACTGGATAAGAACGAATAGGCACAGCAAAGGCACGAGACCGAGAAATGCGACGGAGACAAGAAGTTTGTTGTTCCAGACATTGAACGCGCCCGCAACAACGAGACCAACTGCGGTTGCGCCTAAACGCGAGCGTTTGCTGTTGAGTCTCCGCCTCGGAAACCACTCCGACCGATGGGCCTCGTACTCTGCCAGTACGCCGTCCACCCAATCGGGTTTGTCATTCTCAGCGCTCAATACGTGCAAGTTAGCGCCGCCCTAGACGGTCCGCTGTCGCTCGTTCGTCGCTGACCTCGAACGAAGGCCTGCCCGAGGAGCTTCGCGAGCATGCCTCGCTTGAGGCCGTCTGGGTTTGGGCGTCGCTGGGCCGAGGTCACGCAGACGGTAAGTCGGTCGCCGAGACCTCTATCGAGCGCATATCGGTTCGGTTGGGACTCTTACGCGGGCCGCTCGAGGACTGTTACAGCGTTGGGGTCGGCGAAGATGTGGAACGGTGACGCTTTGCGGGCGCGGCATCGCAACCGCACCCCGGGCGAGATGCCCAGCTGTTCGATCGTTTGTTGCGGCAGGACGACTCCGACCACGGATCCAATCTCCTCTTGGAAGAGGGTTGGAAATGGTTCGTCTGCTTCGACCCGGTCGACGGCCAGATCGACTACATCGAGGTCGGCGCGCGTGCCGCTTGGCCGCACGCCTTGCACGGCCCCGTCGAGCAACGCCCAGTTCTCGACGGCCTGCACCATTGACTCA
>VAWR01000207.1:0-929 GCA_005885245.1 Actinomycetota bacterium | reverse complement strand
ATCGGCTGGCCGGTGGCTTCCTCGTAGTAGTTGTAGGCGGGTGACGGGTTGGCCTCGAAGCAGACGTAGGAGCCGCCGGGTGTCCGTTTCAGGTCGATGCCGCAGAACTCGAGCTTGAGCGTTGAGGCGAGTTCTCTGCATCGGTGCTCGACTGAGCTCGGAACGGTCGTCGGAGCCATGTCGACGTCGAGTCCGGCGCGGCTGGCGTAGCGGTAGTCGGCGGCTTCGCTGGCGATCTCTGTCGCGAACACGCGGGAGCCGACGACGTGGACGCGCACGTCAACGCCTGCGATCCGCTCTTGGAACTGCGTCGGAAGTTGATCGACTCGGTCGAGCTGCGCGGTTCGTTCGGGTGTCAAGGGCTGGACGATCGACCGGACGGAGCTAACGCTTTTGAAGACGGTGGCTTTGGAGATGCTGAATTTCCGCGCTTCGTCGGGTCGATTTGTGACGAGCGTCAGTGGCGTGGCGAGCCCCGAGCTGCCTATTAGTTGCGCCTGATAAGGCTTGGAGACGTTGCTCGCCATGCTGCTCGTTCGGTTCGCAACGCGGCGGTCCGTGACCTCGAGCCACTCCTCGAGTGCGCGTTGGAGCGCCCACGCGTGTTCGCGCCGCTCCTTGCCGACTCCGCGGCGGTTCTCGGGCAAGAGGTCGCCTTCCAGTAGGCGCGCGTATACGCCGCTAAAGGACTCGAGCTCGAAGGCTTCGCCGTCCACTCTTAACATGCCTGCGGGCCGACCGGCGAGCCAGTCGACCGAGATCTCGTACGGCTCGGAGTTCCGCTGATCAAGCACGACGTGTGGCACTCCCGTCCGTTCCGCGGCGGCGATCGCCGCGCGGACGGGAGACTCGGACGCGATGCCACAGATCAGGATCACGGCGGAGTCCTCTTCGAGGCGGCAGTGACGAGCCACGTGGCTAGCGACTCG
>VAWR01000151.1 GCA_005885245.1 Actinomycetota bacterium | reverse complement strand
GTCCTCGGAACACGGTGCCGGGGGATTCGTTCTCTGGGCGTTGCTTGTCTTCGCGGCAGTGGGCTTGTCGGCGTTCGCGTTTCGCAGGCGCGGCCATTTCGTGACAGCCGGTCTCCTAGCGCTCAGCTCCGTCGCTGCGTTCGTCGTCCTCTTCGGCGCGCTTCTGGATTGGTTCGGCTGGCTCCCTCACGTCGATTCGCCCGGCTTCCGAGGCTTCCATTTCTGGTTGCTCGTCCTCGAGCTTCTCACTGCGATCGCTGCGGCCTTCGCTCTGCGCATGTTCGGGTTTCCGCTGCTCGTCCTCGTGATCGCGGCTGCCGGCTGGTACTTCGCGACGGATCTGATCTCGAACGGAGGCGACTGGTCGGCGATCGTGACCATCGCGGTCGGGTTGATCCTCCTGCTCGTCGCGAGAGGCCTGGATTCCGGTGACTCGCAGGTGCGTGCCTTCTGGGTACACGTCGTCGCGGGGCTCACGATCGGCGGCGGGCTGCTGTGGTTCTTCCACGACGGCGACCTCGACTGGTTCCTGATCGGGATTGCGGGACTGATCTATGTAGCCGTCGGCGACCGGCTCTCGCGCTCGAGTTGGGTCGTTCTCGGCGCCTGGGGCATTCTCCAGACGGCCGCTCATTACGCGGACAAGTGGTCCGACATCAACGCGGTGTTGTTCTTCCCGTTCTACTTCCTGTTTCCATTTGGGATCTCTTTCGACGGCGAGTACGGAGGCGATGCGCGCCATCAGTGGGCGGGGCCGCTCGTGTTTGCCGCCGCCGGGTCCGTCCTGGTCGGGATCGCGCTCCTGCTCGCGCGCCGCCGGCGGACCGTGATCCCGGCCGCCGAGCTCCTGTAGCCCGACTCTAGAATCGAAGCATGAAGGTCGGTGTTCTGGCTCTGCAGGGCAACTTTCGCGAGCACGCGGCGATGCTGCGTCGCCTCGGCGCGGACGCCGTGGAGGTTCGGAAGCCGGAGGAGCTCGCCGGACTGGACGGGCTGGTCGTCCCCGGCGGCGAGTCCACCACGTTCATGCGTCTGATGCGGCTCTACGGCCTCGACGAAGCGATTCGCCAGTTCGAGCGTCCCATTCTCGGCACCTGCGCGGGGATGATCGTCCTCGATCGCGACCATCTCGGCCTCGTCGACCTCGAGGTCGACCGGAACGCCTACGGCCGCCAGGTCGCAAGCTTCGAAGCGGATCTTCGGCTCGAAGGGGAGGCCGAGCCGCTGCGCGGCGTCTTCATCCGGGCGCCGCGGGTCCGTGCCATGGGGGAGGACGTCGAGGTGCTCGCGGAGCACGGGGGCGAGCCGGTGCTGGTGCGCGACGGTCGCATCCTCGTGGCGTCGTTCCACCCCGAGTTGACGGAGGATACGCGCGTGCACGAGTTGTTCCTCAGTGCGGTGCGGGAGGCGACGAGTGTCCGGGCATAGCAAGTGGTCCTCGATCAAGCACAAGAAGGGCGCAGCCGATGCGAAGCGTGGAAAGCTGTTCTCGAAGCTGTCACGCGCGATCATCGTCGCGGCGAAGGAAGGGGGGGCGGATCCTGCCGCCAACCTGGCGCTGCAGAACGCGGTCGAGAAGGCTCGTTCGTATTCGATGCCGAAGGACAACATCGAGCGCGCGATCGCGCGCGGCTCGGGTGCTGATTCGGACGCGCAGGCCTTCGAGACCGTCGTCTACGAGGGCTACGGGCCAAGTGGGGTGGCCGTCATCGTCGAGGCTCTGACCGACAACCGCAACCGCACCGCCTCCGAGGTCCGGCATGCCTTCGACAAGCATGACGGCAATCTCGGCACTTCCGGCGCGGTCGCCTGGTTGTTCGAGCGGCGCGGCGTCGTGCTCGTTCCGGCGGACGGCGTCGACGAGGACGAGCTGACGCTTGCCGCCGCCGAGGGCGGGGCGGACGACGTTTCACTCGACGGCTCGACGTACGAGGTCGTCTCGGCGCCCGAGGCGCTGAGGACAGTGCGCGAGGCGCTCGAAGCCGGCGGCTTCACGCTCGAGTCCGCGGAGCTCGCGATGATTCCGAAGACGACGGTCGAGGTCGCAGACGAGTCCGCTGCGAAGAAGCTCCTACGCCTGATCGACCAACTCGAGGAAAACGATGACGTTCAGGACGTCTACGCGAACTTCGACATCCCGGAGCGCGTGCTCGAAGCGGTCGCCTAGCAGCGCTCGAAGCACGATCTAGTCCGGGGGTATCTCCTGGTCGCCGCGGGGGACCGGCGCGATCTCGATCGGTCCTGGCAGAGGCTCGAGTTGAGGGATACGCGGCTTGCCGTGCGGGCCCCTCGGAGGTTTGTCGAGCGGGCCGTCGTCCCGGTCCGCGAGCTCTTCCTCTGTCGTCTGCTCAGGCTTCCGTTCGTCCGTCATATCGACCTCCTCGTCGCGGTCCTCGCCCCATCCGAGGTCTCGTAAACCATCGTACTTGCGGTGTCGCATCGCCCTCGCCTGGGCATGACCACCTGAGTGACAGCGCGAGTGATAGCGGGGCGCTACCGTCTCCAGGAAGCACTGAGCGCCACCGTGATGGCCGAGGTCTGGTCTGCGCTGGATCCGGAGCTGGACCGGCAGGTCGTCGTGAAGCTACTCGCTCCCGAGGCCGATCGGTCCCGGTTCGAACGGGAAGCGCAGGCCGCTGCCGGGCTTGCAGACCCGAACATCGTGCGCCTCTTCGACTACGGCGAGGAGGGCGGTCGGCCGTACATGGTCTTCGAGTATCTCCCCGGCGGCTCCCTCGAGGACCGTCTCGCCGCAGGGGCCCGGCCTTCGGATCCCGAGGTCCAACGGATCGCTGCGGACATCGCCTCCGGGCTCGCACATGCTCACGACCGCGGCGTTGTTCACCGCGACCTGAAGCCGGGCAACGTGCTGTTCGATGCCGAGGGGCGGGCGAAGATCGCCGATTTCGGGATCGCGCAGCTGAGCGATGCGGACACGTTGACGGAGGCGGGAACGGTGCTCGGCACGGCCGCCTACATGTCGCCCGAACAGGCCTCTGGGGAAGCCGCGACGCCAGCCAGCGACGTCTACTCGTTCGGCGTCGTGCTCTATCGCATGCTGGCAGGTCGACTGCCGTTCGAGGCACGCAATCCGACGAAGCTCGCGGCGATGCATCGGACGGCAGAGCCCGCTCCACTTTCGACGATTCGTCCCGACGTACCGCCGGCACTCGCGCAGCTCGCGATGAGCGCGCTCGCCAAACAACCAGAGTCACGACCTGGGTCCGGCGGCGCGCTCGTCGAGCTTCTGACTTTCGACGCGCCCCCGGACCTCCCTCCGGATGCCAAGACGCGCGTTTTCTCAGCAACACCTCGGCGCTGGAGCAGCCGCATGCGCGTGCCATTCGTGGCGGGCTTCTCGATTCTGCTTCTCGCCGTAGCCGGCCTCGCGGCAGCCGTCTTGCTGGTGAGAGAGCGCTCCTCTTCTCCACCTGGTTCTCCCGTGATCACACAGTCAACACCTACGACTCGTGGAGCCACGTCGCACGCGACGTCGACGACGCCGTCCACGCGCTCCACGACGTCGTCGCAGGCGAGGACGACATCTTCCTCGGCGACCAGACGGACCTCGACGAGCGCACCGCCGACGACCGCTCCATTGCCTTCGCCGCCGCCGCCGACGACGAGCGACACAACTCCTACGACGGCGGCGGATACGACGACCGCGACCCCGTGAGGCTCGCGGCAAGCACGATCACATCAGCGTTCTAGACCCAGCCGCGTTGCCGCGCAACCCGGCAGAGTGCACGCCGCTTGGCATGCGCCGGCTGATCAGAGAGTCCTGCCTTCGCGTAGATGCGCCTGAGTGCCGCCTTCACGGTCCCCGTCGCTCCCGGCGTGCCGAGCTCCGCAGCGATCTGCTCGTTGGACGGGAGCCTGTCGAGGCTCGCGCCGGCGAGCCACGGCCCGCAGAGGCACTGCACGACCTGGCGTTGGAACGACGACAGTTGTGCGGGGTTCGCCGTCGGCAGCTCCTGGGCCGTCTCCGTCATGTCTGGATCCTGGAGTTGCGCGGGCCAGGAGAACAGGACGGTCTCGGAGCCGATCCCGATCCGATCGGCATGACGCAGTGGTAGCGGTACGCCGGGTTGCAAACGCGTCCCGTTCAGAAACGTGCCGTTGTAGCTACCTCGATCCTCCAGATACCAGCGCCCGTCCCGGCAGGTGACGCCCGCGTGCTCGCGGCTTACCGTCGGAGACGAGAAGGTCAGATCGTTCGCGGGATCACGTCCGATCGTCACGCTTTCCTTCAGCTCGTGCTCACTCCCGTCCGGGAGGGTGAGCCAGATGTCCTCGGGCATTGCGGGGAAGGATACGTCCGGCCAGGCGCCGTCTTGCGGCGCCGCAGAAGAGGGCTGGCGGGCTTGCCCGGCAGCCCGTTCGACTACCTCCTTGGATCGCAAGCAACGGACACACAGGAACATCCGGCTCACTGCCTAACCTCTGACCGTGAAGGTCATCGGCATCGATCCCGGGACGGCTTCTTGCGGATACGGCATCGTCCACCAAAGCGACGGGCGCCTCAGGGCCATCGACCACGGGTGGTGGAGAACGTCCGCGGCGGAGCGTCCGGAGGCCCGGCTGAAGACGATCTTCGACGCCGTGGCGGCCCTCGTCGTGGAGCATCGCCCCGATGCCGTCGTGCTCGAGGAGTCGTTCGTCGGCGCCGACGCCCGCACCGCACTCTCCGTCGGACAGGCGCGCGGAGCCGTCATGGTCGCGGCCGCGAACGCCGGGGTCGAGTGCGCTGAGTATCCCCCGGCGCGCGTGAAGCAGGTGGTGTGCGGCTACGGCCGCGCCGAGAAGCAGCAGGTACAGAAGATGGTGAAGGCGATCCTGGGCATGCAGGAGGAGCCGACGCCGACGCACGCCGCAGACGCGTTGGCGGTCGCGATCTGCCACGCGCTCGCACCGCCGCTGCTGAGGATCGCCGGTTGATCGCGCGGCTGCGCGGCCGTCCGGTCGCGAACACGCCGGAGGGTCTCGTCATCGACGTCGGCGGCGTCGGCTATCTCGTCGCTGCGACGCCTTCGGCCGTTCGGAAGGCGGACGGCGCCGACGAGGTAGCGCTGCACACCTATCTGCATGTCCGCGAGGACGCGCTGCAGTTGTACGGGTTCGCCGAAGCCGCTGAACGAGAGCTGTTCCTGCAGCTGCTCTCGGTGAACGGTGTCGGCCCCAAGGTCGCGCTGGCGATCGTGTCCGGCTCCCCTGCGGCCGAGTTGCGCCGTGCGATCGTGCTCGGAGACACGGCGCGCTTCCAGGCCATTCCCGGGATCGGCAAGAAGACCGCGGAGCGAATCGTGCTCGAGCTGAAGGAGAAGATCGGTGACGCACCGGTGCCCATCTCCTCGGCCGGGGGCACGCAACCCCACCTGGTCGCGCGCGACGCGCTCGTCGAGCTGGGCTACTCGGTCGGAGAGGCGGAGCTGGCGCTTGCCAGGGTCGATCCTGAGCTCTCCCCGGAGGAACGCGTGCGGCAAGCGCTAAAGGCTGCCTAGTGCCGACAACGACACAACTTCTGGCGCCGGCGGTTTCCCCCGAGGAAGAGGACCTCGAGCAGTCGCTGCGACCTCGTCGCCTGGGCGAGTTCGTCGGTCAACAGCGGATCAAGGAGCAGCTTGCGATCTCGCTCGACGCCACGAAAGCTCGCGACGAGGCCCTCGACCATGTGCTCCTCGTCGGCCCGCCGGGCCTCGGCAAGACGAGCCTCGCGTACATCGTTCGAGAGGAGCTCGGCGTGGGGATCCGCTGCATCGCCGGGCCGGCACTCGAGCGCAAGGGGGACATGGCGGCGATCCTCACCGGTCTCGAGCGACATGACGTGCTGTTCGTCGACGAGATCCACCGCCTCAACCGGGCGATCGAGGAGATCCTCTATCCGGCGCTCGAGGACTTTCGGCTCGATATCGTCGTCGGGCAGGGCGCCGCGGCGCGGACGCTCACCCTCGAGCTGCCGCCGTTCACGCTGATCGGCGCGACCACTCGCACCGGGTTGCTGACGACGCCGCTGCGCGACCGCTTCGGCATGACCTTCCGGCTCGACTACTACGAGCCTCAGGAGCTCGGGAAGATCGTGCGCCGCTCTGCCCGCATCCTCGACGTCGAGATCGCGGAGGACGCCGCCGACGAGATCGCACGGCGCTCGCGCGGCACGCCTCGGATCGCGAATCGCATCCTGAAGCGAGTCCGCGACGTCGCACAGGTGAAGCACGACGGGGTGATCACACCGGACGTCGCGAGCGAGGCGCTGCAGTTGCTCGAGGTCGACGGCCATGGCCTCGAGCGCATGGACCGCGATCTCCTCGGCGCGATCCTCCGGAAGTTCGGCGGCGGTCCGGTCGGGCTGTCGACGCTCGCCGTCGCGCTCGGCGAGGAACCCGACACGATCGAGGACGTCTACGAGCCGTATCTCCTTCAGCTCGGGTTCATCCAACGAACGCCGCGGGGGCGGGTCATCACCGAGCTCGGTCGCGAGCAGTTCGGCGCGGCCTCGGAAGACACCAAGCTGTTTTGAGTCCGGATCTCTGGGTTCCCGGCGCTGCGGAACCGTCGCTGGACGACTTCGTCGCGCGCGTCCTGCAGGCGATCGAGCGGTACACGGTCAGCCACACCGCGGAGCGAACCCATGTCGAGGTCGAGCTCGGCGACGGACAGCGGCTGATGCTGCGCTCGCTCTCCGGCGAACCCGGTTACGGGTTTCTGACGCTCGCCGTGCACCGCCAAGAGGCCGACGACCCCGAGCTGTTGATCGTGCCCGTTGGCGCCATCAGACAGATTTCGCTCGGACCAGCGGACGAAACCCGCCGCCCGGGTTTCGCCCTACCGGAAAAGAAGGGGCCGGGATCCGCCGCATAGGTCCCGGCCCTGGGAAATGTCCGCCCCGGGCCGCAGTGGTCGGGGCTCGCTCTGCCGCAGAACAGAGCTTTGAGGACAGGTGGTACGTGAAGGAGCATGGTTGACCCAGAGCGGTTGATTCCTCCCCCTTCGGGTGGTTCATCCAGACGCTTCACTTCACCCACCCGGGGGAGTGCGGAAACGGCTTTCCGCCTCGATTCTGAGTCTCAGGAGGATCGTGAGGGGCCGCAGCTCACATCCTCCGAAGGGTCTCGCGGGGGAACTCGGTTCTCCCGCGAGCCCTCTCCCCCACGTACGTGGCTGTTCTAGGCCTGTTCCGTGCCAGGCACGGGACGGCGCCGTAATGGCCACGTGCGTTGAACCATCGCGAGCAAGCGGGGGGCGAGGAGGAGAGCCATCACGTCGAACCAGACATAGCCGGACGCGACGCCGCTCGGTGGGTTCCCGTCCGGGATCCCGAGGCCCGGCAGCTTCTCCGCCCAGCGCCAGGTGCCGATCGCGGTCCCGTACAGCTCCAACCCGGCCACCACGAGGAACACACCCGCATAGGCCGCTCGCGCGCGCGAGCGCCAGAGGAAGGCCAGGAGAAGCGGGACCCCGAGCGCACCGGCGGCGTCGAGTCGAGGCAGCAACACGAGTCCCAGCACGCCCCAGACCGCGGCAATAGTCGCCGCGACGAGAACGAGCGCGCGCGCATGTCTGCGCAGCGCTTCGCTCAGGGAGAGGCCGGCCATGAACACGAGCCCGTGCGCGGGCGGGACGAACGTGGGCAGGTTGTGCAGGCGATACGAGTACACGCCCCAGAGGATCGAGCCCGTCAGCTCGGCCACCGTCGCCGCGCAGAGGACGACGGCGACCTGCGCCCGGCGCTCCGGGGGCAGCGGCCGCGCGGCGATGACGAGGACGAGCCAGGTCAGAGCGCCGAGCAGCAGCTGGCCGTGCAGGTCCACCTGAGTGTCGACGGCAAGCAGCGCCGCGAGGTAGGCGGCGATCAGGCCGGCTCGGATCAACGCCTGAACTGCAGCTCGTGCCAGGAGGGCACGGGAGCGAGCTCGAGGAGCGTGCGGTCTCCGTTCGGATCGCGGTAGCCGAAGTCGGCAACGTCTTCGTCCCAGGCCACCTCGAGGAGCCCCTCCTTCACACGATGGTCGAGCCAGGCACCGCGGAACACGAGCTTCTTGAGCCAGTAGACGAGAGACTCCCCGCTCACGAGCGATACTCGCTCCCAGTGGCGCACGAGATAGCGGCCGAGCCCGCTGCGCGGCTCGTCGATCCCGTCGCGTTCGACGAGCTCGACGAGGTCGGCAGTCTCGTCTTCGTCCAGCTCGTTGTCGCTGACGAGCCCGAGCTTCACAGCGGCGGCGGTCACCCGCTGCTCGAAGTCGGAGGAGTTGAAGCCGAAGCGGTACCCGAGAAACTCGACGACGTAGTCTTCTCCGGACAGGTAGTTGGCCTCTGCCACCGTCCGAATATAGCTCCGCGCTAGGTTTGCATCGTGAGCCCTCGAGTGGCAGTCGCCTCGGTCGCAGTCACGACGCTCGTGGTCGTCACGGTCTGGGTGACAGACCTTTCATTCGGGCGGGCCATTCTGCTCGCGCCGGTGCTCGTGGTCGGGCTGGCAGCCGCGGCGGGCCTCGTTGTCTTCTGGAGCCGCGTCGGCTGGCAATCGCTGCGCCAGGCGCGCCATCCCAGGCTTCTGATCGCCGCGACGGCCGCGTTCGTCCTCTTGCTCGTAGGTCTGACGCTGCTGGGCGTCCAGCTGCCGCGGGAGTAAGTAGGGATTAGCCCCGGATTAGAGCGGGGGTTGACCGTATTGCAAGACACGTGCTGGCCCGGTGTCGCGGCAACCTTCCACCTGCGACGGTGAGGATATGACGGATTCGACCTATACAGAGCTCCATCATCGCTCGGCCGACGGCATCGAGGTCTCGCTCCTCTGGAGCCGTCTTACGAACGCGTTGACGGTCGCTGTCGAGGACAGCCGCTCCGGCGTGTCCTTCGAGCTGGCCGCACCTGCAGAGAAGGCGCTCGACGTCTTCCAGCACCCGTTCGCGTACGCAGCGTAAGGACCGCGAGTCCGGCACCGCACGGCCCGCGCCGGTACACATTCGTCAGACAGTCGTGACAGAGGGGCGATGGTGTCTGACACCGGTCTTTCGGGCGCCGTTGAGCGGAGGGCGAGCTCGCCTCGTCTCGCCGCGGTGACTTTCGTCACGGAGTCGTGAGGCCACCGTAGCGGTGTCTGACACCGGCCTCTAGGACGGAGTGCGCCGCCAAATGCAAGCTACGGTCTCCGCGGCGGCGATG
>VAWR01000150.1 GCA_005885245.1 Actinomycetota bacterium | reverse complement strand
ACACGCTCTACGCCGGCGGTGAGCACCCGTTCGTGCACGCGCTCGACACGCGGAACGCGCACGCCGTTTGCATCGACCTCCCGAAGAGCTGGAACAAGCTCGACGTCGGTGGGATGAAGCTTCGGCTGACTCCCGACGCTCGCCTCGTCGTGCGCTACGGCTCGGGCGGAAGAGCGCTCGCGGTGGTCGATGCGAAGGAGCAACGTCTCCTGACAATCGTGCGAGTTCCCTGACGCTCGCGTGTGGAAGCTGCGTCTAGCCTGGACGTGTGCCTCGTAGAGGAGTCGGAGCGGAGCGGCGGGCGGTGCTCTGGTACCGCCTGCGTGGTTATCGCATCCTCGCCAGAAACGCCTGGGTGGCCGGGTACGAGCTCGACATCGTCGTGCGACGCGGCCGGCGGCTCGTTTTCTGCGAAGTGAAGGAGAAGGTCGGCGATCATTTCGGCGATCCCCTCGAGATGGTCGACGAGGAGAAGCAGCGGCGGCTCCGCTGGGCGGCCGACGCCTGGCTGGAACGGCATCCCGAGACGGAAGGCCTCGAGGTCACCTTCGACGTCATCGCCCTTCGGAACGGCAGGCTGGAGCGCCTGGCCGAGGCTTTCTGAGCTCCACGTCGAACTGGCGCGGGTGGCCCCGACTCAGGACGCCCTCTACGCCGACATCGACCTTGCCCTCTCCTGGTCGGAGCGGGATCTCCCCGAGCGTGAGCGCACGAGGCATGTGCATCGGCTGCATCCATACCTGGGCAAGTTCATCCCTCAGCTCGTCGAGGTGCTGCTGTCGCGCTACTTCCGGCCCGGTCAGCATGTCCTCGATCCCTTCGCCGGCTCGGGAACGACGCTCGTGCAAGCGCTCGAGAGCGGGCTCGATGCGACCGGCGTCGACGTCGCAGCCTTCAACTGCCTGCTGATTGACGTCAAGACCCGGGCATACAACCCGTTCGTGCTCGAGCAGGAGCTGCGCGCCGTGCACGCGCGAATCGGCGAGACGACGCGCGAGCGGCCGTCCGCTTATGTCCGTCGCTGGTTCGCTCCGGAGGCTGCGCGGGAATTGCTCGGCTTCCGCGCGCTCGTGGAGGATTTCGAGCACGCCGACGTCCTACGGGTGGTCCTCACGCGAGCCGCTCGCTCTGCCCGCCGGACAACGCACTTCGACCTCGACTTTCCGCGCGAGCCTCGGCTCGACCCCTACTGGTGCCACAAGCACCGTCGCGAGTGCCGTCCCGTCGAGACCGCCTCGCAGTTTCTTCGTCGCTACACACTCGACACGCTCGCGCGACTAAAGGCATTCGCGCGCGTACGCGCACGCTCGCGAAGCGCGACCGTCATCCACGGCGACATCCGGAAGGAGAAGCTGCCGGGCCGCTACGACGGCGTGCTGACCTCTCCGCCCTATCCGGGGCTGATCGATTACCACGAGCAGCATCGCTACGCGTATGAGCTGCTCCGCCTCGACGACCGGCGTGAGCTCGAGGTGGGGGCTGCAGCCGCCGGAACTTCCCGGGCGGCGCTGGCGGACTACGCGGACGGGATCGTGGCGACGCTGCTCAACGCCCGCCCGGCGCTTCGCAAGGGCGCGCCGATTCTGATCGTCGTCAACGACCGTCGGAATCTCTATCCCGAGATCCTCGAGCGGGCAGGTCTGCGCCTCGAAGAACGACTGCGCCGCCACGTGAACCGCCGCACCGGACGGCGGGCGGGAGAGTTCTTCGAAGATGTGCTCGTTTCCCGCGTCTTGTAAGGCGCGGAGCATCGTTAGCCAAGATTTCTTTGTTGGCACCGCAAGCGGCGCCGAATCGACACAGGCGCGTCACACGATCACGCGTAGGTTCGAGTGGTGCTCGCGCGCGCGGTCACCTTTGCCCTCGTCGGCCTCGAGCCGCGTCGTGTCGAGGTGGAGGCGCACATTCAGGGCAGCAAGACGCCGTCGCTGACGATCGTCGGGCTCGCCGACCGCGCCTGCCAGGAGGCAAGGCAACGGGTCCGAAGCGGGATCCTGTCCGCCGAGCTGCAATGGCCCGGTAGCCGGATCACGGTCAATCTGGCCCCGGCAGAGCTGAAGAAGGAGGGCTCCGGCTTCGACCTGCCGATCGCCCTCTCGCTCCTCGCCGCGTCGCACCAGCTGCCGCGGGAACGTCTCGCGGAGCATGCGTCGTGCGGAGAGCTCGCCCTCGACGGCCGCCTGCGCCGCGTCGGCGGCGTGCTGGCCGTCGCCGAGGGGGCCCGCCGCTCGGGTCTGGAGCGCATCATCTGCCCCTACGACGCGTGCGCCGAGGCCGCGCTCGCGGGAGTCGAGCCCGTCGGCGTGCGTCATCTTGCGGACGCGGCTGCCTATCTGCGCGGCGAGCTCGAGCCTCCGGATTACATCATCGGTAACGGCAAGCCGCGCCGCCGTCCGCTCGATCTCGCCGATGTGCGCGGACAGGAACGCGCGCGCCGCGCCCTCGAGCTCGCCGCCGCAGGGCAGCACAACCTGCTGCTCGGCGGACCGCCCGGCACAGGCAAGACGATGCTCGCCCGACGCCTACCGGGCATCCTGCCGCCGCTCGAAGAAGAGCAGGCGCTCGAGGTGACCCGGATCCACTCCGTGGCCGGTCTCGTCGATCCGGATCATCCGCTGGTCGGCTACCCGCCATTCCGCGCGCCGCATCACAGCGCATCGACAGCTGCGATCGTCGGCGGCGGGCCACGGCTACGCCCTGGCGAGGCCAGCCTCGCGCATCGCGGCGTCCTGCTGCTGGACGAGCTGGCGGAATTCCAGCGCGCTGCCCTGGAGGCCCTGCGCCAACCGTTGGAGGACGGCGAGCTGATCGTCGCCCGCGCTGTCGGGAGCGTTCGCTTCCCGGCGCGGTTCCAGCTGGTCGGAACGATGAATTTGTGTCCTTGCGGTGCTCGTGGAGACCCCGGCGCGCAGTGTTCCTGTTCGGCGCAGCGGCTCGCCCGCTACCGCGACAAGCTCTCGCGCGCGTTGCTCGACCGCTTCGACCTGGTCGTGACGGTGCCGCGCGCACGGGCAGTCGATCTCCAGGGCGGTCCCGGCGAGGTGTCGGAATCCGTTCGTGTTCGCGTGGTCGCGGCCCGCATCAGGCTTGCCGAAGCCCGGCCGGGTCGGACGCCGGGCGCCGACGAGTTGCTGACGCGCGCGGTCGAGCGGTTGCCGTTGTCGGGTCGTGGCCGAGCGAAGGTGGCGGGGGTGGCACGGACGATTGCCGCACTGGCCGACTCGGACGCGGTGCTCCCCGAACACGTCGCCGAAGCGCTTGCGTATCGCGCGCCGTCCGAGCTCGCGACCCCGTGAAGTTCTTGCGCAGACGAGATCTGCCGCCCCTGTTGCGAGCGGTTCACGGTCCGCCTTCGCGCCTTTACCTTCGCGGCGCCGGCGATCCGGAGCTGCTTGCACAGCCGGCGGTCGCGATCGTCGGCGCGCGAGCTTGCTCGACGTACGGAGGACAGGTCGCGCGGATGCTCGGCCGGGAACTTGCAGCCGCCGGGCTCGTCGTGGTCAGCGGTCTGGCGCGCGGCATCGACGGGGAGGCGCATCGGGGCGCGCTCGAGACGGACGGCCACACTGTCGCCGTCCTCGGCTGTGGCATCGACCGCGACTACCCAGCCGGCCACGCGGGCCTTGCCGCTGCGATCACCGAGCGCTCGCTGATCGTCTCGGAGTACGAGCCGGGCGTGGAGCCGGCGCCGTGGCGGTTCCCGGCGCGCAACCGAATCATCGCCGGGCTCTGCGTCGCCACGATCGTCGTGGAGGCCAGGAGGCGAAGCGGCGCCTTGATCACGGCGGACTTCGCTCTCGAGGAGGGCAGAGAGGTGTTCGCAGTACCCGGTGAGATCACCAGTGCGCTCTCTGCGGGGACGAACGAACTACTCCGGCTGGGCGCGACGCCCCTCACAGAGGCCGCAGACGTGCTCGAATCGCTTGGCGTCGCCGCGCCTGAACGCGTCCGGCAGCAGGTCACCGAGGTTGCGACATCGCTGCTCGAGCGCTTACCAGCGAGTGTCGACGAGCTCATCCGCGCCAGTGGTCTGGGGGCCCATCAGGTCGCCGCGGCGCTTGCCGAGCTGGAGCTTGCAGGCCTTGCCGCGGAGGGCGACGGCTTCTATCGCGCGCTGACCATGATCGAGCCCTCGAGTTCCTGATCAGGCGCGCTGTCAGAGTGCGAGCGGCGGGAACGAGTTCCGTGCGCTCCAATAGCATCGCACCGTGGAGACGACTCCGTTCTGGCTGGCTGAGCCACCCCCCGAGCTCGAGGTCGCGGCGACCGACTCCGCCGACGTCGCGGTCATCGGCGCCGGGATCACCGGCTGCTCGGCCGCGCTCGCGCTCGCTCGCGGCGGCCTGCGCGTGCGTGTGCACGACGCCCGCGGCATCGCAGAGGGGGCGAGTGGCCGCAACGGAGGGTTCGCGCTGCGTGGCGGTGCCGCGAGGTATGACGTCGCGCGAGAAACCTATGGTGCCGATGCCGCACAAGAGCTGTGGCGGCGTACCGAGGCCGCGCTCGATCGACTCGAATCAATGGCCGGCGAGGCGTTCCGCCGCACCGGCAGCCTACGCCTCGCGGCCGATGACGAGGAACGTGCCGAGATCCTGGCCGAGTACGAGGCGTTGCGCGAGGACGGTTTCGCGGCGGAGTGGCGCGACGAGCTGCCGCATCTGCGTCCGGAATTCCGCGGCGCGATCTTCCATCGGTCCGACGGCGCGCTGCAGCCCGCTCGGTTCGTGCGGGGTCTTGCGAGGCTCGCCGCGGCGGAAGGAGTCGCCTTTCAGCAAAACTGCCGCATTGAGTCGCTGGACGCCCTCGAGGCCGAGCAGGTCGTCATCGCAACCGACGGGTCCGGCCGCGGATTACTGGCCGAGCTCGACGACGCAGTCTGGCCGGCGCGCGGACAGGTGCTGACGACCGAACCGCTCGACGAGCGTCTCTTCGAGTGTCCGCATTACGCACGTCACGGCTTCGACTACTGGCAGCAGCTGAGCGACGGGCGCATCGTCCTCGGCGGCTTCCGCGACTTCTCGATCCTCACGGAGATGACTGACGAGGAGACCACGACCGAGCCGATCCAGGAGGCACTCGACGCCTTCTTGGTGGAGCTTCTCGGCCGGATGCCGCAGGTCACGCACCGCTGGGCGGGGATCTTCGGACTCACCCAGGATCTCTTGCCGCTCGTGGGTGCGGTTCCGGGCCGTCCCGGAACCTGGGTCGCGGCCGGCTACTCGGGCCATGGAAACGTCCTGGGCTTCATGTGCGGCGAGCTCATCGCCGGGGCAGTGCTCGGACGGGAGGACCCTCTGCTGGAGCTGTTCTCGCCTGCACGTTTGCTGGTGTCCGGCTGAGCTCGCTGTCTCAGGGGATCGATCGGTAGAGCCGGTAGAACACCGGGCGAAAGTCTCGCCTTGGCCAGAAACGGGAGGCAAGGAGGTTGGTGACGCGCCAGTCCGTGACCATTGCCGTGTAGCCGTCCTCTGCAGCGGCGGCGAGGGAAGCATCGGTGACGGCCACGCCGATTCCGGAGCCGCGGGCCACGGGGAGCGTCGAGGCGAAGGCGAGATAACACGCGCGTTCGGGTAGCCCGAGGCCGCTGTAGTGCCTCGAGAGCTCGGCGGCACACACCGACCAGCAGGCAACGGGCGTGCCGTCGAGCCAGCCGAGCAGGATCTTTTCCTCGCTGCCTGCAAGGGTCTTGCGCCACTCCAATCGGATCTCGTCGGCGGTCGGGAGGGGCCGAGTCGAGAACACGGGCGAGCTACGCTGGTGCGCCGACAATGCGAGGTCGATGGGGAGGAGTTCCTCGATGTCCTCCTCCCGCGGCTCGCGAATCTCGTAGCCCTCGGGAATGCGGACGTCGATGTGTGCCGGAACTTCGCGCACTCCGTGTCCTTGCTGGTGACCGAAGCCCAGTCGAAACCACGCATCCATCAGTCCCGGGTCGGTGGCCGGGACGAGTGCATAGTGGCGTCGTCGCTCCTCGTCGAACCAGCGTGCCGCCGCCGTCGCATAGAGGTCGCGCACGTCTTCCGCCTCGTCGACTGCGTGTCCGGCCAGGTCGACCCAGATGTTCTCTCCCCAGACGTCAGTGTCACGCGGCGCACCGATGAGATACCCAACCAGCCGACCAGCTCGAAAGGCCGCCGCGCCAGACGCGCCCTCGGCGTGCCACGACGCGGTCACCTCCGCGTGCGCGGCGTCGTGCGCCTCGAAGCATTTGGGCAAGAGCGGCTCCGCCTCCCGCTGGCGGGCGTGCCGGGCCGCGAGAAGGCGGGCTGCCTCGTCCAGGTGCTCGTCCGAGAAGGGGACGACTTCCAGTCGAGCCACCGCCGTACACTCGCAGAGATGGACGAACGCAGGAGGTCGGCGTGATCCAGAATCGGTCTGTTCCGGCCACGTCAGTGATTCCCGAGCTCGCCTACGACGACGTGGCGGAGGCGAGTGCCTGGCTGTGCAATGCCTTCGGGTTTACGCAACGCCTACGGATCGGCGACCACCGCGCGCAACTGGTCTTCGGAGACGGCGCCTTAATCGTGATGGAGCGGGGTGGTGAGATCGAAGGTGACCGGGGAGATGCGCTGACGCACGCGGTGCTCGTGCGTGTCGACGACGCGGATCGCCATCACGAGCAGGCCGTGAAGTGGGGTGCTCGCATCCTGCGGCCGCCGATGGACTATCCCTACGGCGAACGGCAATACAACGCCGAGGATCTCGGCGGACACCACTGGACGTTCTCGGAGTCGATCGCAGACATCGATCCGGCTTCCTGGGGCGGCACCGACTTCATCGGTCAACTGCCCGGGTGAGGTAGAGCAAGCCGCAACCGGAAGGGATCCTCTCGGGCCGTCGACCGCTGGTTTAAGCCGCGCGCGTCAGCTCGAAAAAAGCGGTGGATGCCCGCCGTTCGTGTCGTGATCGTCGTCGCTGGCTTCTTGCTAGCAACTCGCGTGCGCGTTATCGACGAACAGGTCGATCCCGTTTGCCTTGACCAGGATGTGCACGTTCTCGTGGGAGAGCAGGTGCGAGCCGTCCGTCCCGCGCAGGGTGATCGTGTTCGTGGAGACAGCGTTCGGGCTGTTCTCGAGGTTGGTGACGTGCGCCGTAGAGTGACCCGTGTAGGTAGGAAGGGTCGAATCCCGTGGGACGACCAGGAGCGATTCCTCCCTCGTCTGCTCGACGTGTAGCGGCGGAACCAGGTTGCCCTGGTCGTCGATGCCGGCGGCGAGGACATGAGCCTCCACGTTGAAGACCTCCGTGACGTCTGCGGTCGTCACGAAACAAGGCTCAGCATCGACCAGAAACCCGGGATCGAACTCAATGGCCTTGTGTGCCCGCAGGGTCAGTTGACCGCATAAGGACCGTCGGCGAGTGACGTTGCTGCCGTCCCCCCGATCAGTGTCGCCACGAAAGCCGTAAGTGATAGGAGCCTGACCAAACGCATCCGCTTCCTCCGTTCCGCCCGCATGTCTCACCCTTGCCGCTTCGAGAGCGCAAGGAGCTTGTCCGCCCTGCGCCCCCCGGATTGGCTAACGCGCATTCTTGTAGGGCGGGCGAAGGCTGTCCAGCGTTCCTTGCCACTATTGCGCCTCAGCCCTGGAGTCGCTCGATTAGAAGTCGAGCTGCGGTACGTCCAGATCGTCGGCACGCTCCATCGCCGCGAGCGCAATTGCGAGATCTTGGATCGCCAGGCCAGTTGAGTCGAAGATCGTGATGTCCTCGTCCGACTGCCGTCCCTCGGCTGTATCTATGAGCACGTCGCCCAACTGCACGACGTCGTCTCGCCTTAGCGCGCCCGCCTCGACCGCATGAACTAGGTCACCGTTGTGAGACGCTTGCTCTCAGGCCAGTACAAACAGAAGATTCTTAGGCTATGCTCTGGACAGGGGCCGTAACTGCGACGCGAAAGAGGAATGAATGGGCTTTGACATCTACTGCCGAGTAAGCGAGGTCGGAGGTCGCGGCGGAGAGTCCTTCGCGTCGAGCGAGGAGCAGGAGGCTGCCGCCCGTGCGTGGGCGGAGCAGGCTGGCGAGGAGGTGGACGAGGTGGTCGAGGAGCTGGATGTCTCCGGAAGTCTCGCAGCGGACGCCCGCGAGTTGGGCCGCCTGATCCACAGGGTCGAGGCGGGCGAGTCGGAGGGTGTGATCGTCCGCTACGTCGATCGCTTCGGTCGAGACATGGTCGAGAATGCTCTGGCACACGACCGGATCGTTGCGGCGGGCGGCCGGCTGATCGCAACAGCGTCCGGCTACGACTCCGCGAATTTGAACGCCGATACGCGGATGATCTTTCACATCCAGTCCGCCATCGCGCAGGCTCAGCGCGAGCGGAATCGTGAGTCCCGGATGGCGGGTAAGGAGCGTGCGGTTGCTCGCGGCGTGTACGGCGCACCCGCTCCGTTCGGCTACGACCGCGACGACGATGGACGGCTGCAGCCGAACAGGGGCGCCGATAGTGTGCGCGAAATCTTCCGTTTGCGGGCCGAGGGGGTGGGGTTCTCGGATATCGCGCGCAGGGTAGACGGCGTGCTGACACGCTCCGGAGTCCGGCGCGTTGTCATGAACCGCGCCTACGTTGGTGAGCAGCGGATCCCCGACCCGGCGAAGAAGGGAAATCCGAGGGTCATCCCGAAGTCGCATCAGCCGCTCGTAACCGAGGCAGAGTGGGAGGCGGCGAACGCCGTCAAAGGACATGCGCCGACGCATAACGGCCTCGCCGCGAAGACGTACCTGAAGGGGATCGTCCGCTGCGGAATCTGCGGAGGAACGATGCACGTCTGCGCGTACGGAAAGGCACGCGACAAGATGACGTACGCCTGCACCTCGGGCTGCGGTGGGACGTCGATGTCGGTCGCCAAGGTTGAACCCGCCGTCCTATATCAGCTAGACCTCGCCGTCGCGCAACGGGCGCCACAGGTAGCCGCTGTCATTGAGGGCGACAACCGCTACGCCGACGCGCTCGCCTCTGTCGAGGACGCGAAAGCGGCTCTTGCCGAGTACCGAGACAACATCGAACTGCAGCAGGTGCTCGGCGTGTCGGACTTCATTGCCGGGTTGCGTACCCGTAAGGAGGCCGTCGAGACGGCACGGCGTGCTCTCCGGGACGTCCCTCGCCCGGAGCCGGTCGGGAGCCGGAAGATGACCCTGGAGGAGTTCGACGTGGAGGATCGGCGCCGCTTCTACCAGCGGGTCATCGCTGAGGTGCTCGTGTTCCCGCGATCGGAGCCCCAGCGACTACGCATGCGCTGGCAAGGGGCGGAGAACAGCATCGTCGTACAGCCGTTCAAGCCGGTGAAGCTTGCACAAGCCGATCCAATCGCGGAGCTGCAGAAGGCCGCCG
>VAWR01000145.1 GCA_005885245.1 Actinomycetota bacterium | reverse complement strand
GCCTCGCCCCAGGGCGCCTCTCCAAGTCCGAGGCCGGTGTCGAAGAGCGTTCGACCCGCGAGATAGCAGTGGACGTGCTTCGGCCCGGTCGGAAGCGGCAGTGTCAGGCGGTGAATACCGTCCTCGAGCTGTACGAACGTCTGTTCTATACTGCCTGCAGAGGCCAATGCGGATCGAGTATCGCGAAGAGCCCTGCAAGAGCGCCCTGAACCCGGTCAAGGGGATGGGCTTCAAGTGGTCGCTCAACCCGTACATGGGCTGCGTCCATCGGTGCACCTTCTGTTACGTCAGACATTTCGAGCATCGCTCGGACCGGCCCTTCGACGATCGCTACGGAACCTCGATCCGCGTGAAGACGAACGTCGCCGCAGTCCTCCGGAAGGAACTCGCCCGTGGTTCCTGGGAGCACGAGCTCGTCGTCGTCGGCGCGGCGACCGATCCCTATCAGCCGGCCGAGGGGAGATACAAGCTGACGCGCGGCTGTCTCGAAATCTTGCGCGACGCGTCGAATCCGTTCGGGATCATCACACGCGGTCCCATGATCGTTCGCGACCTCGACGTGCTCGTCGACGCGGCGCGACGCGCCGAGGTGGGCGTGACCTTCTCCATTCCGACACTGGACGAGGACGTCTGGAAGCGGACGGAACCGTCGACGGCGCATCCGAGGCAACGGCTGAAGGCGGTCAAGACCCTCGTCGACGCCGGCGTGCAGGCGCGCGTCGGGATGGCGCCGATCCTGCCAGGCATCTCGGACCGGCCCGAACAGCTGCGGGAGGTCGTCCTGGCCGCCCGCGAGGCAGGGGCCACCGGAATCTGGGCCAATCTCCTCTTCCTGCGCCCCGGGACGCGGGAGCACTTCCTCGAGCACCTGGCCGAGGACTGGCCCGAGCAGCTCCCGCTCTACGAACGGCTCTACGAGGGCAAGGCCTATCTCGGGGCCGGTGAGACGAAGCCCCTCAGGGCCGAGGTTTCGGCTCTGGCCCGGGAATTCGGGATCCGGGACCGGCGCAAGCTCAAGCTGGCTCCCCCGCCCGAGCCCGAGCAGCTTTCGCTGACGCTCTGACCGACTCATCGGGCAAAAGCCCGTCCGGCCTCTCCGCCGCGCCGGCGATGCCGACGCCTCGGCGGAATATCATCCTCGGGCTGGTGTCCACCCCCTCAGAGATCACCTGCCTGATCGTCGACGACCATGAGGTCGTGCGCGAAGGGCTGCGGCTCTCGCTCTCGCGCGCGCCGCACATCCGCGTGATCGGCGAGGCATCCGACGGCGCCAGCGCCGTGGCGCTCGCCGAGCGTCGCAAGCCGAACGTCGTGATCATGGACGTGCGCATGCCGGGAATGGACGGGCTCGAGGCTACGAAGATCCTGACGGACAAGGTTCCCGAGTCCGCGGTGCTCATCTTCACCGCCTACAGCGAGCGGTCGTTGCTCGGTCGCGGGCTCGAATCGGGAGCGAAGGGCTACATCCTCAAGGAAGCGCCGCACCAGACGCTGCTGCGCGCAATCGAGAAGGTGGCCGGCGGCGAGGGCTACGTCGATCCGGCGCTGATGCCTGCGTTCCTGACCGGCAAGGACAAGGACGAGATGCTCACCGGCCGCGAACGCGAGATCCTCCAGCTGCTCGCGGACGGGATGTCGAACCAGGACGTCGCTGCGAAGCTCTTCATCAGCCAGGAAACCGTGAAGAGCCATGTCCGCCACATCCTCGCCAAGCTCGAGGCGGATACGCGGACGCAAGCGGTTGCGATTGCGCTTCGCGAAGCGATCATCGACTGAGACACCGCTTGCGGTGTCGTCGTCAGGTCGCACGGGCTTAGCCCGTGCGACCGTCTGAAATGACCGGTCGAGGCATATCTCGGAAGATCGACTCGGCCACTAGAGCCGGACTGCTCGTCCTGGCGTTTGCGGCAGCAGCAGTGCTGGCCGTTGTGGCGCTGGCCGCGGGAAGCCACACGTTGGCACTCGTGGGCCTGGCGCTGGCGATCGCGCTGGCCGGGGTGGCGGCTGCGTATCTCATCGTGAGCGAGCGCCGCCGGCACGAAGCGGCGGAGCAGGAGCTCACCAGCGAGGCGCGCTTCCTCGAATCGCTCGTCGAGACGATGGGGTCGATCGCCGGCGACGCGGATGTGCTCGAGCGCACGCGCCAGGAGGCAGAGCGACTCTTCGAGGCACGGGCCCGACTGCTGAAGGCAAGCGAGCGGCCGCAGCGCGCCCCGGCGGAGAACGCGATCGTCATCCCGCTGAGAGCCCATGACGAGGAGGTCGGCGCGCTTCGGCTCACGCGGGATCGGCCGTTCGACCGCGACGACCTCGTGCGCGCAACTGTTCTCGCCGACTTCGCCACGCGCGAACACGAGAACGCACAGCTCCTCGAGGACGCCCGCGTGCGTGAGGCCGAACGGTCGCGCCTTTCGGATCAGCTGCTCACCGCGGAGCAGGACGAGCGACGACGGCTCGCCAACGAGCTGCACGACGGCGCGGTCCAGTCCTTGTCCGGAGTCGCTTTGCTGCTCGATGCCGGACTGAACTCGATCAGCGAGGGTCGCGGTGAGGAGGCGCAGGAAATCATCGGCCGCGCGCTCGTGCGTCATCGCGCGACGATCGGCCAGCTGCGCAACCTCTCTTTCAATCTCGAACCCGTCGTGCTGCGCGATCAGGGTTTCGCGCCGGCGGTACGAGCTCTGACGGATCAGATCGCGTTGGCGCACCGCGTCCGTGTCGAGCTCGACGTGGACGCGGCGGATTTGCTCGCGGGGAAGACGCAGGCGGCCGTGTACCAGATCATTCGCGAGGCGCTCGACCAGGCCGTCCGTCGCGGACCCCCGGGACTGCTGATGATCACGATGCGGGAGACGGAGGACGGCGGCATCGAGACGGCGATCACCGACGATGCGCCCGGCGAGCGTCGTCGACGTAGCCTCGACGAGCTCGAGGAGCGGGCGCGAACGCTGAACGGCGTCCTGACGGTCGACCAGGGGGAAGGCAGCGGCACGACCGTCCGCGTCGTCTTGCCCCCATACGCCACCGCTCGATGAGCCACGTCACGTGCCTGGCACCGGACATGCCCAATTAGGATCCCGCCGATGAACGGGAAGCATCTGCTCTTCGTCTGGAAGCCGAGCGGCTACGAGCTGCGCGAGGCTGACGGCGAGGCGCCTGCGGTTGGCTCGACCGTTCAGGTCGACGACCAGGAGGCGCAGGTGATCAAGGTCGCGCCCTCGCCGCTGCCGAACGACCCACGCATCTGCGTATACCTACAGGCGGTCTAGCGCACTCTCCGCCGCCAGACGGCCGAAGACCAGCGCCGCCGCGAGACCGCTCGCGTACCCACCCGTCGAGATCCCGCCCGCGTCGGCGCCGGCGGCATAGAGCCCGTCCGCCCCGACGACCCGCGCGTGCTCGTCGATGCGCAGACCGCCGATCGTGTGCGTGATCCCCGGTGAGACTCTGACGGCTACTCGCGCGCCGGCCGGTGCAGCGAAGGGCAGGTCGGCCGGATCGACCCGCGTCGACGCCAGCGCGACGATGTCCACGACCCGGCGGTCGCGCACGCGCTGAGCGAGGGCCGAGTCGTCGAGGACGTACCACGCCTTCGCGCCGGGCTGCTTGGCCGTTGCCTGCACGAGATCGTTCTCGGACCAGGACACGTCTCCCTCGAAGAACTCTTCGCCGCGTTCGTTGTACACACGCGCGAAGCGCCCGTAGAGCTGCGCGGCCGGCACGAAGTCAGCTTCAGAGAAGTCTGCATCCGGCATGTTCCGTCCGTAGAACTCACCCATTCCGGCCGAGAGCTCCGCGCCCTGCTCGCGAGCGAGGCGCAGACCGTCGCCGTTGCTCCACTGGTTTGCGCGCAACCGTAAGGGCCTCGCAGGGCGGACATGTTCAGCCACGAGCCCCTCGTTCCCCTGGAAGCCACCGGTGGCGAGAATCTGCGGCTCGACCGCTGCTTCGCGCAGGTGGACGTCGTCCGCGCCGCGCACCAATGTGTCCGTCAGGCCCCCCGGACCGAACCGCTTGCCGACCGTGCGCGGATTCCCGGTTTCGCGCTCGACGACCGGCGCACCGAGCGACTCGAGCCAGGCGATCCCGTCGTCGAGACGCTCCCAGACCACTCGCTGTAGGCGCTCGTCACCGGTCGGACATTCCGCGCGGAAGTCGTCCCACTCGCGGAAGCGCCAGACGACGCAACTCGAGAGCAGCATCGAGCCGCCGGCTCTCGTTCCCTTCTCGTAGACGACCGGCGCCGCACCGAGCTCGCGCGCACGGACGGCGGCGCACAGGCCCGCCATGCCGGCCCCCGCGATACTGAGTGTTACGTCAGCGCGAATCCCGGCTTGTGCTCGACGTACTCGATGCGCACGCGCTCCGGCCCCCACACGAAGACAGCGCGCGTGTTCGCCGCGTCGACCACGTTGTCGACGATCTCCCGCTGCTCGGCTTCCTCGATCACCGGATCGACCTCGTCCACGAGGACGGCGACGTGGTTCAGCAGCGGCTTCTCCGCATCCCCGGGGTCGCCGGGATGGAATTCGACGTAGGCGCCACCGATCTCGACACGCGGATGGCCGTCGCTCGACGGCTCCGCGGAGTTGAACCCGAGCTCGGTGTATTCATGCGCAGTGTGCTGGGGGTCGGCCGAGTAGAGGGCGACGTGATCGAGGTCATAGTCGACGTCGGTGGGCGCCTCGACGAGCTGCACGCGCACGCCCTCGCCGACCTCGAGCTCGCCGTCGGGCAAGTCCTCCTTCGCCCGGTCGAGATCCGAGACTCGAAGCGCAACGTGCTTGAAGGCGCCTTGCTGGCGCGGCCCCTCGGCCGTGAAGAGCGTCAGCTTGCCGCGACGGGCGTCGGAGCCTACGAGCGTGAACGCATCCTGCTCATCGATCACGTGCATCCCGACGTGCTTCGTCAGCAGCTCGACGATCGGCTCGCGGTCGGCGACCCAGAAGGCGACGTGATCCAGCGTCTTGGGCCTCACGCCGCCAGCGTACCTACCCCGTACCTGTCTACCGCTTGCGGGAGTCGACCGCACGCTGTAGCTGCTGCTTGTTCATCTGAGACCGGCCCGGGACGTTCAGCCGCTTTGCTTCGTTGTACAGCTGCTCCTTCGTGCGGCCCTTCGGTCGCCGCGTCCCGGAGCGGAGGCCGCCGCGGCGGCCCGACGACATGTCGCGCGTCGAGGTCCTCGACGCACGGCCCTTCGTCTCGCCGGACCTCGCTCGCTCCTTGTTGACCGTGCGCGCCGCGATCTCCTTGGCGCGCTTCGTCGAGCGGCCCTCCTTCTTCTCGGACTCCTTGACGTGCTCGTACTGGCGTTCGCGCTTGGCGCTCCATGCTTGCCGAGGCATTTCCAACCCCTTTCCTGGACTACGCTGGTCCGATACCCGCTTTCGCGTGGGTTACTCCAGGGGTGGGTTCTGGACGTCGTGTTCGTCCGCGTACTCGTCGACGAGCTTGTTCACCACGTCGAAGCCTTCGCCGTAGGCGTAGTTGATCTTCACGAACGGCTGCCACTTGTCGGGCAGCGCGTCCTCCGGGAAGATCGCCTCGACCGGACACTCCGGTTCGCACGCCCCGCAGTTCAAAGTGTAGATCCCGCCGGCGAGCGTGAACGCATGCGTGCCGGGAACGACGGCGCAGAAAGTTTCCGCCTCGTCGGCCTCTTCACCCTCGACACGCATGACGCGCCAGAAGACCTCGCGAGTGGCCAGGTACAGCCAGCGGATCGGTCTGCTGCGAACACCGAAATTCGTCTCGACACTGCCTTCCTGCCCCGAGCCGACCACGACGTAGCCGGCGACCAGAGCGGCGCGTTCGAGCCAGTCGAGCGCTGCGTGGTCGGTCGACCGGAGGCGCCAGGAACCGGCCTTGACCGGATCCCCGTCGGCGGCAAGCCAACCGTCGATGAAGCCTGCGAGGTACTCGGGGTCACCGTCTTCGGGGAGAGCGCGCTTCAGGTTGAGCGGCGCCCGAACGACTCCGGTTCCGGCATAGCCGGGCTGCACGTCGAGGCAGGGCGAGAAGTTGACCTGATCGAAGAAATCGCGGTACCTCGCGACTCTCGAGCCGTAGAGCTGGACGTAATGGAGGTGTTCACCGGAGCGGATCTCCTGTTTGTTCCAACTACCGTCCCCGAAGATGAGCCCGTGCAAGACGCCCAGCCGATGGCTCTCGGAATCACGTTTCGGCAGAACCCGCATCGACGGGATGAATTGACCGACGGAAAGCGCATCGGTCCGCTCTCCGTCCTCGAGCACCCAACTGTGCGTTGGTGTGGCGCGTACGACGCGCCTGAAGCTCGATCTGTTACGCGTGGTGAGGCGCATGCCGCCATAGCGATCGCGCTCCTCGAACGCGGGCGCAAGCTCGAGGCTCACGAGCGGCTTCCGCCGGAAGCGCTTGACGATCGCCGGCTTGAAGCCGCTGTCCGTCAGCACGTGACACCAGGAGTTCTCGAGCTCCTCGAACGAGCGGAGACCCCAGGACGTGATGAGCTGTTCCGTCGGCGCGAAACAGTCGATGCATTCCTCGGGGTCGATCACCAGGATGCGCTCGCCCTGGTGGATGCAGTCCACCGGACAGACGTCCACGCAGGACAGGTCTTTGATGTCGATGCAGGGCTCGGCGATGATGTAGGTCAAGGCCGAATCACTCTACTCAGCCGGTCAGCTCTTCGACGACCTGAGCAGCGCGCTCCTGCAGGGCGTTCTTCACCAGCACCTGGTCGAAACCGGCCTCGTGCGCGCGGCGCAATCCTGCGGTGTCGGCATGACCGCCGAACCCGAGGATCGGTATCTCCGGATACGAATCGGCGACGTCGATCGGGTCGACGCGGCTGATGTCTGCGATGACGAGATCCGGCCAGTCCGCGCTGTCGGTCGTGACGAAATGATGCCCAGGGAGCAAGGCTTCGAGCTTGCCCCGAAAGTAGACATCGACCCCACAAAGCAGGATCGTCGCCACCGCTGGAGGGTATCGCGCTCGGCCGTGCCTGCTCAAGCCCTTGGTAGGGTCGAGCGGGTGGAAGGCGGCTTCGTCACCGTGGCGCGGGTCGAGGACCTTCCGCCCGGGACCATCCGTGCTGTCAAGGCCGGAGAGGCAGAGATCGCGCTGGCCCATTGCAACGGCGGCTTCTACGCGGTCCAGCCGCGCTGCATGCACCTCCAGGGACCGCTCGGCGAAGGCAGGCTGGAGGGGTGTGTCCTCACCTGTCCCTGGCACGGCTGGCAATACGACGTGCGCACCGGTCAGAACGAGTTCGACCTCGCGATTCAACTGCAGACCTACGACGTTCAGGTGGAAGACGGAGAGATTCGAGTCCGCGTTGAACGTAGCGGCTCTGATACTTAGGCCGTGGTCGAGCCAAGATTCGGATCAAGACGGCCGCACGGGCCGAGCCCGCACGGCCTCTCTGCGGCGTCGACGAGTCGACGCCTTGAAACGGGGGTCGAGCTGATCCGTGCAGGCGAGTACTTCGCCGCGCACGAAGAGCTCGAAGCTGCCTGGCGCGCAGCCCCGGCCGACGAGCGCGACTTCTTCCAGGGTCTCGTGCACGTCGCGGTCGCGTGGTACCAGGCCGGCCGAGGGCGGCGCATCGGCACGGAGCGCCAGCTGGCGAAGGCCGTGCGCCGCTTGACGCCGTTCGCTCCCGCCCATCGCGGCCTGCCGCTCGAGCCGCTGCTCGAGCAGCTCGGCGAGCTGCGCAAGCAGGGCTCGCTCGACCTGCCGCCTCCGCTGGTCTAGAGGCTGCCCAGACCGATCGCGTCCAGCACGTGGTTCAGCGCCACACGCAGCCACCAATCGCGGTGGAAGAAGAGGAGCAGGCCCAGTGAGACGAGGACCACGCCGCTGGTCCGCTGGATCACGACGTAGTGGTCGCGCACCCAGCGGAAGACGGCCATCGCCCGAGCAAACGCGATTCCCGCAAGCAGAAACGCGAAGCCGAGCCCCGCGGAGTAGGCGACGAGCAGCAGCGACCCGCGCACGACCGTTCGCGAATCCGCGGCGAGGACGAGGATGCCGGCGAGCACCGTGCCGATACACGGCGCCGCACAGACCGCGAAGGCACCCCCGAGCAGCATGCTCGATCCGTGCCGGCGTGCTCCCGTCAGAAGCCCGGGCGCAACGACCCGCTCGGGCCAGGGCAGCAGGCCCATGAAGGCGAGCCCGAGCACGACGAGGACGAGGCCGGCGATCTCGAGCTGCCGGTCGGGGTTGACGACGCCTCCGATCGCCGCCGCCGCAGCGCCGAGAACGACGAACACGACGGTGAAGCCAAGGATGAACGGCAGGCTCGCCAGAACGACACGGCGAGCGGCGCGAGGTTCCCCGAACCGGCTCGGATCGACAGCCGACACCGCGGAGAGATAGCCGGGCACCAGCGGCAACACGCACGGTGTGACAACCGAGAGCAACCCCGCCGCGAAGGCGACCGGGATCTTGGCGATCAGGTGTCCCAATGCGCGAGCTCATCGTCGATCCGGCGCTCGAGGACCGGATCGAGCTGCGGGCCGTCCGGTTCGCGCTCGCGCGCTCGCGACCAGCGCCAGGCACCTGCCCCGACGACCGCCGCCGCCGCGACGATTCCTGCGATCGGCAACCACCACGCGAGTAGCCCGAAACCCTTGTGCTCCGGCGCTGCGAGGATCGCCTGGCCGTACTCCGAGACGAGGCGAGCCTTGATCTGGCCCTTGGTGTCACCTGCCGCGATTCGCGCGGCGATCAAGCGCTTGATCTGCTGAGCTGCCGGAGAGCTGGACTGATCGAGGGTCGTCCCGCAGACCGGACACATGACCTCACCTTCGAGCTCGGCCAACGTGGGCTGCCGATCGTCGGCACGAGCGCTCGGGACGACGAGGAGCGCAGCCATCAGCAACAACGCGAGCCGTCTCACGACGACGCGATCTGCTGGAGGTAACGCGGCAAATCCTCTTCGACGACGAGCTCGCCCACGACCTTGCCGCTGCGCGCGACGAAAAAGATCCGCGGGATGGGCAGGCCTCCCCACTTCGCCAGCACGTTGCCGCTGCCGTCGTGGACGCTCGGATACGTGATTCCGTGCTTGTGCTGCCACTGCCGTGCGTCGCCGGAGAAGTCCTTCGTATCGACGCCGATGAAGTCGACGCGGTCGCCGTAACGCCTACGCGCGGCCTCGAGCCGTTTCGACTCGTGGATGCAAGGCACGCACCAGGAAGCCCAGAAGTCGAGCACGATCGGCTTCTTGCCGCGCACCGCGGCGAGATCGATGCTTCCCCGGCCGTCGAGCCGCCGCAGGTCGAACGCCGGCGCGGTTGGATGTTGACCATCCTTGAGCGCCTGCGACACACCCTTGTTGCTGTCGTGGGCAACCCGCCAGACGAGCAGCGCGAGCAAACCGAGGACGACGGCCAACGCTAGGCCCTGTGCGGCGAGCCTGGCCGGACGCGCCATCAGGCCGCGACGATGAACACTGTCGTGCCGACGTCAACGTGATTGAAGAGCCACTCGGCCTCCGCGATGTGCATGCGGATGCAGCCGTGCGAGACGGAGTAGCCGATCGAGGCGTCGGACGGCGTGCCGTGGATGCCAACGCCCGGCGCCGAGAGGCCCATCCACCTCGTGCCGAGCGGATTCTCAGGGCCCGGAGGGATCGGCTTCTGTCCCTGCGCCCAGGGTGAGCTGGGCGGATACCACCAGGGATTCCTCCACTTGACGACGATCCTGAAGCGGCCGAGAGGTGTCGGATACTGGCTCTGTCCGGTTGCGACGGCGAAGAAGCGCCGATAGCGCGTTCCCTCGTAGAGGAACAGCCGGTTCGACTGGCGCCTGATGACGATCACGGGGCCGAAGTTGCGTCGCGTGATCTTCGGCCGGACGCGACGCTGGACGAGCGTGATCGGATCGCGCACCATGGCCGCGAGCTCGACGTTGATGTCGTGGATCGCCCCGCGCTGATCGAGCTTGCGTCCGGCTCGATCGGCGGAGAGCAAGGGACGCAGCTGGCGCAGCGAGAGCTTTGCGTCTGCGGCCGGCCGGTCGAATCGCTGCGCGAGCTTCGCGACGAAGTCGGCGGTGCCGCCGTTCACCGTCACGCCCAGCGAGACGGCGCTTCCGGGCGCGGCAACGAGCGCCCGCTCGACCGCCTTGTCGATGACCGGAACGGCGCCGAGCACGTCCGGCGTGACGGAGATCTCTGTCGTGCCGAGGTGCAGCACGAGCGGGGCCTGGAATGCCTGCTGGACGGCTGCGGTGGCGGCATCGGTCGTCAGCCCACCGACGTCGAGGCCGCCGATCGTGACTCCGAGCGGTATCGCCGCCGGCTCGTCCGCCGCAGCCGGACCGGATGCGAGCCCTCCGACTGCGAGTAGCCCGGCCGACAACAGGACCGCGAGTGAGAGCCGCTTCACGCCTTCAACATCGTAAAGATCCGCGGATCGTTGGTGATGATGCCATCGGCTCCGTCGCGAACGAGCCGTTCCGCCAGCCTCGGGTCGTCCACGGTCCACACGTAGACGGCCGCGTCGAGCTCGTGTGCGCGCTCGATCGCGGCCTTCGAGGCGACCGAGTAGTGGAGGGTCGCGGCGACCGCGCGGGCCCGGGCGAGCAGCACCGGCAAGCGCCGGGGCAGCGAGGAGCCGATCGAAGCGAGGGCGCCCCGGATCAGTGGGGCCACGGGCCCGCGCTTCGAGATCCCGAAGCGGTCGCGCGGGAGCGTGAAGGATCGGGGTAGGCCAGGCTCGAGCTCCGCGAGGAGGCGGAGCGCCTGCGCGTCGAAACCGCTCACCCAGGAGCGATCGAGCAGGTCGTGCCGGCGTAACGCCTCCACGACACCCGACTCCACGCCGCGGCGCTTGAGGTCGATCTGCAGGCCGATGCCCGGCAGCCGCTCGGCGCAGAACGCAAGAGCCTCGTCGAATGTCGGGAGATCCGGCGCGCACCTGCGCAGGCTTTCGAGCGTGCGTCGCCGAACCGTGCCGCGTGCAGCGCCATGGCTGACCTCGTGGAGATCGTTCGAATGCGCGAGCACGAGCGTCCCGTCCTGGAGGTCGAGGACGTCGAACTCGAGCATGTCGCAGCCGAGCTCGACTGCGAGCTCCAGAGCGCGCAGCGTGTTCTCCGGCGCGAGCGCGGACGCACCTCGGTGCCCGACGCGGGCGAATTCGCCGTCCAACCGTCGAAGGTGGATCAATCGGTCCGCTTGACGACGACGACGGCGCAGTCGTCTGCGAGCTCGCCGCGCGCGAAGGAGCGGCAGTCGTCGAGGACGACCCGCGCGAGGTCGCCGGGTGAGAGCTGTCGCTGGGCCGAGAGCACCCGGTCGAGCCGCTCGACCCCGTACAGCTCGCTGTCGCGGCGCGCCTCGGTGACGCCGTCCGTGTACAGCACCACGGCGTCGCCGACCTGCAACGTCGTTCGCACTTCGTCGTACTCCTGGGCCGGTTCGATGCCGAGCACGAGGCCACGCACGTCGAGCCCGGTCACCGTTCCGTCGGTCGCCACGATCCGCGGAGCCGGATGGCCCGCACCGGCCGCCGCGACCTCGCCTCCGCGTCCGTCCATGACGAGATAGGCAAGCGTGATGAACTTCCCGGGCGCGATCTCGCCGACGACGACCTCGTTGGCGGATTGAAGGAAATCTGCCGGCTCCGGATGCTCGCGGGCCAGCGACCGGAAGACGAACTTCGCCATCGCCATGTCGGCCGCAGCCTCGATCCCGTGCCCCGTGACGTCTCCGAGCGCGACAGCGAGCCGGCCGTCGCCGAGCTCCATGAAGTCGTAGATGTCGCCGCCGACCTCCACACGCGCCGACGACTCATAGGCGTCCCCGAGTTCGAGACCCTGCAGCTTCGGGACCGAATGGGGCAGCAGCGAGCGCTGCATCGTGTCCGAGAACTGCTTCTGCTGCTGGTAGAGGCGCGCGTTGTCGATCGCGAGCGCGGCCTGGCCCGCGATCGCCTTCGCCTGCTCGATCACCTCACGGGTGACCGGCGATCCCGGTTGCATGGAGAGAATCGTCAGCGACGCCAGCACCTCTGCGGTCGTGGCGATCGGCACTGCGGCTCCGGTCCAACCGTGCTCGAGGAACGGAACGAGTGCCGAGGCGGGAAGACCGATCTCCCTCAGGGCCCCCGGCGTGAGGGTCAAAGGCTCGCCGAGCCGGAACAGGCGCTGCAGCGGATGCGCACCGAAGGGCCACGGGTGGGTGAGGATCGACCGTGCCGACTCCTCGACGCGCGGTTCAGCGATCTTCAGCGCACGCGGAACGAGCCATTCGCGTCGGTCGTCGGGCAGGCCGATGAGCGCGATGTCGACGTCGAGGACGTCCACGACTGTGCTCGCCAGCGCATCGAGCGTCGCCTCGAGCGACAGGCTCTGCGCGAACGAGCGCGAGATCTCGTAGAGCGCGCGTACCTGTCTCGAGGCCGCCCGCTCCGCCTGGAGTGCCTGCTCGCGTTCTTCGCCGAGGAGCTTCGCGTGCTCGTGCAGCTGTGCGTTCTGCACGGCGACAGCGAGCTGCGCCGCGAGCGCGGAGAGCAGCGCCGACTCGTTCTCCGTGAGGACGCGGCCCCTCGCCGGGAAGACGCCGAGCAGCCCGATGACATCGCCCTGGGCGAGCAGCGGCACGGCGATCACGGCCTCGATTCCCGCTTCCGAGGCCGCGTCGGCGACTCCGCCGAGGCGCGGATCGTTGGCAACGTCCTCCACGACGAGCATCCCGCGAGAACGGAACGGACCGAGAGTCAGCTCGAGCAGCCGGTCGGCAAGACGTTCGTGCGGGCCTGCCAGGCCGAGGCCCGCCGCCGGCAGGAGGCGATCTTCCTCGCGCAGATAGACCGCGAGGCGCTCCGCGTCGAACAGCTCGCCGACGCGTGCCACCGCGGTTTGGAGCGTATGGGCGAGCGAGAGCTGCGAGATCGCCTGTCCGACGATGGCGAGCAGCGCGCGGCTCCGCTCGAGCTCGAGCTCGACCGTTCGTGCGTGCATGCTCGTGCGCAAGGCGTGAGCCGCACGGACGCCGAACGTGGCAAGCGTCGCCAGATCGCCGTCACTCGGCTCGCCGTCGGATCCGAAGAGGAGCTGCAGCGCACCGATCGGCGGCTGGCCGAGCTGGAGGGTCGCCGACCGCGTGGCCGCACCGGGCAGACCCACGACGCTCTCGACGGCGGCGCCTTGCCGGCCGAAGAGGGCCCGTTCGGCGGCGGCGCGGGCAGACTCGAGCGGGCTATCGCCGAGGCTGCCGACGGATGCCACGAGCTCGAGGCCCGGCTCGGGCCCACGGCTCCAGAGCAGGGACGCGAGCGCCCCCGTGGCGTCGGACGCGAGGCGCACGATCTGATCGGCGGTGCGCGAATCGCCCGAACCGGCGACCAGTGCCTCACCGGCGAGAGTCAGCACGGTATCCGGATCGAGGCCGCTGTCCACGCCGTTCCGGAAGGCGCGGATCACGAGTGCCGCCTGTCCGGCCGCCAGTCGAGCAAGGCGCCGCTCTCCTTCGTCGAAGTCCGCGCCCTCTCGCATCAGCTCGACGCTGCCTTCGACGCGACCATCGACCCGAACCGGGATCAACAGCACGGACGAGGTCTGGGCCCGCTGCGCCGCGCGCCTGACCGGCTGCGGCAGGCGCTCGGGGTCGCTCTCCTCGTGCTCGGGCACATCCTCGAGCGGGAGGCGGCTACCCTCGAGCTCGGCGGCGACGGCAGCAGAGTGGGTCGCCACCGCACATGCGTTCAGCGAGCGCCTGGCCTCGTCGACGACGCGAACGACCACGACCGCGGCGTCGGCTGCCCGGCCCGCAGCGGCGGCGACCGTCCTCATGGCCTCGTACAGGCTGTCGGCCTGTCCGAGCGCCACCCCAGCCTCGACGAGCGCGTCGAGACCGCCCTCAGCGAGCGCTGCCCCCCGGTGATCTGGACGCGCCATCTACCCGACCCGCCCACAAGTATCGTCCAAGACTCCGGGACCGGCCAGCACTAGACTCCAGCGGATGGCTCAGCCAGCCCGCCGCGTGGTGGCTCCTCCCGAGGCACCACCCGTCGACCCGGAAGCGATCGACCGGGCCTATCACTACCACCGTGCCCGCCGGAACGCACGCTCACGGCGCAGGCGGGAGAAATCGCAGGCGAGGCTGCGCTTCGTCCTGACCTTCTCGATCCTCGTCGGCCTCGCGCTCTTCCTGATGCTGACCATCTGGCACGAGGTCCAGAAGGTCTTCGGTCTCTAGAGCAGCGACGGCGCCTTGCCGAAGGGGCTCCAGGCCGACCGTTCCCAGGAGGTCCCCCGGCACATCGGACAGACGGGCAGGGCTCGCACGATCGTCACGCCGTAGCCGCACTCGGAGCAGTGGAACTCGCCCTTCACGGCGGCACCGGTCACGAGGAACTCGACGAACTCGTCTGGTGCCACGCGCACCGTAGTGGTGTCCTGCATCATCCCGACCCCCTTAGAGTACCGGCTGCGGCCTGAGTCCAAGATCCCCGTCTCCCTGGCCCGATACCGTGCAAACCCCCGATCCCTACCAGTCCCCGGCGCCCGAAGAGGAGGATTGGCTCGCGCCTCAGCCCCGTCCGGCTCGGAGCTTCGAGGATCTCTCCGGCCTGGGCGTCCGGCTCACCTGGGTCGCCGGGCTGCTCCTCGCGATCTCGGCCTTCACGGACTGGTACGTCGGCTCGGGCCCCGGCCCGACCACGAGTGTGATCGGCTGGCATACAGGCGCCCTGGGCAAGCTCGTGTTCTTCATCGGGCTCGCAGTCCTGGCGCTCGTCGTCCTGCGGGAGTCCGGCATCGAGCTCCCCGCAACCGTCCCGGAAAGCCTGGTCGTGATCGCCCTTGGAGCTCTCTCGACCGTGTTCGTCCTGATCCGCCTGATCAGCGTCCCGGACGAGTTCTTCGGCTGGCGCGGTCGCGGGATCGGGATCTTCATCAGTCTCCTCGCTTCACTCGTAGTGATCGTCGCCGGGCTTTTACGAGCAGGCGAAGAGCTGTAGCTGCGGGTTCGCGCGTTCGAATTATCTGAGCGCAGCGGCCCGCGAAACTCGGCCCGTCCGACGAACCACATACCGGACACCGAGCGCGACGAGCGTGCCGAGCGCCGCTCCGCCGATTACGTCCAGCGGATAGTGCACTCCGACGTACACACGTGAGAAGGCAACCGCGGTAGCCAGCAGGTAGAAGATAGGCGCCAGCCGCGGAGAGGCGAACGACAACATCGTCGCCGCCGCGAAGCTCGTCGCGGCATGTCCGGAGGGGAACGAGGCGTCATGGGGCAACGGCACGAGCACCTTCGGCTCGACGTACCGAAGCGGCGGACGAGGACGGTCGACGAGCGCCTTGAGTCCCATCGCCAACCAGTCCGAGACGGCGACGGCAAACAAGGTCATGAACAGCACGCCCCACCGTCGCCAGAGCACAGAGAGCAGCAGGGCGAGCGCGATCCACAACAACCCCAGGCGCCCGGCCCACGACAGCCCCTCGAAGACCGGGTTCAGCCAGCCCGTGCGGTGGTGGACGACCCAGCGCTCGAGGTGTCGGTCCGCGGAGATCAGGCTGGAACGATCTGCTTCGTCTGCTCGATCAAGGCACGGAGATCGAACGGCTTCCCCACGAAGCCCTGCGCGCCCCGCTGGACCGCCTCCTCCCCGGCCTCGAGCTGGCCGCTGAACATCACCACGGGGATCGATCCCACGCCGTGGCGTTCCTGGACGCGCCGCAACATCTCCCAGCCGTCGACCTGCGGCATCATCACGTCCAGAAGGATCAGGTCAGGCGCCTCGTCCTCCAGCGCCGCCAGTCCGTCCTCGGCGTTTGCAGCTTCGCGGACGGCGTAGCCCTCCATCTCCAGGTTGACGCGAACGACCTCCCTCACCTGCGCGTCGTCGTCGACCAGCAGGACGAGCGGGCCGCGGGCGGGCTTGCCCGGACCCGACCGGTCGAGAAAAGCCTGCAGGTCGCCTCGCTTGTAGCGGCGATGGCCACCCGGCGTGTAGAAAGCCGGCACCCGCCCGAGGTCGGACCACTTCCGGATCGTGCTCTGAGCAACCCCGAGGAACTTCGCGGCCTGCCCGAGCGTGAGCCAGTCGCTCTCGCCCGAGGCTGCACGCCGTGAACCGGGATCTCGACTCGCCACTTCCGCGAATCTACCCAAAGGTGAGCGTTCTTCACACCTATGGCGTCACGGTGGATGCGGGATTTCCAGTAGGAATGTGGAGCGTTTGGTCGTGCGTGATCGTCCGGCCGGGCCTGGGGTTGTCGTGGAGCGCCTGTCCGAGCGCGACCCCGAACAGGAAGACCAGCAGCACCACGAGTGCCCGGATGCCCCAGCGAATCAGGTCTCGACGCCGCTGCTGGCGCCGGCGCTCGTGCCGCTCGACCGGGGTCAGGGCGGTCACGGCTCGTAGTCGACTGCGCCGCGCTGATACAGGTGGAACGCCGCGTCCTCGACCATCGCCAGCGTGCGCGGCCAGCCCGGCGTCGCGGCGTGCTCCGAGACGACGTCGCGCGCCCAGGCGTCGGCGACGTCGTATGCCGCGGCCAGCTGGTCGAGCGTGAACGTCTGCCCGATCCGTTTCCGGAGCTCGTCGGTGACGACCTCGAGCTGGCGCTGCAGCCGGTCGGCGGCGACCGGCTCGCGCGATGCGGCTTCGAAGCGGCGGTAGCCGTGCTCCCACTCACGCCGCACGACGTCGAGAACGATCGTCACGGGCGCAGGATCGTATCCGCTACGCGCCGGAGCAAACTTCAGGCCAGGGCGGGTCGACCTCGGCGAGGATCCGCTCACCCAGCTCGTAGCCCGGCCGCGCGAGCGCGAACGCCACGTGCGCGTGGAGGCACTTCAGCGTCTTCGCTTCGGGCCGCGCGCCGCCGATGCCGAGATCGAGCTCCGGCCGCAGCGCGCGCTGCTCCGCATTGCCCCGCTCCAGGCTCGCGGCGAGCTCGGGATTCTCACCGACCCTCCGGGTCCAGCGTTCGACGCCGCCGGCCGCCTCGAGTCTCGAGATCGCGGCGACGAGCTGCGGGCACGTGAGCCAGAACGTCGTCGGAAACGGCTCGCCCGCGTCATCGAACGCTGCCTGCTCCGTCACTGTTGGATGGCCGGAGGGGCAGCGAACGACGACTCGCCGGAATGCGCGCGGCGGTCTGCCTAGCTGACGCTCGACCGTCGCTCGATCTTCGTCATCATTCGCGGGCGGAGCGATGCCGAAACCCTATCCCGTTGAAAGTGCGAAGCATTTTCAACGGTGATGGTGGGCGTTCTTCCAGGACTGGATGCCCTTGACGATGAAGAGGTGCTCGCCGGGACGGATGTAGCCGAGCCGCCTCGCCTCGCGCGCGAGCGAATCGCTCGTCGCCGAAGCCTGAACCCGTTCGAGCAGCGAGCGCTTCTGCGCCGCGAGCCGGGCGACCTCGGCCTGACGGGAGGAGAGCTCGTGACGCGTCTCGAGCCAGCTCCGCAGCGGATGGTAGTACGCGTAGCCGATCAGGACGACCAGCAGGACGGCGAACCAGCGCCGAGCGAGCGTGGCGAGGGGTGGACGACGGGTTGCCGACCTGGCGGCCATGCGCCGGAACTTCGCGGGAGGAGAACCTGTTCCTTTTAGACGACGTCGACTTTGATCACGTTCGTCGAGCCCGGGATGTTGACGGCTGTACCCGCCGTGATCACCACCGTGTCGCCGGACTCGACGACGCCGGCTTCCTTCGCGGCATCCAGTGAGCGGTTCCAGAGATCCTCGACGTCCTTGCACTCGGGGATCCAGATCGGCGTCACGCCCCATTCGATCGCCATCTGGTTCACCGACCAGAGCTTGTGGGTCAGCGCGAGGATCGGACGCCGCGGCCGCAGGCGTGCAACCGCCGACGCCGTGCGGCCGGTGAAGGTGGGTACGAGCATCGCCTTGGCGCCGAGCGCCTCTGCGAGATCGCAGGCGGCGTTCGACATCGCGTTGCCGATCGTCGGGTCCTCGGTGGCCTCCGGAATCTGGTGCCGGTAACCGAGGCTGGGTTCGACCGCGCAGGCGATGCGGTCCATGGTCTGCACGGCCTGGACCGGGTACTCGCCCATCGCGGTCTCGCCGGAGAGCATCACAGCCGAGGTTCCGTCCAGGATCGCGTTCGCGACATCGCTCGCCTCCGCGCGTGTCGGCTCGGGGTGGTGGACCATCGATTCGAGCATCTGAGTCGCGGTGATCACCGGCTTCCCGCGCTCGAGCGCCGTGGCGATGATCCGTTTCTGGACCAGAGGGACGAGCGCGGCGCCGATCTCGACGCCGAGATCGCCGCGCGCGACCATGACGGCGTCCGTCTCCTCGAGCACGTCGTCCAGCGCGTCGACCGCTTCGGCCTTCTCGATCTTCGCGATCACGTGAGCGTTCGATCCCTCCTGCTCGACGAGCGCCTTCAGATCCCGCACGTCGGCGGCGGAGCGCACGAAGGACAGGGCGATGAAGTCGCAGCCGAGCCCGAGCGCGAACTCGAGATCCTCGAGATCCTTACGGGTCAGCGACGGGATCGGAATCGGGACCCCGGGCAGGTTGACGCCCTTCTGGGACGTCACCACTCCGCCCACGACGATCCCGCAGCGGGCGCGACCGGACTCGACCTCCTCGACGCGGAGGCGAATCATGCCGTCGTCGATCAGCACCTCGTGGCCGGGTTGCAGCACCTCCCCGATCGCCGTCGGCGCGATCGGGAGCTCGCCGTTGCGGGCGCCGTCGCCAACCACCACCGTCACCTCTTCGCCCTGAGCGAGAGCGAGAGGTTGCGGAAGACCGCCGACGCGGAACTTCGGCCCCTGCAGGTCGCCGATCAGCGCGAGCGGCCGGCCAACCTCCTCCTGCACGTCGCGGACGAGCTTCGCTCGCGCTGCGTGATCGTCGTGCGTTCCGTGTGAGAGGTTGAGCCGGGCGGCGTCCATGCCGGCGTCCACCAGCTGACGGACCTTCTCCGGGGTCGAGGAGGCAGGGCCGATCGTCGCGACGATCTTCGTGCGACGCGGCGAGAACGAGGCCATAGTCGGAGGGTAGCGCCGGAGCCCGTCGGCGTCGGCCCTCGAACACGGCACAGGAGCCGCTCTCTGACAGCTGACGTCTAGGTCTTGCTCGTTGCGGCGCGCGGGAAGGCAGTCCAGCCCGGATACACCGCAGTGTCGCCCAGCTCCTCTTCGATCCGCAGCAGCTGGTTGTACTTGGCGACTCGGTCGGTGCGCGAGGGGGCGCCGGTCTTGATCTGGCCGGCGCCGGTCGCGACGACGAGATCGGAGATGGTCGTGTCCTCGGTCTCGCCGGAGCGATGGGAGATCACGACCGAGTACCCGTTCGCACGCGCGAGCTCGATCGTCGCGAGCGCCTCGGTCAGCGTCCCGATCTGGTTCACCTTGACCAGGATGGAGTTCGCAACGCCTTCGTCGATCCCGCGCTGGAGGCGTTCCACGTTCGTGACGAACAGGTCGTCGCCCACGAGCTGCAGCCGGTCCCCGAGCTTCTGGGTCATCGACTTCCAGGCGCCCCACTCGTCCTCGGCGAGACCGTCCTCGATCGACACGATCGGATAGCGGTCGGCGAGAGACGCATAGAGGTCGACGAGCTCGTCCGCACTCATGATCCGACCCTCACGGTCGAGGTGGTAGCCGCCGTCGCGGTACAGCTCGGTGCTCGCAGGGTCGAGTGCGATCGCAACGCGCTCGCGATGACCGACTCGCTCCGCCGCCTCGAACACGGCCTCGACAGCCGCCTCGCTCGACTCGAGCTCCGGTGCGAAGCCGCCTTCGTCGCCAACCGAGGTCGCGAGGCCTCGCTCGTGCAGCAGGTCCCTCAGGGACTGGAAGGTCTCGACGCCGATCCGCAACGCCTCGGCGAAGGAGTCCGCACCGGCCGGGACGAGCATGAACTCCTGGAGGTCGAGCGAGTTCTGGGCGTGCGCGCCGCCGTTGATCACGTTCATCATCGGCACCGGGAGAACGTGGGCGCCCGCACCGCCGATCCAGCGGAAGAGAGAAATCCCTGCGTCCGCGGCCGCCGCCTTCGCAGCCGCCAGCGAGACGCCGAGGAGGGCATTGGCGCCGAGGCGTGACTTGTTCTTCGTCCCGTCGAGCTCGACCAGCGCCGTGTCCAGGCTGCGCTGATCTTTCGCATCGAGCCCGGTGACGGCGGCGGCGATCTCCGTCTCGACGTTGCGGACCGCCTTGAGCACGCTTTTGCCGCGATAGCTCCGTTCGTCGCCGTCGCGCAGCTCGACCGCCTCGAACCGTCCGGTCGAGGCGCCGGACGGCACGGCCGCCCGCCCCAGAGCACCGGAGTCGAGAACGACGTCGACCTCGACGGTCGGATTCCCGCGCGAGTCGAGGATCTGACGGGCGCGCACACGCGCGATCAGGGTTCCGCTTATCGGAACTCCTCCTTGGCGCGGTCGAAATACCGGTCCTGCTCTGCGAGCTCGAGCTCGGCGAAGGACCTTCCCTCGTCGGCGGCGTAGCGCTCGGCTCGTTCGACGCGTTCGACGAAGCGACGTGACATCGCGCGCAGCGCGAGCTCAGGGTCGACGTTCAACCGACGAGCGACGTTGACGGCCGCAAAGAGCACGTCGCCCACCTCCTCGAACACGTGCGGATCCGGCTCCGTCTCGGGAGCACGCTCACCGGTCTCGGCAAGCGCCTCCTTCAGCTCGCGGAGCTCGTCGTCGAGATCCGCAAGCGCACCCGCCGTGTCGGGATACTCGAAGTCGACCGCGGCGGCCCGTCGCTGCACCTTGCGCGCGTAGAGCAGCGCGGGCAGGGAGTCCGGCAGGTCGTGGAAGATCCCCTCGCGAGCTTCGTCGGTGCGCTTGATCTGCTCCCAGCGCTCGCGAACGCGCCCAGCGGTCTTCGCCTCAGCAGCGCCGAAAACGTGCGGATGACGGCGAACGAGCTTCTCGTGGATTCCGCGTGCGACCCCTTCCAGGTCCTCCGCACCTCGCTCCTGGAGCAACAGCGCGAGAAAGTAGACCTGGAAGAGCAGGTCACCGAGCTCGTCCGCGAGCTTCGAGTCGTCGCGGGCGATGGCAGCGTCCGCGACTTCGTACGCTTCCTCGACCGTATGCGGGACGATCGTGCGTTCCGTCTGTTCTCGATCCCAGGGACAGTCGCGGCGGAGTCGCTCGGTCAGCTCCTGGAGGTCGACGAGCGCCTCGGCGAGACCCACTTACTGTGACGTCGTCGTTGCCGCCGTGGTGCTTGCGCAGGGATCGGGGTTGGGCGCGTACCCGACCTGGTACTTGATGCTCGACTTGCAGTAGTCCTTCTTCTTCTGGTCGACCCACTTCGTCATCACGTCGTTTTTCTGCTGCTGCTCGAGCTGCTGTTTGATCGAAGCCTCGACCTTGCTGAGCGGCGTCGACTGCGCGGGCTTGATCGCGGAGAGCGCCTGGATGATGTGGTAGCCGTACTGCGTGTGAATCGGCGGCGAGAGCTCGCCCTTCTTGAGGTCGAACGCGGTTTTGTCGAACGCCGCAACCGTCTGGCCCTTCGAGATCGTGAGCTTGCCCCCGTTCGAGGCTGAGCCCGGGTCCTTCGAATACTTCTTTGCGAGCGCGGCGAAGTTCGCGCCGGCCTTCAGCCTCGCCCAGAGCGTATCCGCCAGGGCCTTCTTGGTGACCAGGATGTGTCGCACGTCACGACTCTCCGGCTGGACGTACTGACTCCTGTGCGCTGTGTAGTACGCCTTGACGTCCTTCTGCGAGACGTTGACCGAGGCGGTCACCTTCTTGAACACCGCCTCGGCGATCAGTGACGCGCGAATCTCCTCCTTGGCCTGGTCCTGGGTCAGACCCTGCTGCTTCAGCGTCTTCTCATAACGGGCCTCGCTGCCGCCGTAGTACTGCTTCTTGAGCTGCTCGATGCGCTTGTCGATGTCGCTATCGGTGATCTTGATCCCCATCGCGTCGGCCTCTTGTGCGTACTCGGCACGCTGGATGAGGAAGGTGACCGCCTGGCCCTTGAGCTGTTCGTACTCCGCCGTACCCGGCTTGGGAAACGGCCGCTTCTGGGAGTCGTAGCTCTTCTTGGCGCGATCCATGAGCGAGCGGAACTGTTCCTTCGTGACCGCCTGCGAGCCAACGATGGCGGCATCGTCGGAGCCGAGGGTCGCCGTGGAGGTTCCACCGCAGCCCGCGGCGACGACCGCAAGCGAAAGAAACATGAGAAGAACGAGTCGCTTCATGGAAAAAGCGCCATTTGCAGCGGTTTCGTCACGCTGCCTGACGCGCGGCCAGTATAGCATCGACTAGTCGGAGCGCCTGCGGGAAGCCGTCCTCGCGCAGGCTCACTTCCCGGTTCGCAGTGGTGTAGACAGCGGTGTCGACACGGCGGCGCAGGTCGCGTAGCTCATCCGAGCCAAGCACCATCTGGCCGACGCTCGCCTTACCGCCGCGGAAGACGAAGTAGTCCGCGCCGGCGCGGGCGAGCTTCAGCTTCGCTTCCTGGATCAGGAAGAGGTTCTCGACCGGTTCGGGAAGCGGCCCGAAGCGGTCCTCGGTCGCCGCCTGCAGCTCGCGCAACTCGTCCTCCGACTCCGTGAGGGCGAGCCGACGGTGCAGGTCGATCTTGAGCGCCTCGGACGAGATGTACTCGGGCGGCACGTATGCGTCCACCCGCGCGTCCACTCGGACCGGCCTCGCCGCAACGCGCCGCTCACCCGACAGCTCGGCGACGGCCTCAGCGAGGAGCTCGACGTAGAGCTCGAAGCCCAGCGCGGCCACGTGACCCGACTGCTCGTCGCCGAGCAGGTTGCCGGCACCCCTGATCTCGAGGTCGCGCATCGCGATCGCGAAGCCGGCTCCGAGCTCCGTGTGGTCGGCGAGGGTGGCGAGACGAGCGCGCGCTTCAGGGGTGAGCTCCGACATGTCGGGATAGAAGAGATACGCGTGCGCGGTCACGTCGGATCGGCCGACGCGTCCACGGATCTGGTACAGCTGCGAAAGGCCGAGCTGGTCTGCCCGCTCGACGATCAGCGTGTTCGCCTGCGGGATGTCGAGGCCGGATTCGATGATCGTCGTCGAAACGAGGACGTCGGCGTCCCCGCGCAGGAAGGCGTGCATCTTCTCCTCCAGCTCGCGCTCGCGCATCTGCCCGTGCGCGACGAGAAAGCGGAGGTCCGGGGCGACCTGCCGCAGCTTCTCGGCGGCCTCGTCGATCGTCTCCACCCGATTGTGCAAGTAGAAGGCCTGGCCGTCCCGCTCGACCTCGCGCTCGAGCGCGAGCTTGATCAGCTCGTCGTCGTACTCCCCGACCGTGGTCCGGATCGGCCGGCGGCCTTCCGGCGGCGTCTCGATGATCGAGATGTCGCGCAGACCCGACAGCGACATGTGCAGCGTCCTCGGGATCGGCGTGGCGCTCAGGGTCAGGACGTCCACCTCGAGCCGCAGCGAGCGCAGCAGCTCCTTCTGGGCGACGCCGAACCTCTGCTCCTCGTCGAGGATGACGAGTCCGAGCTCCTTGGGAATGACGTCCCGGCTCAGGATGCGATGAGTGCCGATGAGGACGTCCACCTTGCCGGCCTGGAACTCGGCCAGAACCTGCTTCACCTCACGCGGGGGCCGGAACCGCGAGACCATCTCGACCCGCACCGGGAAGTCGCGATACCGCTGCCGAAAGGTGTGCCAGTGTTGCTCGGCGAGGATCGTCGTCGGCGCGAGCATCAGGGTCTGCTTGCCGTTCACGGCGACGGCGAAGGCGGCGCGAATCGCGACCTCCGTCTTCCCGAAGCCGACGTCGCCGCACACGAGGCGATCCATCGGCCGCGGAGCTTCGAGATCTTCCTTGACCGCTTCGATCGCGGCCTGCTGGTCGGGCGTCTCCCGATACGGGAACTCGGCCTCGAGCCGCTCGAGGTACTCGTGCCGCAGGTCGTACGGAACGCCTGGGGCCTGCTGCCGTTGCGCGTAGAGGGCGAGCAACTCGCCGGCGAGCTCGCGCACCGACTCGCGTGCACGATTCTTGAGGTTGTCCCAGGCCTTGCCGCCGAGCTTGGACAGAGCGGGCAGGGCGTTGTCGGCTCCGATGTAGCGCGAGACCTTGCCGAGCTGCTCGTGCGGCACGTACAGCCGGTCGTCGCCGCGAAAGCCGAGGAAGAGGTAGTCGCGCGTGACCCCCGCGACCTCCTTGGTCTCGAAGCCGAGCAGCTTGCCGACCCCGTGGTCCTCGTGGACGACGAAGTCTCCGGTGCGGAGGTCGGCGAAGGATTGCAGCGCGCGTCCACCGACGCGTCGTTCGCGCGGCGGCCGCTTGCGGAAGACCTGCGTGTCCGGAAGCAGCACGAGACCGAGGTCGCGCCAGACGAAGCCGCGTCGCGCAGGGGTGACAGCGAAGAGGAGCGCAGCTTCGCGCGGGAGGTCCTCCCCGGCTTCGAAGATGCGCGACTCGGCGCGCCGCAGCAGGTTCTGCTGGCGCAGCGCCTCGCCAGGGTGCGGAAACGCGACGACCACGCGCTGCCCGGCGCGTACGAACGCGTTCAGCTCGTTCTCCGCCTCGGCGAGCCCGCGCGCGACAAGCGCCGGCCTCTGCGCCTCGAATGCGAAAGGTTGTCCGGCGGGCAGAATGTCGAGCAGAGCGGCGTCCTTGATCGACACCGGTTCGAACCCCTCCTCTTCCCACACGGTGCGCACCTCGTCGGGCAACCACACGAGGTCCGGCCCGGTCGGCACAGGCGCTACCAGATCGCGCGGGATCGCGATCGGTGCGTCGTCGTCCGCGAGCGAGGGTTCGACCAGGTCGAGGCGCCTCTCCGCGGCCGGGTAGATCACGGCGGACTCGACCGGGTGGAGCGCGCGCTGCGTGAACGGGGAGAACGCGCGCATCTGCTCGATCTCGTCCCCCCAGAACTCGATGCGCAGCGGTTCGCGGCCCGTGGTGGGGAACACGTCGACCAGCCCCCCGCGAACCGCGAATTGTCCTCGCTCGTCTGCGCGGTCGACGCGTTCGTAACCGGCGAGCCCCAACGACTCCGACAGCCGCTCGAGGCTGATGTCTTCGCCCGGTGCGATGCGGATCGGCGCGGGTCGAGCGCTCGGCGGCGGCATCGGCTCGGCGAGCGCCGACGCCGACGCGGCCACGAGGCCGCCGGCCGCGAGCACGTCGAGCGCGCGGGCGCGTTCGCCTACGAGGTGGGGCGCCGGCTCGAGACCCGAGGCCCAGTGAACACCGCGGCTGGGCAGCAGCGCGACGCGGTCCTCACCCAGGAACCACGCAGCGCCTTCGGCGGCGTCGCGCGCATCCTGATCCTCCGGCGCCAGGAGCACGAGGGGCCGGCCGAGCTCTTCGTGGAGGGCCGCGAGCAGAAGCGGCAAGGCCGGCTCCGACACTCGGGCCGGTGCAGGAAACGCGGCGGCGAAGGCCGAGAGGCGCTCGCTCTTACGAAGCTCCTCGACGAACGGATGCAGAATCGGCTCGAACGGATGCAGAATCGGCTGGTCCATGACGAAAGGCCGAACCCCGCGGGTTCGGCGACGATCATGGTAGTCAGTTGTACTGAGCCTGCGCTCGCTCGAGCCCTCCGGCGTCGAGCGTCTCGACGGCGTCGGCCGCCCTCGCGACCAGGTCCTCGCGGTCGTCTTCGGCGTCGAAGTTCGAGAGGACGTAATCCGCCGGCTTACGCGGATCGCCGCGGCCCGGCCGGCCGACGCCGACGCGGAGGCGCAGGAAGTCCGGCGTCTTCAGATGCGCGGCGATCGAGCGCAGACCGTTATGCCCTGCCAGCCCACCGCCCAGGCGGGCCTGCAGGCGGCCGCGATCGAGGTCGATCTCGTCGTGGACGACCAGGATCGCGTCCGGCTCCAGCTTGAAGAACCGCGCCGCCGCGCCCACCGAGCGCCCCGATTCGTTCATGAACGTCTCGGGCTTGAGGAGCGCGACGCGGTGACCGTCGAGTCGCAGCTCCGCCACCTGGCCGTTGAACTTCCCCCTCCACGAGGCACCGTGTCGGCGCGCCAGCTCCTCCACCACCATCCAGCCGACGTTGTGGCGATGACCCGCGTATTCGCGGCCGGGATTGCCGAGGCCGACGACGAGCAGCTCGAGCGACGAGGCGCGTTCGCCTCGGCGCCACGGGAGGCGCATTAGCGATCCTCCCGGTTCGGTTGGTGGATGCCAGGGTCGCGAGAAGCGAGCCAGGCCAGGACGCAGGGAGGCTCCATGCTCTTCAGCATGGGGCCGACTGAGGACGACGCATGGCGAAGTCTGATCGCGGGCCTGGCGCCACCGAAACGGGCCGGGAGGACCGCTAGCTCTCGGTCGTGCCGGGCTCGCCCTGCTCGCCCGCGCCGGCCTCTCCGCCGCCCTCCGCAGGCTGCTCGGCAGCACCCTCGGGTGCTTCCTCGCCCTCGGGGACCTCGCCCTCCGGCAGCTCGCCCTCGGGCAGCTCCTCGGGCTCGGGCTCGACTTCCCGGGTTGGGAGCGTGACGGTCGCGAGCACCGTCTCCTCCGGACTGTCGAGGTAGGTCACGCCCTCGATGGGCGCCAGATCCGCGAGGCGGAGTGTGTCCCCGATCGCCATGCCGCTCACGTCGAGGTCGATGTGCTCGGGGATTTCCATCGGCAGCGCCTCGACGTTGATCTCACGTTGCACCTGCGAGAGCACGCCGCCTTCCTTGGCCCCCGCCGGCTCGCCCACGAGCTGCACGTTGACACTCGCCTGGATCGCCTGGTCGAGGCGCACCTCGTGCAGGTCGATGTGCGAGATGTGCCCGCGGATCGGATCCTGCTGGTAGTCCTTGAGGATCGACGCGTGTGTCGTCGACTGTCCTTCGAGGACGACGTCGAGGATCGCGTGAAGCCCTCCGGCGCCCGTCAGGACGCGGCGCAACTCGCGCTCGGGAACGCAGATTGCATGGGACTGCTTGCCGTTGCCGTAGAGGACGCCTGGAATGAACCCCTGCTTGCGCAGGCGCCGAGCATCGGCAGACCCACGCCGTTCGCGCTCCCGAACCTGCAGCTTTACCCGTTCGCCCGCCATTTCCGGCGCCGAATGGTAGCTACTTCTTTATGTGCAGGTCGATCCCGAGCAGGATCAATGGCCAGAGGAAGATCGCGAAGATCGCGGAAAGGGCTTGAGTCGTAACCGGGGACCGGGTTCCGGAACGCGTGTTTCAGATGCGTCGCACGTGCTCGCAGTCACGTAACTCCGCTTTGTGTGGAAGACATTAGAACAGCGCGTTCATGTCGCCGAAGATCGCCGAAACCGAGTCGTCGGCGAAGACGTTGTGGATCGTCTCGGCGAGGATGTCCGCGACAGTGAGAACCGTTACCCGCTCGGGCTTGTGCAAGGGATCGATCGGGACGGTGTCGGTGACGACGATCTTGTCGAGCGGGCTCTCCTCGATCCGCTCGATCGCGGGCGGCGAAAAGATTCCGTGCGTGGCGCACGCGTAGACTTTCTTCGCTCCGTGGTCCTTGAGGAACTGCGCGCCGGCGACGAGCGTGCCAGCGGTGTCGACCATGTCGTCCGTCATGACCGCGCACTTGCCTTCGACGTTGCCGATCACGTTGGTGATGTGCGCAACGTTGTGCGCCGGCCGGTCCTTCTGCAAGACGGCGAGGTCGCCCCCGATCATCTCGGCGAACTTGCTGGCCAGCCGCGTGCGCCCGGTGTCGGGCGCGACGGCGACGAGCTCCTCCGGCAGACCGAGGTCGCGGAAGTACTGCGCCAGCATCGGCAGCGCGGTCATGTGGTCGACCGGCACTTCGAAGAATCCCTGCACCTGGCCCGCATGCAGATCCATCGTCAGGACACGGTCCGCTCCCGCCGACTGCACCATCTCCGCCACCAGCTTTGCGGTGATCGGCTCGCGCGGGCGTGATTTCTTGTCCTGGCGCGAGTACGGGTAGAGCGGAAGCACCGCCGTGATCCGCTTCGCCGACGCGAGCTTGGCGGCGTCGATCATGATCAGCAGCTCCATGAGGTGCTGGTCGACGGGCGGCGAGCTCGTCTGGACGATGAAGAGGTCGGCGCCGCGGATCGACTCCTCGTAACGACAGTACGTCTCGCCGCTCGCAAACGAGCGGAGGGACACGTCGCCCACCTGGATGCCGAGCTTCTCGGCGATCTTCTGCGCCAGCTCCGGGTGGGACCGACCGGAGAAAAGCATGAGCCGCTTCGACGGCCCGCGCTCGATCCAGTGCTCCGGCTTGACCTCGGACTTGGTCTCGGCGACCTCGAGCCCAGGCAGGCGGGTCAGCTCAGTCGTTGCGCTTTCCACGGAGATAGCCCTCTTTCGTGATCTGCTTCGGCGGGAAACCAGCAAGCGATTCGGGAGGAACATCTTCCGTGATGTACGAACCGCCTGCAATCCATACATCGTCTCCGACCTCCACCGGCGCTTCGAAACCATTGTGGATCCCGGTCCTGACGTTTCGCCCGATCTTCGTCCTCCCCTTCTCCCGTCCGGGCTGGTGAGGGTAGTTGGCCGTGATGTTGCCGGCGGCCACGTTCGTGTCCTCGCCGATCTCGGCGTCGCCGATGTACGAGAGATGCGGCACCTTCGTACGGGCGCCGACCTCGGAGTTCTTGATCTCGACGAACGCCCCGGCCTTGGCCCCCTCGCCGAGCTTCGTGCCCGGCCGCAGGTAGCAGAAGGGCCCGACCCTGGCGCCGGGGCCGATCTCGGCATCGTCCACCACTGCGTGGGGACCGACCTCGGCCCCGGCGGCAACCCGTGTGGCCCCGCGTAGGACCGTGAACGGATGGATCGTCGAGTCTGGCTCGAGCTCGACATCCGGGTCGATCCAGGTCGTGTCGGGATCGACGATGGTCACTCCAGCGAGCATGTGCTGTTTGTTCAGGCGCGCGCGTAGGAAAGCAGCTGCGTCGGCCAGCTCCGCTCGCGTATTCACACCTTCTACTTCATCGGCGTCGGGAGCCTTGAACACGACAACCTCCTCTCCTCCTTCGACCAGCAGCCGTACCGCGTCCGTCAGGTACAGCTCGCCCTGCGCATTGGCAGGCTCGATCCGCTCGAGCACGGGCCACAGCTTGCCAGCTTCGAAGACGTAGATCGAGGAGTTGACCTCGCGGAGCGCGCGCTGCGCCTCGTCCGCATCCGCATCCTCGACGATCGCCTCCAGGCGGCCGCCCTCGCCGCGAACGATGCGTCCGTAGGCGCGCGAATCGGCCGGTTCGAACGACAGCACCGTGGCGGTCGCACCGGCCGAACGGTGTTCGCCGACCAAGCGGCCCAAGAGCTCGGAGCTGATGCGGGGATGATCCCCCGAGACGACGAGGACCGTGCCGGCATCGCCGACGGTGGAGCGTGCGGCCCGCAAGGAGTCGCCGGTCCCCAGTGGTCGTTCCTGTACCGCGACGGACACCCCCTCGACCTCGCCTGCCGCTTCTGGTGAAAGCACGACGACAAGGGGGTCCGGCTCGAGCGGGCGCACCGCCTCGACGACCCAGTCGACGAGCCGACGTCCGAGCAGTGGATGTAGATGCTTCGGGAGCGCGGACTTCATCCGCGTACCAAGTCCGGCCGCCATGACGACGGCTGCAAGGTCGCCTGGGGTCAAGGCTGGGGCGCCAGGATTCGAACCTGGGATCGCGGGACCAAAACCCGCTGCCTTACCACTTGGCTACGCCCCACAGGTAACTGACATTAAGTGTCGCAGCGCTTTGCCGACGTTGCCGAACGGCGGCCACGGCGGCAAGCCACCGCGGCCTCGACGGTCGGCGCCGCAAGCGGCGCCTCAGCACTTGGCTACGCCCCACGGGTAACTGACATTAAGTGTCGCAGCCCCTTGCCGACGTTGCCGAACGGCGGCCACGGCGGCAAGCCACCGCGGCCTCGACGGTCGGCGCCGCAAGCGGCGCCTCAGCACTTGGCTACGCCCCACAGGTAACTGACATTAAGTGTCGCAGCCCCTTGCCGACGTTGCCGAACGGCGGCCACGGCGGCAAGCCACCGCGGCCTCGACGGTCGGCGCCGCAAGCGGCGCCTCAGCACTTGGCT
>VAWR01000144.1 GCA_005885245.1 Actinomycetota bacterium | reverse complement strand
AGAATCACGATGGCCACGATCGCAACCAGCTTCAGGACGAAGGCGAAGATCACGACAAGAATGGCCAGTGCCTGCGAGGCGGCCGCGATCCACGACAGCTGTCGCGCGACGTCCCAGCTCATCCTGCGGCCGGCGACCATGTAGAACGCGAGCAGGATCGCGCCGATGACGAGCACCGTCCACTTGGTCAGGTCGGCCGTGAGTGCAACGATCAGACCTTCGATCACCGCAACCCAGAGGGCGAGTCTCAGCCGCCGCTCGCGGAGCCAGCGCCCCATTCGCGTCCCTCCAGCCTCGATCATCGGCTGTGTGTACGCCATGAAATCAACGGTACCACGCTGGTGCCGTGAGCCACGTGCGCCCTTCGGGGGAGATTCGTTTCTGCGTTTCGCGCGCCTGGCCACCATGCAGGAACAGACCGTAAACGGCGGGCCCGGCGCCTGAGACGTCGGCGCGGAACGCCCCGAGAGAACGGAGCTCGTCGGCGAGCGGAGACGAGGCGAGATCGTTCGGCGGCAGTGCAGCGAGATCGCGCGGGCGCCGCAGCGAGCCGAGCATCGTCCGCAGCGCGTCGCGCCGCTGCTCGTAGCCGCGCTCGCCGCCGCGCGCGTCGAAGGCCTCGTAGACGTTTTTCGTCGCACCCTTCACCTTGCTTCGCGGAACCACCAGCAGGATCCAGTAGTCCTGCGGCAGCTCGATCGGCGTCAGCTCGCTGCCGTCGCCCAGACCGAGCTGAGGTCCGTCCTCCAGGAAGAAGGGGACGTCTGCTCCGAGCTCGCGTGCCTGGGCCCGCAGCGCATCGTGAGGCTGGGGATCGGCGCGCAGATCGTTGGCCAAGCGCAGAGCCGTCGCTGCGTCGGAGCTGCCGCCGCCGAGGCCGGCGGCGACCGGGATCCGCTTCTCGATATGTGCGGCAAAGCTCGTACGGTCGCCGTCGGCGGCGCGCTCGAGTGCCCGGCGAACGAGGGTGTCACCGGCGAAGCCGTCCACCCGGAGCTCGGGCGAGCGCTCGACCGAGATGCGGTCGGCGAGCGCAATGCGTTGGTAGATCGTGACGACCTCGTGAAGGCCGTCAGCTCTTCGCGGGCCGACGATGAGCGCGAGGTTGATCTTCGCCGCGGCCGCAGCGCGCTTCATTCGAGCGCCTCCGCCAGCTGGAGGAATTCAGGCGGAGCGAGCTCTTCGGCGCGCACGTTCGATTGCTTTCCGAGCAGGGCGATCGCGGCTTCGGCGTGGGCACGATCCGTGAGGCCGGCGAGCTCGAGGGAGTTCGCCAGCCGCTTGCGCCGATGCGAGAAAGCCGCCTCGACGACACGCTTGATCCGGCGGAAGTCGGGCGGCAGCCCGCTGCGCCGGAAGGCGACGAGAGCCGAGTCGACGTTCGGCCGCGGGCGGAAGGCGTTTCGCGAGACCGGGTGAAAGCCGGTGCGCTCCGCGACCAGCTGGACGAGGACGGAGACGGCTCCGTACGCCTTCGTCGAGGGCGCGGCGAAGAGACGGTCGGCGACTTCACGCTGCACCATCACCGTCCAGAGCTCGAGGTCCGGCAGCCGGTCGAGGCTCTCGGCAATCAGCGGCGTCGCGATGTTGTACGGGAGGTTCGACACGAGTTTCCTCACTCCCGGCGCGACCTCGGCGAGATCGAGCGCGAGTGCATCGCCGAAACGGAGCTCGACGTTCGGCCGTCCCGCGAGACGCTCCGTGAGCCGAGGACCGAGCGAGGGGTCGAGCTCGACGGCGTACACCTGCGCGACGCGATCGGCGAGATAGGTCGTCAGGACGCCAAGACCAGGGCCGACCTCCAGCACGACGTCGTCCTCCTCGAGCTGCGCGAGCCGCCCGATCACGCCGAGGATGTTGTCGTCGACGAGAAAGTGCTGACCCAGCTCCTTCTTCGCACGCACGCTCAAGGAAGGCCGAAGGCTGCCGTTGCGTTCGCGTCGATCTGGGCGGCGAGGGCTTGCACGTCCTCGCCGCGCGTCTCGGCAAGTGCTGCGAGCGTGTGGACTACGAATGCCGGCTCGTTCGTCTTTCCGCGAACGGGCCGCGGTGAGAGATACGGGCAGTCGGTCTCGGCAAGGACGAGCTCTATGGGAACGGCGCGCGCCGCCGCGCGAAGGTCGTCGGCGTTCTTGTAGGTCACGTTTCCCGCAAACGACACGTACCACCCGCGCTCGACCGCCTCGTCGAGCAGCGCCACGGACGAAAAGCAATGCAGGATGACGGTGCCACCGTCGAACCACTGCCGAAGGATCGAGGTCGTGTCTTCGTCGGCGGCGCGGTTGTGGATCACGACCGGCAGCTGGGCTTCTCTGGCGAGCCCCAGCTGGTAGACGAACAACTTCGCCTGTGCATCACGAGGGGCGTAGTCACGGTAGTAGTCGAGTCCGATCTCTCCGAGCGCAACGACCTTCGGGTGTAGGAGAAGGCGAGGGAGCGTACCGAGGTCGAAGTTCGGCGTCGCCTCGTGCGGGTGGAGACCCGCGACGACGAAGACGCCGTCGTGAGCTTCAGCGAGAGGAAGCGTCCGCGCCCACGAGTCAGGGTCGGTTCCGATCGAGAGGATCCGGGTGACCCCGGCGGTACGCGCTCGCTCGACCGCCTCGTCCGGATCGTCCAGCGCATCGAGGTGCGCGTGCGTGTCGATCACGCAGGAGCGAGCCGACGCAGCTCGTCTTCGACGATCCCCGAGTCCAGCTTCCTGAACAGCGGCTCTGGCTCGTGCAGCTTCTGACCGACCGGCAAGTCGCTCGGCTGCCAGCTCCCGACCCAATGTGAGTAATCACCGGTGAGGATCGTGTGCTTCTCACCGCTCCCCTCTTCGATCTCGCGAAACTCGAGCGGCCCTGCGAGCCAGCCCTCGTAGCCCAGGAACTCGTGCAGCCTCTGGCTCGTGAAGGGGAGAAAAGGCGTGAACATGACCTTGAGCGTGTCGACTATGCGCAGAGCAACGTGCAAGATGGTTGCCGCGCGCTCCCTGTTCTCTTTGATCACGGCCCATGGTGCCTGGTGGTCGACGTATTGGTTGCCGACGCTCGAGAGCCGCATCGCCTCGGCGAGCGCAGCCCTGAAACGCGACTCTTCGATCAGCCCGCCCACGTTTTCGAAGCCGGCCGCGACCGCCGCCAAGGTCTTGCGATCGTCTTCGGTCAACTCCTCCGCGGCCGGAACCTCACCGAAGTTCCGATACGCGTTCGTCAGCGTCCTATTGACGAGATTTCCCCAATTCGCGAGGAGCTCGTCGTTGTTTCGCCGCAAGAACTCGGCCCAGCTGAAATCCGAGTCCTGCGTCTCCGGCCCGGCAGCAGTCAGGAAGTAACGAACCGGGTCCGGGTCATAGCGCTCGAGGACGTCGCGAACATAGATCGCAATCGCCCGGCTCGTCGAGAGCTGCTTGCCTTCCATGGTCAAGAACTCGCTCGCGACGACTTCATCCGGGAGGTGAAGGTCGTTCTTGCCGCCGCCGAGCTCGCCACCCCTTCCGTAGCCGAGGAGCATGCTCGGCCAGATGATCGTGTGGAAGACGATGTTGTCCTTGCCCATGAAGTACGCGTGGACCGAATCAGGGTTCTGCCACCACTCGCGCCAGGCGTCGGGCTCACCGACGTTCTGGGCCCACTCCACTGCGGCCGAGAGGTAGCCGATGACGGCGTCGAACCAGACGTAGATCCGCTTCGTCTCCGGCGGATAGCCCTCGACCGGCACCGGAATCCCCCAGTCGATGTCCCGCGTCATCGCGCGCGGTTTGAGCTCCTCGACCAACGAGAGCGAAAAATTGCGCACATTCGGTCGCCAGCTCGCCTTCGACTCGATCCACGGCCGGAGCCGATCCGCGAACTTCGGGAGGTCCAGGAAAAGATGCTTGGTCTCTCGGAACTCAGGTGTCGATCCATCGATGATCGAGCGAGGGTTGATGAGGTCGACGGGATCGAGCTGGTTCCCGCAGTTGTCACACTGGTCACCCCGAGCTTCCGGGTACCCGCAGATGGGGCAGGTTCCCTCGATGTAGCGATCCGGCAGCGTGTTCCCGGTCGAAGCAGAGAACGCTCCCAGCGTCGCCTGCTCGATCAGGCAGCCGTGGTCGTAGAGCGTGCGAAAGACGTCCGTCGTGACACGCGCGTGATTGTGCGTAGTCGTGCGCGTGAAGCAGTCGTAGCTGATGCCAAGGTCACGCAGGTCCTCACGAATGAGCGCGTTGTATCGTTCCGCGATCTCACGCGGCGAGACGCCCTCTCGATCGGCGGTCACCATCACGGGTGTGCCGTGCTCGTCGGTCCCACTGACCATCAGCACGTCGTTGCCCCTCAGCCGGTGGTAGCGCGCGTAGATGTCCGCCGGCACCGCGAAGCCGACCACGTGGCCCAGATGGCGCTTGCCGGCCGCGTATGGCCAGGCCGGCGCGACCAGGATCTTCTGTTTGCTGCTCGTGTTCGCCAACAGGTTGCTGCTCCGGCTCGGGGAGGGACATGATACGAGTCGCCTTTCGAAGGCTCCGGCGACGCCCGGCTAGCAGAAGGCTCGCGCCAAGAGTCAGAACTGCAAGCCCGAGAGTGATCGGCAAGTACCGGCGACCGGTCGGTCCCGAGACGCGAGCCTCGTGCGCCGTCTGGCTCACCGCGGTGTCGGAGAAACCGGCCCGCAAATGGAGGAGCCGGTGCGTCGCCACAGGGTGTCGAGGATGCATTGGCACCGTCTCGCCAGCCGTCGAGCCGATGTGCTCATCGCCCATGACTTTCTCGTCTGGCGACGCCTTGTCTCTCGCTGCCGCTACGGGCGCAGATTGCGAGGACGGGACGGGCACAGCAAGTGTGGGGGTGCGCGGCTTGGCCGAGACCACCGAGGCCGTGCTCGTGGACCGGGAAGCCTCCGCGGACGGCGCAGCGATTGTTCCCGCCGAAGCGTTCGGCGGAGCCTCTTCGACCGGCGTGGGGATCGTCCCGGCTCCCCCAGCCGGCGTCTCCGTGTTCACCGGCATGGTTTCGGCGGCGCCCGTTTCGGCGGAGGTGTTTCCCGGCGCGGACGCTGGCGCCTCGGGATTCGACTCTTCGGCAACGGGCGGTGTGGGTGTGACATGCGGTGGGAGCAGGGAGAGCGGATCGACGTAGCCCTGGTCGTCGCCCGTCACCCGGGTTCCGAAGTAGACGTACGGCTCGGGCCGGTCGACGACGCCGCTCGGGCCCACCGTGCCGACCACTGACGCCTCTCCCACGAGCGCACCTCGGCGGACGCTGATCGACCCGAGATGCACCAGCGTCGCGGTGTAACCGAAGGAGGTCTGAATCGACACGGTCTTCCCACCTGTGGGGACGGTGCCGGCGAACGAGACGACGCCGTCTGCGGGGGCGAGGACCCGGCTCCCGCTGGGCGCGCCCAGGTCGATTCCTCGATGCTGACCGGGCGCATACGGATGCGCATGGTCGAACGAAAACGGTCGCAGCACCGGTCCGTCGACCGGCCACGTCCAGGCACGCGCAACCGACACGGGTAAGGCCCAGGCACAGATGATCAGCAGAACACCGAGTCGCCGCACGATCGTTCCTCCTTGTTGCCAGTTTTGAGAACGAGACGACGGTAGCAAGGCCGTCCGTCGTTGTCAATACTGGCTACAAAGTACGGCGGTAGAGCTCGTTGCGCGGAACACCGGTCAAACGCGAGACGACCTCGGCTGCGCGCCGGCGCGCCAGGCCGGCGGCGACGAGCTCGGCCACGGCTTCGACCGCACCCTCGTTCTCGTGCGCCTTCCTCCCCGGCCCGAGCACGAGCGTGATCTCGCCCTTCGGCGACTGCCCGAACCGTGCAGCGAGCTCGGAGGCGGTGCCGACCACCACTTCCTCGAAGCGCTTCGTGAGCTCGCGGCACACCGCCACCCGACGGTCGGGATCCGCCTCGGCAAGCGAGCGCAACGTCGTCGGCACACGTTGAGGCGACTCGAACGCCACGACGGGATACGGCCAGTCCTCGAGCTCTTCCCAGAGGGACGCCAGTGCGCCGGCCGCGCGCGGGAGAAAGCCGACGAACTGATACCGGTCGGCGGGAAAGCCGCTCGCGACGAGCGCCGTCTCGACGGCCGTCGGGCCGGGCAGCACCGTCACCGGCACGGCCCGAGCCAGCGCGCCCGCCACGAGTCGCGCACCCGGATCGCTGATGCCCGGCATCCCGGCATCGCTGACGAGGGCCACTCGCTCGCCCGCTTCGAGCCGCGGCAGCACCTCGGCGCCCCGCTTGGCCTCGTTGTGCTCGTGGTAGGAGAGCAGACGTTTGCCCGTGAGCCCGTGCCGCTCCAGCAAGACACGGGTGTGACGGGTGTCCTCGCAGAGGATCAGGTCCGCGGCGCGCAGCTCCTCGAGCACGCGCAACGTGACGTCGTCGAGGTTTCCGATCGGCGTCGCGCAGACTGCGAGGGGCACTGCTAGTCCAACGCGTCGAAGGCGACGAGGCCCGCACCGATGAGACCGGCCGCGGTCCCGAGCTCTGCCCGAACGATGCGCAGGTCATCGCCGGCGTGCGCAAGCGCCTCGCGCCGGACGATCTCGCGTGCCGGGTCGAGCACGAAGTCGCCGGCCGCGGCGAAGCCGCCGCCGATCACGACGAGCTCCGGATTGAAGATGTTGACGAGGCTGCCGATGCCGGCGCCGAGATGCCGTCCGATGCCGTCCAGGATGTCGCGTGCAACCTCGTCTCCTTCGCTCGCCAGGCGTACGAGTCGGTGCGCATCGACCGCGGGGCCGAAGGCCTCCTGGGCCAACTTCGTCGCAGCGACGCCCGTGACGTAGGGCTCGAGATGTCCTCGCCCGGTGCAAGTCCCCTGACACGGGAGGCCGTCGTAGACGATCACCATGTGCCCGAACTCGGCCCAGCCGCGAAAGAGGTGCCCGTCGACGACCGCACCTCCGCCGCAGCCCGTGCCGAGGGTGAGCATCACCATCGACCGGGCCTCGCGGCCCGCGCCGAAGTGGAACTCCGCGTAGGTGGCGGCGTTCGCGTCGTTCTCGATCCCAACGGGCAAACCGAACCGCCCCGCCATCCGCGAGCGGAAGTCGATGTCGGCGCGGAGCGGGATGTTCACCGCCTGCAACGCGCGGCCCGTCCGCTGGTCCACGGGCGACGGGATGCCGAAGCCGAGCGCCGCGATGTCGTCGCCGAGCAACTCCTCGACAGAGCCGTCGAGCCCGGCCAGGAGCTCCTCCTGAGAGCCGACCGGCGTCGGGTGCTCGCGCCGCCGCGCAACCCCTCCGTCGCGGTCGATGATCCCGGTCAGGATCTTGGTGCCGCCGAGATCGACGCCGATGACACGTTTCCCGTCCAAAGCGCGCGGCTACCCTACTCCCTCGATGGCGACCGGAGAGAAGCCCTACCGCGTCTACCGGGGCGGGCGCGTGAAGGGCAGGGTCCCGCTCGAGCGGCCGCAGACGCGCCCAGATCGAAATGGACGCGAGCCGCGCCAACCGAAGGTCCGCAGGCCGCGTCGGCGCTGGAGCTGGAAGCGTCGGATCGGAATCATCCTGCTCGTCCTCCTCGTGCTGATCATCGTGTGGGGAATCGCGGGGTACCTCTCCTTCCGCAGCGGCGTGCGGAAGGCAAACGCGCGGCTGGATCCGTCGGTGCCGGCCGTCCTGGCCAAGCAGAACGGGTTACTGCTGTCCAATCCCTCGACGCTGCTGCTGCTCGGCCGCGACCACGAGAACACCGATCAGCGGGTCGGCCTCAACCACAGCGACTCGATCATGATTCTGCGCACGGATCCAAGCCGCCACCGGCTCGTCTACCTCTCGATTCCCCGCGACCTGCGCGTGCCGATCCCGGGCTACGGCGAGGACCGCATCAACACGGCGTTCCCGCGCGGCGGAGCGGCGCTGGCCGTTCGCACGATCCAAAACTTCACCGGCCTCCGGATCAACCATGTCCTGATCGTGGACTTCCGCAGCTTCACGCACCTGATCGACAACATCGGGGGGATCGACATCGTCGTCCCGGAGCCGATCCTCTCGAACAAGTTCGACTGCCCGTACAAGGCAGCAGGCTGTGCGCGCTGGAAGGGCTACCGCTTCCGGCCGGGCCTGCAGCACATGAACGGACGTCGCGCGCTCATCTACTCGCGCATCCGCGAGAACCAGCTCAACCCGGCCGAGTCCGACATCACCCGCGGCGAACGCCAGCAGGCCGTCGTCCGAGCCGTCATGCACAAGCTGCTCGGCTTCTCGACAGCGTTCAAGCTCCCGTTCAACGGCGATTCGCTGCTCACGCCGCTGACCACGGACCTGACCGCCTGGCAGCTCATCCAGCTCGGCTGGGTGATGAAGCGGGCGGGACAGAAGAACGCGCTGCATTGCCGGCTCGGCGGGACGTCCACGTCGATCGGCGGTGCATCCGTGATCGTCGGCACCGAGCAGAACCTCTCGGTGATCCAGATGGTCACAGGCCGCTCGGCCGTGCAGCCGCCCCTGCCGGGTTCAGGTCCTTATGGGCCGGGATGCGTAATCGGGAGCCAGCAGTTCCGCTGAGCCGGTGCTACGCCTCGGCGGCTTTCTTCTCCGTGGACGTGTCCTTCTTCTTCTCTGTGCCCGAGTCTCCAGACTCCTTCGCCGGCTCCTTCTTGCGGCCGCCCCGCCCGTAGTCGGTGGAGTAGAACCCGGAACCGCGGAAATGCACCGGGACGGGATACAGCACCGTCTGGACAGGCGAAGCACCGCAGACCGGACATGCTTCCGGAGGCGGGTCGGCGATCCGCTTGAAGATTTCGAAGACGTGCCCGTTCGGACACTTGTACTCATAGGTAGGCACGAGAATTAAGGACGCTAGCAGTGCTATCGGCTTGGACACCGAGGAAAACGAGCCCGTGATCGAGCTCACGGCGCGCACCTCGTCGTTTGCTCGTGCCCGCCTGCGGGTGGGCGAGACCCAACTGTTCTGGGCGGGGACCGCTGCGGTGACGGCGGCCCTCGCTGCCGTGCTCGGCTGGTTTCTTCTCGAGTGGCCGCCCCACGAAGACGAAGCGCTGGCGCTCTTCGTCGGCCGCGGCTCGCTGAGCCATGTCCTGCGGACGGTGGTCACAGAGCGCGGCGGGGCACCGCTGCACTTCGCCCTCGCCTGGCTGGTCGTCCACCTCGGCGGCGGGTTGACCGCATTGCGCGCGGTGTCGCTCGTGTTCGCCGTCGCCAGCGTGCCGTTGATCGCGCTGCTCGGGGCCCGCCTCGCCGGCAGAAGCGCGGGTGTCGTCGCCGCGCTGCTTGCCTCGGGCAGCTGGGTCTTGCTCTTCCACGGCATCTACGGCCGGATGTACAGCATGTTTCTCTTCACGAGCCTGCTCTCGTTTCTCGCCCTGCTGTCGGCGCTCGATCGAGGCGGGACCCGTCGCTTCGCGCTCTGGGGCGCCGCGCTCCTGTTGATGCTCGCGACCCATCCCTATGCCGCACTCGTCGTGGCCGCACAGGGTCTCTTCGTGCTCCTGCGGCGCCGGAGGCTACGTGAGGCGCTGATCACCCTCGGCGGCGTTGCGATCGTCGGGACGCCCTTCTGGTGGGCCGACCTCGTCCTGCGCGATCGCTTCGACGTGGGCGTCGGAGGCGGTGGGCCGCGGCTCGGCTCCCCGGGCTCGGTGCTCCACTACTTCTGGTGGGTCGCCGGCGACTTCAGCGCCGGGCACCACGCGTGGTCGGCGCCGGTCCTCGTGCTCGCGCTGGTCGGCGCCGTCCTGCTCACGCGCAGCCGACCCGACAGTGCCTTGCTGACTGCGTGCGTGATCGCCGTACCCGGCCTCGCGTTCCTGCTCGCGACCTTGCACTCGAGTGCGTCACCCGAAGCGCGCCACCTGATCTTCGCGCTGCCCTTCTTCAGCCTGGTGCTCGCGGTGCCTCTGGTCGAGCTCGCCCGGGTCCGCCCGCCGTCATCCTCCGCAGTCGCGCTCCTCGCCGTCGGCGTCCTCGTGGTCGGAGAGGTCCGCTGGGCCCACGCCAAGACGCCCCCGCTCTTCGACGGGAATCCGCCGAGTCAGGTTCGCGCACGCGCCGCGGCCGCGGCTTGGCTTGCGTCGACCTACCGGTCGAGCGACGTGCTGCTCGGCTACGAGCCCGTCTTCCTGGAGGCGTGGCAGCGAAACCGTTCGTTCTCGGGCCATGCCCTGCCCCGCGCGGATCCCGCGCTCCTCGCGTCGGCGTTGAGGAACGTCCGGGAACCACTCGGCCGCGGCGTCTGGGTGTTCGACGCGAGCGACACGACCAACCTGCGGCAGCGGCAGACGATTCGCTTCGCCCTTCCGGCTCCGCAGTCTGCGTTCGAAGGACGGGTCTACGGTCCGTATCTCGTCATCCGTTCGCGGCGGCCACTGGTAACGCGCGAGCGCTATCTCGCCGTCTCTGCGCGTGTCATGCGGCTGGGCCACAGGCTGCAGATCGGGGACGCCGACGTCAACCTCGGCGCGCTCCTCGCCGCGCGCTCACGGCTCTAGCGTTCCGCTCTCCTTCTCGACGATCTCGCGGTAGCAGGGGGCGCCCTCGAACGCCTGGAGCCCCTGGAAGGTCGGACGGGGTGCCAGCTGCCGCCGGCGTTTGCGGCGCGCGGCAGCCAGAGCGGCGGAGGCGCCGAGGACTCCGCCGACCACGAACGAGCTCAGACGGCCGCGCCTCGTATCGCCGTCCATGCCACGATCTTAAGGGTGCTGGTCGCGACGCTCGGAGATGCGCTGCTCGACGTGATCGTGCGCCTCGACGAGCCACTGGCCGTCGGGGCGGACGCGGGGGCCGTGACCAAGACGGGCGCCGGCGGTCAGGCGGCGAACGTCGCCGCCTGGGCCGTCGCGCTCGGAGCCCGCGGGCGATGCATCGCAAAGCGGGGGGATGATCCGGGGGGCCGCCTCGTGGCAGCCGAGCTCGAATCACGCGGAGTCGAGCTGGTCGGCCCGGCGGAAGGCCGGAACGGCGTCGTCGTGTCCCTCGTCGGACAGGACGGCGAGCGGACGATGGCCTCAGATCGCGGGGTCGCTCCGGAGCTGGGCCCTGCCGACCTCGACCCGGCCTGGCTCGCGTGCGACTGTCTCCACATCGCCGGTTACTCCTTGCTCGCCGCGCCTATCGACGCAGCCGCATTCCGGGCGGCCGAGCTCGCGCGTCTGAACGGCGCGAAGGTCAGCGTCGACCTGTCGGCATGGACGCGGATCCGCGAATACGGGCCCGAGCGCTTCCGCAGACAGGTGGAGCTGCTCGAGCCGGACGTGATCTTTGCCAACGAGGCCGAATGGGAGATCGTGGGCGCGGCCTACGGGCTCGCGCCGACGGCGGTCGTCAAGCGCGGGTCGCGCGGCGTGCTCGTCCTCGGCCAGAAGCGGCTCGAGCTGCCCGCCCTCTCCGGTGACGTGGTCGACGCCACCGGTGCGGGCGACGCGCTGGCGGCCGGCTTCCTCGTCGGCGGTGCGCAGCTTGCCCTCGAAGCGGCGGCTCGCTGCGTTGCCCGGCTCGGTGCGCTGCCATGATCCTCGTTGCCGACGAAGTTCGCGAGGCCAACGCGGTCGTCGCCCTCGAGACGACGCTGATCGCACACGGCTTCCCGACGGGCGAGGGCGTCGCGGTCGGGTTCGAGTCGGAGCGGCGCATCCGCGAGGCGGGTGCGGTCCCGGCGACGATCGGCGTCCTCGACGGGCAGATCCGCGTCGGGCTGTCCGGAGCTGAGCTCGAGCGCTTCGATCTGGCAGCGCGCAAGATCGGTCCGCGAGATCTTGCGGCGTGTGTCGAGCAACGTGCCATCGGTGCGACAACGGTCGGCGGGACGCTCGCCGTCTGCCGCGCCGTCGGCATCCGCGTGATGGGAACCGGCGGTCTCGGGGGCGTGCATCGTGGCTTCCCGAACCCACCGGACGTCTCCGCCGACCTCGGCGAGCTCGCCCGGACTCCCGCTCTGGTCGTCTCGGCCGGCATCAAGTCTCTGCTCGACGTGCCGGCGACCCTCGAGGTCCTCGAGACCCTCGGCGTGCCGGTGCTCGGATTCCGCACCGACGACCTCCCGCTCTTCTACTCGGCGCACGGCGGTCCACCGGTCCCGGCACGGGTCGAGTCGGCTGCGGAGGGGGCAGAGATCGCGGCTACCCACTGGGACCTCGGCGGCGGCGGGCTGCTGCTCGCTCGCCCGCCGGACACCAGCCTGGAGGACGTCGAGCCGCTGCTGGAAGAGGCGCTCGCCGCCGCAGCACGACGCAACGTGAAGGGTCAGGCCGTGACACCCTTCGTCTTGGCGTTCCTGCACGAACGCAGCGAGGGCCGAACGCTCACTGCGAACCGCGAACTCGTCGTTGCCAATGCCGGCCTCGCGGCAGAAGTCGCAACGGCGCTTTCGGCCTCGTCACGCTAGGCCACGTCCGGGGACTGTCCCCGGACGTGGCTGCGAGTGTCACGTCCCGCACTGGGACGGTTTGGACAAGGTGCGTGTAACGAGTGTGTGACTTTTCTCCCACAGTGGGTCGCGCCGGACCTGGCTTTCGCCGCGCAGGCGCATACATTCGAGGGCGGCACGCCACGGTCCGATGCCCGCGTCAGACAGGTGCGCCGGGTCAGAGGTCGCGACGCAAGAAGCCTGCGATCGCCACCACGCCGACGATGCCCAGGTACGCGACCGCCCACAGGCGAAGCGCCACGCCGCCCTGCTCCGCACCGCCGAACGGCCCGAGCCGCAGGAGAAAACCCGTCAGGCCCGAGGTCTTTTCGGTGATCGACCGCAGCGCGTCCTGGTAGAGCGCCTCGAAGGGGATCGCCCAGGCGGCGATCTTCGCGGCGTGCACGAGTCCATGGGAGTTCAGGACGTGGCCGATGTTGCCAAGGAGGCCCGCGACAAGCCCGGCCCCGAAGATCATGAAGACGGCGATGCCGTTCGCGATCGAGCTGAGGAAGACGGATCCGAGTAGCGACAACGCCGCGACGATCAGCACGCCGCCTGCCAACTCGAGCCCCGGCATGACGATCCGGTCGGGCCACCAGGAGCCCTCGAGACCGGTCACGAGCATGCCCGCGAAGTAGAGGATCAACACGTACGGAGCGCAAACCGCGGCAGCGCCGAGAAACCGAGCGACGAGCAGCGTCGAGCGTCCGACTGGCCGGACGACGAGGGGCTGCAGCAACGCGCGCTCGGCATCGCCGCGCACGACGCCGAGCGTGAGAAAGATCGCGAGCACGACGCCGAGGAAGAGGGTGCCGAACATCGCCATGCCGAAGAGGAATGCGCCCGCGAACGTCCGTGGATCGATTCCCTCCGGTGGAGCGACGTTGCCGATGTGATGGAACGCGTAGCGCGTGCCCATCCAGTAGAGGGCGAGGAACGCGATGGTCAGCAAGCACACGACGAGGAAGACCTTGCGGCGCAACGCCTCGCGCAGGCCGTAGCCGGCGATCGTCCAGACGGCTGTCACGAGGTCTCACCGCCAACGGCTTCGACGTAGACCTCTTCGAGCGTCGAGGTGAGGACGCGTGCGCCGTAGACGCTCTGCCCGTCCTGCACGAGCTCGGCGATCAGGCGTGGGATGTCGTCCCGGCTCGCCTCCGCGTATGTTCGAGCGCCGCCGTTCGTCTCGATCTCGACGCCCCGGGGCCGTGCGAGCTCCGCGGGAGTTCCGGCGGCCACCACCTTGCCGCCGAGCAGGATGACGACACGGTCACAGACGAGCTCGATCTCGCTGAGCAGATGCGAGTTCAGGAGCACGGAGACGCCGCGCCGCTTCAGCTCCTCGAGCAACGTGCGCACCGTGCGTCTGCCAACCGGATCGAGGGCGCTCGTAGGCTCGTCCAGAAGCAGCAGACGCGGCGAGCCGACGAGCGCTTGCGCAATCCCGAGTCGCTGCTGCATGCCCTTCGACATCGCTTCGACGGTGCGTGCGCGCGCGTCCAGCAGGCCGACCAGCTCGAGCAGCTCGCTGCGTTCGCGCTCGCCGCCCTCCGAGCCGGCGAGCCGTTGGTGGAGCTTGAGCAGCTCGTCGGCACTCATCCAGCCCGGGAAGCGGAAGAGCTCGGCGAGGTAGCCCATCGCCGAGCGCGCCTCCCGCGATCCGGCGCGGACGCCGCACACCTCGGCGCGACCCGTCGTGGGACGCACCAGACCACATGCGATCTTGACGAGCGTCGACTTTCCCGCGCCGTTCGGCCCGAGCAGACCGACGAGCTCGCTCTCGCCGACCTCGAGGGACACTCCGCTGAGCGCCTCGACCGCGCCGTAACGCTTGGCGAGACCGCTGACGGCAAGCGCTGCGGGCACGTCACCGAGCGTACACTCAGAGTGATGCCACGAGGCTACGAAGAAGGTCCTGTCGCCGAAGCCGCGGAAGCGCGACGCGATGCGTTGGCGCGCGGCGAACCGGTCGAGCCTGAAGCGCACGCTCCGGACCGACGCGCCGTCTACGGGTCGACCGAGGACGACGCAGAGAAACACTTCCTCGGCTGGGCCGACGAGGTCGATCCGGACGCGCTCTTCGAATCCGGCGAGGCCTGGGGAATCTCGGTCCTGCGCCGGCCGGCCGACTAACCCAGCGCTGCCAGGAACTCGTCGATCGTCAACGCCGTCAGCGTGCGGATCTTCGTGCTGCCGCGAGCGCCGAGGGAGACGGATACGCGCGCGATCGTGGCCGCGTCGGGTGCCTCGACGATGTTGACGAAGTCGTAGTCGCCGAGGGTCGCCCACTGATGAATGACCTTGGCACCGAGCTCTTCGACGTCCTTGTTGACCTCGCGCAGCCGGTCAGGATTCGCCTTCAGCGTCTGAACGCCCTGCGCCGTCAAGCTCGAGAGCAGAATGTAGGTCGGCATCGCGCCTCCTCCTCGGTCGGGAGCTCGACTCTACTCGCGCCTCCTGGTCGACGTACAGGATCGCGGCCCCCAGCATGAAGACGGGCGCGAGGACGAGCAGCGCGAGCAGACCGGCGACGCGCAGAGCCTGGTCGCTCAACGCGCGAAGCGTGAAGAAGAGCACGAGGCCGGTCAGGAAGATCGTGATCACGAGCGTGGCCAGGGAACCGAGCGCATGCACGTAATCCGCGCGGGCCAGCTGGATTCCCCGTCGAACCGAATCGGCGAAACCCCGGCGCTCGACGAGTGCGGCGGGTACCGCCAAGCCGAACAGAGCGAGCCAGGCAAGCGCGATGAGATCGATGCCGGGGAAGATCCAGACCCGCGCGAGGCAGATCGGCAGGAAGGCCACGAAGCCGGCGCCAAGGGCGATCGCGACGTGACGACCGCGACCGATCGGCCGCACGAGCGCTAGCGCACCTGCGTACGACCCGGCAAGGACGAGTGGGCCGGCCAGCACATCGAACGCGACGCGAACCGCACCCTCGAGCTCGCGATCGGCGACGCCGAAGACCGCGGGCCCGACGCCGAGGGCCAGCGAAGGCCAGAAGCGGGCGCCGTAGAGCTTGAGCGCTTCCGCGACGAGCTGTCCGACCGTACGGGTCTCGGGCGGGAGCGGCGGCGGCAACGGGGTGCTCGTGCGAGGCACGCGCCCGAATCTAGCTGCGACGCGGAAAGACGGCCTTCCCGTTCACCCAGTCGACCTCCAGCTGAACACGCGAATTGTGCAGGGCTTCCAGGTTGGCGACGGTCTCGCGCGTGCGGGTGTCGATGACGTCGCCTGAATCGCCGACGTACACGAAACGCCCGTCCGCACTGTGCAGCAGCGCGCCAATGCGCCCGCACGCGCGCGAGCATGGATTTTCGTCGCCCGAGATGGGCTTCGACAACCGAATGTCCGCAATTTGCCGCGGCGGGTCGTTCGGAAGCCCGCTCACGTCGAACAGATGCACGACGCTGTTCGGCGAGTCGAGCACCCACAGCTCGGGCCGGTCCGGCGCGAGCGAGAGACCGTGGCTCGGTGGATCGGGTCCGAAACGCCGGTTCCACGTGAAGCCGCGGTAGTGGACGACATACAGCTGCCTGCCGGAGTGCGAGTCCAGCACCCGGAACCCGAGGAGTCCCCGCTGCGTCACGTAGAGGACTCGGTGTGAGTCGTCCGTTGCGGTCAGCGTGTCGGATGGAAACGGCGCGAGGCCGCCAAAACGCAGCCGGCCGGTACGGAGGTCGAGCGTGTAGACCCCCCGCTGCGTCCGCAGCGCGACATCGTTCTGAAGCGGTGCGGCGGTTGAGATTCCTTTCGCCGGACCAAGACGTAACGCTCCCACGAGTCTTTGTTGCTCATCGATGGCGAAGAAGCAGGCGGCGCGTTCCGGAAAGACCACCTCGTAGCGATGCGTCCCGCCGTCGCTGGGCGGACGCCAGGTCGCTGCCCCGGGAACGAGGCACGGAGGCGTGCTCTCGCTGCTGAAATAGACGGTCAGCCCGACCACCACTCCGATCACCACGAGTGCAAGTGCAGCGGCGCGCAGCCAGACGCGGCTCACCTCGGGAGCTCTGCGAGCAGCAGCGGCAAGCCCGAGCGCAGGAGGGCGAGCGCCTCGTCGAAGCGCCACCGTCCACGGTCGGCCTCGTCGACGTCGTTCGAGACGGCGCGCACCTCGACGGCGGGAACGTTTGCCAGCTGAGCTGCACGGAGCACGCCGAAGCCTTCCATTGCCTCCACCGGACAACCGCTTGCCCCACCCACGCGCGCACTCGTGCCGATCGGCAGCACGACGGCTTCCGGCAAGGCCCGTCGAGCCTCTGCCACGAGTCGGGGATCCGGACGCAAATGCGTGGACACGAGGCCATCCGCCGCCGCATCCTCATAGATCGCCTCGGAGCCGATCACGAGCTGAGGAATGCGAAGGCCGCGCGCGCCTGCAAGACCGACGAGGAGCACCACGCTCGGCTGCTCACGGGCGAGCGCACGGGCCGTCGTGGCGGCCGCCTCGACGGGTCCGATCCCGCACGCGAGCGTCGGGACTCCACTCGCACCGGCAAGCTCCCGCTCGGTGGCCGCAACGACGAGGATCACGCGGGGAACCTAGCTGGGTCACTCCAAAGGGTGAACGCGCGCAAGCATCTCGCCGTGCCGGCATCTCAGCTCTAGGCCGCAACTCACCTCGCCGCAGCCCGCCGCAGGGCTCGTGGCGAATGACAACCAGAGAGCCGCTCACCGCAGGGGCGGCCCTCGTCCCTCACGTACCCCTGAAGGGGGATTTCTGCGCACGCCGGCAAGTTCTGCCCGTTTCAGGCGTCTCACAATGAAAGCACCACAAGCACGTTGCCTCGAAGCCAGCCGCAGGCGGAGAGGGCGCACCGTTCTCAAAGGGCCGCGGCAAGCGGCCCTTTGCGTATCCGGAGGTATGAGATGTACGCCATGCAGATCCAAACGGGGGAGCTGCGGGACACCGACCTACCGTCCGCGTATGGCGAATGGCGTGACTACGCGAGGTTCGCAGTCACGTTTTCGCCGCGGGACCGCGAGCTGTGCAGCGAGATGGCGGCCGACGCGTTCGCACGCTGGCGCCGGACCGGTGAAGTCCCTCGACGGCTCGAGGAGCTTCGCGCCTGCCTGTGGTTCGAGCAGCGCCGGTGGCGCTTCGTGGGCCGCGAGCCCGACACCGAGGGCATGCGCTACGCGGGCGCGTTGATCCGCGCCATGCGCACTCAGCTCCACTAGCGCCCGCACAAATCACCGCCTGGGTCACCGTGTCGTCGACCGACGACACCGGTGACTCGTGTCTCACCCGCGCGGAATGACTTCCCGTGAGGGGTCGTTGGCCGGATCGTCCTCGGGCAGGACATCGTGCGCCCACTCGCTTCGCTTCCATGCGGGCACGGGCGTCTCGCACTCCGCCTTCGGGACGAAGCGCGAACGCGAGACGAGCCTGTATTCGTGGATGTAACGCGGACAGTTCGGGAAAACCTCAGTGGCCGCCACGCGAACGATCAGCTGCGCTTCCGGGTAGTCGGCGAGCAGCGGATCGTTGTCGTCGACGGACGCGCTGCCGTTCAGGCGCATCCGCTTGCGTCCCTCGAAGTCGATGAAGAGCAGGCCGACCTTGTTCGTCGAGAGAAGATTTCCCGCCGTCAGATACATGCCGTTGCCGTTGTAGATCGGAAACGCGATCGTGCGCTCGTCGAGAACCCGGACGAAACCGGGCTCGCCTCCCTTGTACGAGCATTGCGGCTGGCCGTCCTCGTCGACGGTGGCGATGAAGAACATGTCGCGCGCCTCGATGAACGCGCGATCGCCGTCGTCGATGCGGTCATGGACGATCCGCTCCTCGATCCGGTCGGCGAGCCGGCGCGTGTCGAAGCGGTCCTGGAGCTTGCGGCTCTTCTCGTGATACAGGCCCATCGCCACATTGTCGCGCACCCGTAAGATCGCCTCGTGGCCTATCACGTCGCCGACGCGTCGAAGCTGGAGTGGGAGGAGCGTCCACCGACGGTCGAGGGACACCCGCCGAGGCTTTCCGCCAACGTCTCGAAGGTGGCTGATCTGACGCAGTCTTTCGGCCGAGTCTGGCGTTATCCGGCCGGCACGCGCGGGAAGCGCCATGCCGACAAGGCGCAGGAGGAGGTCTTCGTCGTCATCTCCGGCCGCCTCACGATGCTGCTCGGCGAGCCGCCGGAGCGGGTTGACGTCGGCCCGCTGAGCGTGGTCTCGGTTCAGCCCGGAACGCCGCTGCAGGTCCGGAACGAGGGCGACGAAGACCTCGTCCTCTACATCTACGGCGCGCCCCAGCAGCGGGAGGGCGCCGACATGTTCGACGATCCGGGCGAGCTCTAGACAGCGGCCGGCTCGCGCGCCGCGGCGCGGCTGAAGACGAGCTCGCCGTCCTTGGCGTCGACGCGCACCCGGTCGCCGTCACCGAACTCCCCCTCGAGCAAGCGCAGCGCGAGCGGATTCTCGACCAGCCGCTGCAGAGCACGCTTGAGCGGACGCGCGCCGTAGGTTGGGTCCCAGCCCGCTTCCGCGAGGACCTCCTTGGCGTCGTCGGTCACCTCCAGCTCGATCCCTCGTTCGGCCAGCCGCGCACGGAGGCGCTCCAGCTGCAGCTCGACGATCTCGGCCAGCTGGTCCTTCGTCAGCGGCGCGAACTCGACGATCTCGTCGATCCTGTTCAGTAACTCTGGCCGGAAGAACTCGTGCAGTTGGTCCGGCGAACGCAGGTTGGAAGTCATGATCAGGACGGTGTTGCGGAAGTCGACGGTGCGGCCCTGGCCGTCGGTGAGCCGGCCGTCGTCGAGGATCTGCAGCAGCACGTCGAAAACCTCGTGGTGCGCCTTCTCGATCTCGTCTAGGAGGATCACCGAGTACGGGCGCCTGCGAACGGCCTCCGTCAGCTGTCCTCCTTCCTCGTAGCCGACGTAGCCGGGAGGGGCGCCGACGAGCCGCGCGACCGTGTGCCGCTCCTGATATTCGGACATATCGAGTCGCACCATTGCCCGGTCGTCGTCGAACATGAACTCGGCGAGCGCTCGCGCCAGCTCGGTCTTGCCGACGCCGGTCGGGCCGAGGAAGACGAACGAGCCGATGGGTCTGTTCGGGTCCTGAAGACCGGTGCGTGCTCGTCGCAACGCGTTTGCGACGGCCTCGACCGCCTCCTCCTGGCCGACGACCCGCTGATGCAGGCGCTCTTCCATGTGGATGAGCTTCTCCGTCTCGCCCTCGAGCAGCCGGTCGACCGGGATCCCGGTCCAGCGGGTGACGACCGCGGCGACGTCGTCCTCGTCCACCTCCTCCTTCACCATCGCGTTCTCGGGGTGCGCGCCGTCGCGCTCCGCGAGCTCGCGTTCGAGCGTCGGCAGCTCGCCATGACGGATCTCCGCAGCGCGGTTGAAGTCTCCGGCACGCTCGGCGCGTTCGTATTCCATCCGGAGCTCATCGATCCGCTGCGTGATCTCCTTGACGCGGTCGAGCGCTTCCTTCTCCTTCGACCAGCGGGCCTGCAGCTCGCCGCGCCGCTCCTTTGCCTCCGCGAGCTCGCGCTCGACGGGCCGACGCACGTCCTTCGACTCCTTGGCCATCGCAGCGAGCTCGATCTCCAGCTGGCGCACGCGGCGATCTGCCTCGTCGAGCTCGACCGGGCTCGAGTCGATCTCCATGCGCAGGCGCGAGGCGGCCTCGTCCACGAGGTCGATGGCCTTGTCGGGGAGGAACCGATCGGTGATGTAACGGTCGGAGAGGACGGCGGCGGCGACGAGTGCAGCGTCACGGATTCGCACGCCGTGGTGCGCTTCGTAGCGCTCCTTCAGGCCGCGCAGGATGGCGATCGTGTCCGTGACGGACGGCTCCCCGACGAAGATCGGCTGGAAGCGCCGCTCGAGGGCGGCGTCCTTCTCGATGTGCTTCCGGTACTCGTCGAGCGTGGTCGCGCCGACCGCCCGCAGCTCCCCGCGCGCGAGCATCGGCTTGAGGAGGTTGCCCGCGCTGACGGCCCCCTCGGCAGCACCGGCGCCGACGATCGTGTGCAGCTCGTCGATGAAGAGGATGATTCGACCCTCCGCCGCCTGAATCTCGTTCAGCACCGCCTTCAGGCGCTCCTCGAACTCGCCGCGGTACTTGGAGCCCGCGAGCAGCGCGCCGATGTCGAGCGCCCAGACTCGCTTGCCCTTCAGTCCCTCCGGGACGTCGCCCGCGACGATGCGCTGCGCCAACCCTTCCACGATCGCGGTCTTGCCGACCCCCGGATCGCCGATCAGGACGGGGTTGTTCTTCGTGCGGCGCGAGAGAACCTGGATGACACGGCGCACTTCCTCGTCCCGACCGATGACCGGGTCGAGCTTGCCCTGCTCGGCGAGGGCGGTGAGGTCGCGGCCGAACTTCTCCAGTGCCTGGTAGGTCTCTTCCGGATCCTGGGACGTGACCCGCTGACCGCCGCGGACCGCCTTGATCTTCGCCTCGAGCTGGTCGCGCGGGACGACGTCGAGAGCGAGCAGGAGATGCTCCGTCGAGACGTAGTCGTCCTCCAGCCGCTTGGCCTCGTCCGTCGCCTGGTCGAGCACCCGGGAGAAGGCGGCGGAGACGCTCGGCTGCTGCTGCGTGCCCTGCACGGACGGCTTGGCATGCAGCGTCGCCTCCGCGTGGTCGCGCAACGCGGCGGCGTCGGGCACCAGCTGCTGCGGCAGTTCCTGGTCGAGCAGCGCGAGCAGTAGGTGCTCCGGGTACAGCTCGGGGTTCCCCATCCGGCGCGCAAGCTCCTGCGCGGCCGCGACGGCTTCCTGGCTCTTGAGCGTCAGCTTGTTGAAGTCCATGTCACCTGTGGATCGTTCGTCAGACTTTCGTCACGGTGTCCGACACCGAGCCGTGGGTCTTGGAGCCACGTCCCGAGGCGGAGCGAACCCGCATCGCTCCAGGCCGACGTCCCGTGCGCAGCCGCGTCAACGGCATGTGTCCGACACCCGGACGTGGCCATCAGTGCCTCGTCGGAATCAGGTCGATGGGCGGCTTCCACGGCACGAGCTCGCGACGGTACTGCCGATGCACCTCGCTGATGGCGCTGCGCATCTCGCGCTCCATGCGGTCCAGCCGGCGCCGCATGCGCGCGACCTGATCCTGCAGCTCGAGCACCTGCTCGACGCCCGCAAGGTTCAGCCCGAGCTCGTTCGTGAGCTGTTGGATCAGCCGCAGGCGCTCCAGATCGGCCTCGGAATAGAGCCTCGTATTCCCGGCGGTGCGCTTCGGCCGAATCAGGCCCTTGCTTTCGTAGATGCGAAGCGTCTGGGGGTGCATGCCGACGAGATCGGCCGCCACGGAGATCATGTAACGCGGACGGTCGTCCATCACTCGCCGTCCTTCAGCCGCCGTAGCTGCTCGAGTCTGCGGCGCATGATCACGAAGATCACGAGGACGCCGACGGTGCCGACGCTGACGAGAACGATGGCGGCGGTCTTCAATTGAACAACGCCTCCCGCGGATCGTCACGCGAGACCTTCTGCAACTCCTCCAGTGCCTCGCGTTCCTTCTTCGTCACCTTCTTCGGAACCGTCACCCGCAGCCTGGCGATCAGATCGCCTCTCCCGCTGCCGTCGAGCTTCGGCGCGCCGTGCCCGCGGATGCGCAGCTGCCGCCCGTCCTGTGTCCCGGCCGGGACCTTCAGGGACACGCGGCCGCCGTAGGGCGTCGGCACCTCCACTGTCGCGCCGAGGGCGGCCTCCGAGTAGGTGACGGGAACGTCGATGACGAGATTGGCGCCCTTCCGCTCGAACAGCCGAGACGGCTCGACCCGCGTGACGACGAACAGGTCGCCCGCCGGCCCACCCGCGTCGCCGATTTCGCCCTTGCCCTTGAGCCGGATGCGCGTGCCGTCCCGGACGCCGGCCGGAATCTTGACCGTGTAGCGGCGCGTGCGCCGCTCGCGACCGCTGCCCTTGCACTTCCGGCAGGGCTTCTCGACGACGGTGCCGTTGCCGCGGCAGCGCGGGCAGGGCTGCGACAGCGCGAAGAGACCCTGGCTCTCGGAGACGACACCGCGGCCGTGACACTCGGGACAGATCACCGGCGACGTTCCCGGCTCGGCCCCGGTGCCGCCGCACTCGCGACACGCGGTCGTCACGTCGACGGGAATCTTCGTCTCGAGCCCGCGGAGCGAATCCTCGAAGGAGAGGTTGACGATCGCCTCGATGTCGGCACCGCGCTCGGGTTGCGGCCTTCGCGCCCGCGTCCCACCGCGGTTGAAGATCCCGCCGAACAGATCGCCGAGATCGCCGAGATCGTTGATCGTGAAGTTGCCGCCGCCGAAGTCGAAGTCACGCGGATCGGCTCCACGTCGTCCGTTCGCAGAGCCGAAGGCGTCGTACTGCTTGCGCTTCTCCGCGTCGGAGAGGACGTCGTAGGCGTTCTGCACCTCCTTGAACGTCTCTTCCGCAGAGGTGTCGCCGGGATTCTTGTCGGGGTGGTACTTGGCGGCGAGCTTGCGGTAGGCCTTCTTGATCTCGTCGGCCGACGCGCCCTTCTTCACGCCGAGCGTGTCGTAGAGAGTCGCCATCTACCCCTCCGGCGGAGCGGCCACGACTACTCGCGCCGGTCGCAGCACCTTGTCACCGAGCTTGTA
>VAWR01000206.1 GCA_005885245.1 Actinomycetota bacterium | reverse complement strand
GCGGCCCTTCTCGCTGCTCGTCTGGTCAAGCGTCGTCGCGCCACTACCGCTGCTCGGGCTGTCGCTGATCTTCGAGGGCACTGGCCGCTGGCAGAGCGCGGTGTCTTCGGTCGGTGCGTCCGGCCTCGCCGCCCTAGCTTACGTCGTCGTCGTCTCGACCTTTTTCGGCTACGGCAGCTGGTACTGGCTGATGTCGCGCTACCCGGCGTCTACCGTTGCTCCCTTCACGCTTCTCGTGCCGGTCGTCGGGATCGTCACCGCGTGGCTCGCGCGAGGGGAGCATCCGACCTGGGGCGAGCTGCTCGGGTCTCTGGTCGTCTTGGTCGGCCTTGGGCTAGCGCTTGGGGCTCGGCTTGGGGCAGGAGGAGAACGCCCAGCACCCTATCTGCGCGTCGACGTCAAGCCCCATTACGAACGAGCCCGCGACAGCACTGCCGGCCAGGGCTGAGAGTCGGCCTTCGTTCGGCCGTGATTCAGCAGAGACAACATGAAATAGCGATTTGCAGGTCTTTTAGAGCCTTCTGACGGACTCGAACCGTCGACCCCCTCCTTAGTATGGAGACTTCGTGCCTTGGCGGCACCCCCGTACAAGTGGCCTCTACACGCCGCGTTCCCTGCAAATGGAGTGATTCGGCGCTGCCCCCGCGGTGTGCCTCGAGCCCCCTGAGCGAACCTGGTGAGCCCGAGATCTGTCCCCAAAACCTGTCCCCAAGCCAAGGCGGTGCGGGCGAGCATCGATCGGCCGCTCCAAACCATGTCGTTGAAGAGAGCGCACGTCTTCGTGGGCTGGGGCTCCGGAGGGCGGGGCTGTAACGAAATGCCCTCAACCCACACGGTCCGGAGGTGACTGACGAAGCTGTCGCGAGTATCGGCGTCTTCGACCAGCCGCCGGCTTCCGAGCCGCGCTGGCCCTCCGTTGTGGCGGTGCTTTTCGCTCTCGGGCTCTACGTCGCCTTGCCGCAGCAGATGATGGGTAGCGCCGGTGCCGCTGCCGCAATTCACTTCGCCATCCCGGCGGTCGAGCTGGTGTTGCTCGCACCGCTCGCTCTGGGTGCGCCACACCGGCATGCGGCCGAGTCGGTGGGACGACGGAGGGCGGCGATCGGGCTCACGGCTGTGCTCTCGGTGGCGAACCTGCTGGCGCTCGCGCTTCTGGTCACCCGCATCGCGGACGGCAGCGTCGCCGGAGCGCCGCTGCTGCTGGCCGCGGCGGAGATCTGGACGACGAACGCGATCGTGTTCGCGCTCTGGTACTGGGAGCTCGACGGCGGCGGGCCGCCGGTTCGGCTGGCAAACCTTGGCGGGAGACGCGATTTTGCCTTCGTGCAGATGCTGAATCCCGAGCTCGCGGAGCCTGGCTGGCATCCGCGCTTCGTCGATTACCTGTACGTCTCGTTCACGAATGCATCTGCGTTCAGCCCGAGCGACACGCTCCCCTTGACCCGCTGGGCAAAGCTGCTGATGCTGGTCCAGTCTTGGGTCTCGATCGTGACGGTTGTGCTCGTTGCCGCGCGGGCGGTCAGCATGCTCGGTTGACGTAACGATCGAGACCGGGAGAGGACGAAAAGGTGTGTCACTCCCTTGTGCATGACGTGCCAATGGAAGGAAACGACGTGAACGAGAACCAGTTCGACGTGGTCGTGATCGGAGCGGGGCCGGCCGGAGAGGTTTGCGCCGGGCGGCTCGGAGAGGCGGGGCTCGAGGTCGCCGTAGTCGAGGGTCACCTCGTCGGCGGGGAGTGCTCCTTCTACGGTTGCATGCCGTCAAAGGCGTTGCTCCGCCCGGCTCAGGCCCTGGCCGAGGCGCGACGCATCCCCGGCGCGCGCGAGGCCGTCACGCGCGATCTCGATGTCGACGCGGTCCTGAGCCGCCGCGACGAGGTCATCCACGGCCTGGACGACGCGGTGCAGCTGCCGTGGCTGGAGCAGCGCGGCGTCACCGTTCTGCGCGGCCATGCCCGTCTGGCCGGCGAGCGACGCGTCGAGCTGGACGGCTCCGTGATCGAGGCCAGGCAGGCAGTCGTCGTCGCGACCGGCAGCGAGGCCGCGCTCCCGCCGATCCCGGGTCTCGCCGAGGCGCAGCCGTGGACGAACCGCATGGCGACGACGGCGAGTGCCGTCCCGGCCCGGTTGATCGTGCTCGGCGGCGGTGTGATCGGCGTCGAGCTCGGGCAGGCCTGGGCGACGCTGGGTTCCCACGTCACGATCGTCGAGGCCTTTCCTCGACTGCTCGGGCGCGAAGAGGAGTTTGCCGCGCAGCTGGTGTACGACGCGCTCG
>VAWR01000143.1 GCA_005885245.1 Actinomycetota bacterium | reverse complement strand
GCTCGACAACACATTCGTCAACCGCCCGCGAGCCGCGACCGCTTAGGCAAGGGCACTCCGGCTCTCGTCGCCGCTCACCGAGCCGCCTACGCTCATGCGCAGGCGCTCGCTGTCGCCGGACAGTTCACGCACGCATGGCCGGCGACGGGCAGGATCTTCGGGAGCTGGATCCGCAACTTCTATTCTCTGCGCGGCTTCCGCTTCTGGAGCGCCGGCGAGAACCTGCTCTGGGCCCCCCCGGGATTCACACCGGCAAGCGCCCTCCAGCAGTGGCTCGCGAGCCCGATTCACCGGCGCGTGATGCTGACGCCTTCCTGGCGCGAACTCGGAATCGGTGTCGTCACCGCGACGGCCGCCCCTGGAGCGTACGGCGGCAGAGACGTGCACATCGCCGCGGCCGAATCCGGCAAGCGCAGCTGAACGGTGCTCAGCCGGTGTCGCGTTCCTCTGCGCCTTCGCCGCGCTCGCCCTGCGGGCGACTCTGTATTGCTGGATGGGGCACTAGACACCCACGGAGGGACCGCCCTCGTTTCCGCCGAGGTCGTTGTCCCCCGCCTGCACGTGCAGCTTCAGGTCGGCCCCCAGGATGCCCGGGCCGCCGTTCCCGCGTATGACGTTGCCGTCCAGGATGAGGGTTCCGCCGCCGCCATCCTGGCCGCCTGCGAGCACGACGCCCGCGCGCTTCGGCGGTGAGCCCTTCGTGGAGTTGCGCACGATCTTGTTGCCCCTGATCTCGAACGTCGTTGCGACGACGGCCGGTCCTTCGTTGGGCTCGAGCTCGAGCAGGACGCCGGGCCCGGCGTTGTCCTGGATCGTGTTGCCGACGATATGCACGTCGAGTGCGGGCTGGCCGCGATCGTCCGGCTCGATGTCGATGCCCGCCGCGGGTTGTCCCGGCGGCGAGTCGCGGACTCCCCGAATCGTGTTCCCCTCGATGCGCAGGCCGATGACTGCGGTCGCGGAGATGGCGTTGCGATCCGCGCCGCCGAGCGTGCAATCGAGGATCGAGATGCGCCCTGCGTAGCTGTTTCCGTTGGCACGACCGCTGATCGTGACGTCGTCCTTCGGCGAGCCGTCGATGTCGAGCCCGCTGAGTGTCGTCTCGTGACCGTAGATCGCAACGCCGTACATCGACTGTCCCGCCGGGACGACGATGCGCAAGTCGCTGATCGTCACGCGTACCGGCGCAGCCCTCGAGGGCCTCGAGCGGTTGACGAAGAAGACTGCGCTCGCGGCGATCGGATCCCCGTCTACGGAACGCAGCCGGACCGGACCGAGCCCGAGCGAGACGATGCACGCGCCGTTCGAGGTAATGGTCGTGTCGTCGTGCGAAACCCAGAGGCCGCGGGTCGCATAGCACTCGCCGTTCGGAAGCCTGGGCAGATCGATCGTCCCGCCGCCGCGGTCGAGCCGCGCCTGCAACCAGGCAGTGTCGTCGCGCGGGGACCCGGAAGCCGCCGGCACGAGGCTGGGAGCTGCGAGAGGCCCCTTCGCGGCGCGCATGCCTCGTCTCAGGATCGCCGGCCCTCGGTTGCCCTCGAAGACGTTGTCGTGGAGAGCGATCAGTCCTTTCCCGTCGTCCTGGCCGCCCGCGATCACGATCCCGCCGCGGCGCCCGGCAAGGGCTCGACGTGCATTCCGCAGGATTCGATTGCCGGCGAGCTCGATCCCCGACGCCAGCACCGGAAGCCCGTTCGTCGGGGCGAGGTCGAGGAAGAGCCCGGGGCCCGCGTTGCCCGTGACGACGTTGTGGTGGACCTGAACGTCGAGAGCGGGTTGCCCGCGGTCGGCCACTCTGACGTGTAGCCCTGCTGCAGAAGCCGCGCGCCCGCCGGAGAGGATGTTGCCTTCGACGCGCAGGCCAATCGGTCCCAGGGCCGAGATGACGTCCCTCTGCCCGCCCGAGAGCTTCGAGTCCGTCACCGCGACACGCGCTGTCATTCCGCCTGCGCCCCGCACGCCCGAGCCGATCAGAACGTCCGTCAGCGGTGAGCCGTCGATCGTCAGGCGGCTGAGCGTCACCTCGTGGCCGATGACGGTGATGCCGCTCATCCGCTTCCTTCGCGGGACGGTGATGTGCAGCCCGCTGATGCTGATGCGCACGGGAAGTGGCTTCCGCAGATCCGAATGGTTGAGAAAGAAGACGGCGTTGGCCCGCACGAGACTGCCGTCTGCTCGTTTGGTGCGTCCCTCGCCGGGGCCGAGCGCCACGATGCATGCTCCGTCGGAGGTGACGTTGGTGTCGTCGTGGGTCACCCAGAGCCCTCGAGTGGCGTAGCACTGCCCGTTCGGCAGCTTCGGCAGGAAGACGTTGCCGCCTGCGTCGAGCTTCGCCTGCAAAGCCTGGGTGTCGTCACGGACACCGCCGCCTGCGAACGGCGCCACGCCGAGCGTCGCGACGACGCAGGCCGCGAGGCCCCACACGCCCCTTGCCGCGAACCGACCCCTCATCTCAGTTACCTCGAACGTGATCGTAGCCGCGCACGCGAATCACCCGAAAACGGGTGATCGGGCGGACGGTCCGCGCCTACGCTGCGACGGTCGGAAGCGGCCCCGACGCCTTCCTGATGGAACGCAGTCGACACCGCATCCCACTCCTTGCCGTCCTCGCCGCGGCGATGCTCGCCGCATTCGCGCCGGGCGGTGCGGACGGGACGACGGGGGGTGCCCGACCCGTCAAGAAGACCCCGCAGCCCGTCGCGGGCGAGCTCCTGATCGGCTTCAGGGCAGACGTCTCGACGGCCGAGCAGAAGCAGGTTCTCGCGAAGATCGGGGCCACCGAGAAGCGCAAGTTCAAGCAGATCCATGGCGCGCTCGCGAAGCTGCACGCGGATGCGACGGCAAGTGCGCTCGCGCAGCTCCGCAGCGATCCCCGCGTGCGCTATGCCGAGCCGAACTTCGTCGTCAGCGCGGACGTGACGCCGAACGATCCCCTCTTCAGCCGCCTGTGGGGCCTGAACAACAACGGCTTCCCGGTCAGCGGACGCTGGGGCACACCTGACGCCGACATCGACGCGCCTGAGGCTTGGTCCGTGACGACCGGCAGCGATGCGGTCACCGTTGCTGTGATCGACACCGGCATCGACTACTCGCATCCCGATCTCAGCTCCCAGATGTGGATCAATCCCGGCGAGAATTGCCCGGGCTGCCGCACGGATGGCATCGACAACGACGGGAACGGCTACGTCGACGACTGGCGGGGCTGGGACTTTGCGAACGGCGACAACGATCCGATGGACGACCACGGTCACGGAACGCACGTCGCGGGCACGATCGGCGCCGCGGGCAACAACGGCATCGGCGTCACGGGCGTGAGCTGGCACGTGCGGCTCATGCCGCTCAAGTTTCTCTCTGCAGCCGGCACCGGTACGACGGCCGACGCGGTCAGCGCCGTCCTCTATGCCGCCGACAAGGGCGCGTCGATACTCAACAACTCCTGGGGCGGCGACGAGTATTCGCAGGCACTCGCCGACGCGATCGCGGTCGCCGATACCCACGGCGCGCTGTTCGTCGCGGCCGCCGGAAACAGCGGCACCGACAACGACTCCATGCCGACGTATCCGGCGTCGTACACCCTGCCGAACGTCCTTACGGTGGCGGCGACGGACAACTCGGACCAGCTTGCGTACTTCTCCAACGTCGGCCGCAAGTCGGTCGACCTCGGCGCGCCGGGCCTCAACATCTACTCCACTTGGCCCGGAGGCTCGTACCAGTACCTGAGCGGGACGTCGATGGCCGCGCCGCACGTCTCCGGCGCAGCAGCGCTGGCAAAAGCGGCGTTCCCGGCCGCTTCCGGAGTTGGGCTCAAAGCCCTGCTGCTCGAGAGCGTCGATCCGCTCGTGTCCCTCTCGACCTACACCGCGACGGGCGGACGCCTCAACGTCAACAACGCGGTGACGTGCAACGGCACTCCGAAGCTCTGGTTCGAATCGCCGGCGTCCGGCTTCGACGCTGAAGTCGGTACACCCGTGACCTTCACCGCGATCGCCACGCGTTGCGCGGACAGCAGCGGCGTGAGCGTCACGGCCACGGCCAACGGATCGCCTGTCGCACTCGCAGCTCGCGGCGACGGGCTCTACACGGGGACGTTTACGCCTACTGCCTCCGGCTCGGTCAGCCTGTCCGTCTCTGCGACCGCCGGTGGAACGACGAAAACTCGGACGGTCAGCGGTCTCGCGTCAGGCGTCTACACGATCGCGCCCGGCGGACCCGCGGTCACCATCACCACGAGAGCGCCCGACGAGAACGCGCGACTCAAGTTCGACGGCCAGGCAGGCCAGCGGATCAGCCTCAAGCTCGCGCCCGTATCGATTCCCACCTCGTACATCTCCATCCTGAAGCCGGACGGCACGCCGCTCGCCGCGAACGTGTTCGTCAGCAGCTTCGGCGGGTTCGTCGACACGCAGACTCTGCCGGTCACGGGGAGCTACCGGATCGTGGTCGATCCCCAGGGGACTGCGACCGGCTCGATGACCCTCACCCTCTACGACGTCCCGCCGGACGCAACCGGCGCGATCACACCCGGAGGGCCCGCGGTCACGACGACGGCGGGAACGCCAGGACAGAATGCGCGCCTGACGTTCGACGCGCAGGCAGGTCAGCGTCTCAGTCTCAACCTCTCCGGCGTGACGATCTCCAACTCCTACGTCTCGCTGCTGAAGCCGGACGGCACGATGCTCGGCGGCAGCACGTACGCCAGCATCTTCGGTGGCTTCGTCGACACGCGGGCGATTCCGAGCACGGGCAGGTACACGATCCTCGTCGATCCGCAGGCCGCGGGGACCGGATCGATGACCCTCACTCTCTACGACGTCCCTGCCGACGCCGGCGGAACGATCGCCTTCGGCGGCTCGTCCCCGGCCTTCGCAATGACAACGCCCGGTCAGAACGCAGGTATCAGCTTCGACGGTCAGGCCGGACAACGCGCGAGCCTGAAGCTCACCAGCACCATCTCGAGCTCGTACGTGTCGATCCTGAACCCCGACGGCAGCGTGCTGACGCCGAACACGTACGTGGGCCCGTCAGGCGGCTTTCTCGATCCGAAGACGTTGCCGACGGCGGGCACCTACAGGATCCTGGTCGACCCGCAGGGAGCGGCGACCGGCTCGATCACGTTGACGCTGTACGACGTCCCGCCCGACGTGAGCGCCACGATCGCACCCGGCGGCGCTCCGATCGCGATCTCCGCGACCACGCCGGGCCAGAATGCGCGGATCGCCTTCGACGGTCAGGCCGGCCGGCGGATCAGCCTGAAGCTCAGCGCGACGACGATTGCCAATGCCTACGTCTCGATCCTCAATCCGACCGGCAGCGCCCTGGCCTCGAACGTCTACCTCGGAACGTCCGGCGGCTTCGTCGACACCAAGGCCCTGCCGACGACGGGCAGCTACACGATCCTGGTCGATCCCCAGGGGGCGGCGATCGGCTCGACGACCCTGACGCTCTACGACGTCCCGGCGGACGCAGGTGGAAGCCTCAGCGTGGGCGGACCGTCGCTCGTCACCGCGATCACGACGCCCGGCCAGAACGCGCGCATCACCTTCGCGGGCCGCGCGGGACAGCACGTGACGCTCCAGCTCTCGGCGGTCAGCGTGCTGATCTCCTACGTCTCGATCCTGAAGCCGGACGGCAATGCGCTCGGTCCGTCCACGCTCGTGACGATGTCGGGCCGGACGATCGCCGCCGACCTCCCCGCCGACGGGACGTATTCGATCGCCGTCGATCCGCTCGGCGCGGAGATCGGCACGATGACTCTGACGCTCAGCTAACTCGTGCGGCGGTTGTGGTTCACGACCTCGACGTTGTTGCCATCGGGATCGAGGACGAACGCGCCGTAATAGCCGGGGTGATAGACGCCGCGCTCGCCCGGCGCGCCGTTGTCGCGATAACCGGCTTCGGTCGCGGCGTGATGAAAGGCTCGTACCACGTCGTCGTCGGCCGCGGGAAAGGCCATGTGGAGTTGCTCGGTCGGTTTCCCCGCCACGAGACCGAAGGAGCTGCCCGCACCTGCGAAATGGACGCGCTCGGGGAGGACGTTGGCGAGGCGCAACCCGGCATAGGGCGCGATCGTCTCGTAGAACCGGCGTGAGGCGGACACGTCCGCGACGCGGATCCAGAGATGGTCGATGCGGCCGGCCTCGCGCGTGCGGCCGTGGTGCACGGCCTCGGCGCTGTTGCCGTCCGGATCGAGGAGAAACGATCCGTAGTAGTCGTCGCTGTACTGGGGACGCGGGCCCGGTGCGCCGTCGTCCCGATAGCCCGCTTCGGTCCCCACCCGCCAGAACTCGTCGACGACCGCCCGGGACGGTGCGAAGAAGGCGACGTGCAGCCGGCGGGTGACGGGCTGCTCCTCGGTGGCCTGGGCGAGCGAGAAGTCGCCCCACTCCGGGTAAGGCTCCGCAAAGCTCGGCTCCTCGAGGCCGACCGTCGGCAGAACCGTGTTGTAGAACCGCTCGGAGGCTGCGCGGTCCGAGACGCGGATCGTGACGTGATCGAACACGGGCCCGACTATGCCAGGTGCCTTTCCAGTGATGCTGTCGAGCTTCTGGGAAGGCACCAGCTAGGGTCCGAGGCAGTGGGACGGAAGCGGGCGTTGACGCGAAAGGGCGCAGAGAAGCTCGGCGAGCGCGAGCGCGCGACCGGGCTCAGCCCGGACGACGAGGCCGCGCGCTGGCTCGAAGAACATGAGCCGAAGCCCGAGCCGCAGCCCCCGAAGAGCGCGTACAAGTCGAAGACGCTCCACCGCTGGCGGCAGCGGCAGCAGCCTCCTAAACGGTGACCGAGGCCGGCTCCTCCGCGTTGATGCGCGCAACGTGCCGGTCGCGAATCATGGCCGCGAGGAGCAGGACCGCAGCGAGCATCAGTGCCGCGCCGGTGGCGAACGCATAGCGAAAGCCGCTCACGAGCGCAGCCGAGTGGTCGATGGCGGGAAGGTGCCGCGTCCGCGAGGCGGCGATCGTCGACAGGACTGCGAGACCGAGCGCCCCGCCGACCTGCTGTGAGGTGTTGAACAGCCCCGAGGCGAGCCCGGCGTCCTCGCCGGCGACGTTCGTGGTCGCGAGCAGTGTGATCGGGACGAACGTCAGGCCCATGCCGATCGAGGTCACGCCGATCGCGGGTAGCAACTGGCCGAGGTAGGTGCCGTCCACCGTGATGCGCGTGAAGAGCACCATCCCGACGATTGCGAGCGCCAGACCGATCAGCGGGACCGCCCGCGCGCCCAGCCTCTGGATCAGCTGTTGCGCCAACCCGGCGCCGATGACGATTCCGGCCGTGAACGGCAGGAACGCGAGGCCGGCCTTCAGCGGGCCGTAACCGAGCACCTCCTGCACGTAGATGGAGGCGAAATAGAACATCGCGAAAAGCCCGGACGCGACGAGCAGCATCGCCGTGTTGGAAACCGTCAGCGACCGAATCCGGAAGATGCCAAGCCGGATGAGCGGGGCGCGCGAGCGGAGCTCGATCAAGACGAAGCCGACCAGGAGCAGGATCGCGGCCGCGCCGAGCCCGAGCGTCCTCAACGATGTCCAGCCGTAGTCAGGCGCCTTCACGATCCCGTAGACGAGCACGAGTAGTCCCGCCGTGACGGAGACCGCACCCGCGACGTCGGCGGTCTTCGGCTCGTCGTCCGCGCGCGACTCCGGGATGAACCTCAACGACAGCAGGATCGCCGCGATGCCGATCGGCAGGTTGATGAAGAAGATCCAGCGCCAGGAGAGGGTCTCCGTGAGCAGACCCCCGAGCACGAGCCCGACCGCGCCGCCGCCCGCTGCGATCGCGCTCCAGACACCGAGCGCCTGGGTGCGCTCACGGCCCTCGGCAAACGTGGTCGTGACGATCGAGAGTGCCGCCGGCGAGACGAGGGCTGCACCAAGCCCTTGCAGCGCACGCCCGCCGACCAGCATCCCGGATGAGGTCGCGACCCCGTTGACCAGGGAGGCGGCCGAGAACAAGGCGACGCCGGCGATGAAGAGGCGCTGTCTGCCAAGCAGGTCGGCTGCGCGGCCGCCGAGGAGCAGGAACCCCCCGAAGACGAGCGTGTACGCGTTCACGATCCACTGGAGGCTCGTCGGCGAGAAGTGCAGCCCACGCTGGATCGAGGGCAGCGCCACGTTCACGATCGTGGCGTCGAGGATGACCATGAACTGCGCGATACAGACGAGCCCGAGAACGAGCCACCTGTTCACCTGTCGAGCTTCCGCCGGCATAGAAGGGGACAACGAGCTTCCGGAGGGCTGCATTCCCGGGCCGGCTAGCGAGGTCTCGCCAGATGGTCGACCGCCACCGCCAGCCACGCTTTCGCGTGGGCCGTCCACACTGCCTGTTCGTGGCCCCCGGCGTAGATGCGGAAGACATGAGGGACCCGCGCCGCGGTCAGCTCGCGATGGAACGACCGGTTCTCCGCGCGGAACCTCGCGTCGCCACGCCCGACGTAGAACGAGAAGAACGTCGGCCGCCGAGCGAAGCCCCGCCTGAGCTTCCCGACGAACGCATGGGCACTGGCGTTGGCGTTTGCGGTCGGCGAGCCGAGATCGAGCGCGCGGCGTCCATCCGGATCCGTCGGATGGAAGTAGCCGCTCCAGGACTCGACGGCCGAAAAAGCCTCGAGGTGATGGAGCGCCAACATCACCGCGCCGTACCCTCCGGCAGACAGGCCGACGATCGCGCGCCCCTCGCGGCTCCGAATCGTCCGGAAGTGGCTGTCCACGTAACCGACGACGTCCCGCGTGATCGCCGTTTCCCAGTTTCGCCCGGGACCCCAGTCGAGGTACTCGGGATCCGAATCGTTGTCGCGCGCGCCCTGCGGCGCGACGATGATCGCATGCCGGCCGCTCGCGGTGAGCGCCCGGGCCAGGAAGTCCGCGCCCTCATAGGAGCTCGCGGCCGCCGGCAGGCCGTGCAGGAAGTACACCACCGGATACCGCCGCCGGTCGCCGGCATAGCCCTCCGGCAGGTAGACCGCGAGCTGGAGTCTGCCCTCGACCGCGCGCGAATAGATCGCTCGGCGCAGCTGATCGGGCTGCGCGTGACTCTGTGCGCCGGCGGTTCCGGTCAGCGTGGTGAGGGCCGCGAGCGCCAGGGCTGCCGCAAGAGTGCGCACCATTCCGACGGTAGCGATCTTCTCGATGCCTTAACCACTGCTTAACCCCACCCGCTGTAGAACGAGTCCATGTGGGGACGCTGGCTCGCGCCAGTGTTGGTCGCCGCCCTGAGCGCCTTCGTCGCCGTTGGCTTCGTCGGGGTGGACCGCTACGCCAGGAACTACTGGCTCTACCGGGGGTTTCCCCCGCCGAGCGACCCAGCCTACGTCTCGCAGCGAGGAAGCGTCGAGCAGATCAAGGTCGCGAGCGCTGCGCTCGGAGGCCGAAGTCAGTCCGTGTACGTCTACCTGCCGCCGGGCTATCGTGACCATCCGAACAAGCGCTATCCCGTGCTCTATCTGCTGCACGGTTTCCCAGGCCGGCCGTTGGCCTTTCTCCTGACAGTTCGGATGGGGGTGGTCGAGGACGAGCTCGTCGCCAGGCATCGAGCCCAACCGCTCATCCTCGCAATGCCTTTCGGCTCCACGGGCACGTTCACCGACAAGGAGTGGGCCAACGGCATCGGCGCGGCCGAAGGCTGGGGAACCTTCGTCTCGCGCGACGTCGTCCACGCGATCGACGCGCGCTATCGCACGATCGCGTCGAGGCGAGGGCGCGGCATCGGTGGCCTGTCGGAAGGCGGTTACGGCGCCGTCAACATCGCGCTGCAGCATCCACGCGAGTTCTCGCTCGTCGAGAGCTGGTCGGGCTACGAGCGCGCCGCCCAGAACCATTCGATCTTCGGACGGCAGCTCGAAGGTCTGGCGGCAAACACGCCGCTCGATCGAGTTCAGACGACTGCGGCGACGTTACGCCACACGCACGCGTACTTCTGGTTCTACTCCGGCACCGACGACCCGCTGCGGCTGCAGAACCGCGAGTTCGCAGCAGCCCTCACCTCGGCGCGGATCGGCCACACCTATCTGGAGCTGCGGGGCGGGCACAACTGGGCGCTCTGGCGGGGGATGGCAGCGCGCTCCTACCTGGTCGCCGCCCGGAGGCTCGCGCATGCTTAGAGCGGCACGAATCGTCGCCGCCTCGGTGGTGTCCTTCTCAGTCGTTGTCGCGGCCACCGGTTGGCTGTACGTGATCCAGCCGCACTCGGCGTTGCCGGGACCGGCGATCACGGATGCGCTGCCGCTGGACGAGCTCTCTCGCCGCTCCGCGGTGCCGCTGCTGGTCTTCCTGGCAGTCTGGACGACCGCGTCGCTCTCGCTCGGACTGATCGCACGCGCGTTTCGTGCGGAGCGGCTGACTGCCGGACTGATGCTCGGGCTCGGAGTCGGCGGCTGGGCCTATCTGCAGACAGGCCTGTCGTTGCTGATCGTGCGCCAGGTTCCCGCACATCAAGCGTTTCACGCTGCGGCGGCACGGACGGCGATCTACCTCCCAGCCGTGCTTGCAGGAGCGGCGGGCGCTCTCGGCGGCAGGCCGCGCGAAAGCGCGCGGCCGCGAAGCCCGCTCGTGCTGGCGTGGTTCGTTGCTGCCGCGGGAATTCTTGGCGTTATCGACGCGGTCACGCCGGACAAGCGGCCCTTGCTCTTCGCGTCGCTCGCGCCCGAACACGTGCACGGTGTGTCGGAGGCGCTCGTCGCGCCGCTCGGCCTGGCGCTGCTGGTGGTCGCCCGGGGGCTCGCTCGCCGAAAGCGCCGGGCCTGGCAGGCCGCGCTGCTCGTTCTCGTCTGGCTGGTCGCGCTCCACCTCCAGCACGGCTTCGGCTACGGCGCGATCGCAACGGCGATCGTGGCCGTCGCCTTGCTGGCGCGCAGACAGGACTTCGACGCTCAAGGGGATCCCGCATCACATCCGCGGCTGGCGTTGCGCGCGTTTGTCTTCGGCTCCGTGATCCTCAGCTATTCCGTTTCGGCGTTGTGGGCAAACCGTGTGATGGCCGACCAGCCTTTCACGCTCGGATTCGCAGTACGTGAGACGGCGCGCGGGGCAGTCGGCGCGAACGCGACCGGGTCGGCACACCTGTCGGGCTCGTTCGGCGAATGGTTTCCACTGTCGCTGCTGATGCTCACCGTCTGCGCGGTCGGGTTCCTGCTGGTCGACTGGCTGGCGCCGTGGCGCTATCGCCACGCACAGGAGATCCGACACCGCCGCCTGACACACGACCTGGTCGCCGCATGGGGTGTCGACACCCTTGCTCCCTTCGTTCTGCGCGGGGACAAGTCGTACTTCTTCGACGACGAGGAGACGGCGTTCGTCGCCTACAAGGTCGTGGGCGGTGTCGCGATCGTATCGGGCGATCCGATCGGGCCGCCGGAGCGTTTCGCAGAGCTCGTCGGCTCGTTCCTGCGATTCGCCCGGACGCGCGACTGGCGGGTGGCGATTCTCGGCGCATCGGAGGCAGCCCTCGGCGTCTACCGCTCGCACGGACTGCACGCGCTCTATCACGGCGACGAGGCCGTCGTCGACACGGCCACGTTCTCGCTGGAGGGGCGCCCGATCCGCAAGGTGCGACAATCGGTCCACCGGCTTGAGCGCGCCGGCTACACGGCGAGCGCGCTGCGGCCGAGCGAGGTCGGCGCGCCGCTCCGGCGTGAGCTCGAGGAGCTTGCGCGCGCGTGGCGCGGCGCGCAGCCGGAACGCGGCTTCGTCATGGCGCTCGACACCTTGTTTCGCCTCGACGACGAGGATGCGGTGTTCATCGTCGGCCGTGCGGCGGACGGCTCCGTCGCCGGCTTCCTCCATTTCGCGGTGTGCCGCCGCGGGGCCGCATTGTCGCTCTCTTCGATGCCACGCCTTCGTACGACGCCGAACGGATTCAACGAATGGCTGGTCTGTTCCGCGATCGACTGGGCACGAACGGAAGGCTTTCGCCGCGTCTCCCTCAACTTCGCCCCGTTCGCCGCGCTGCTTGCGCCGGAGGCCGAGCTCTCGACGTTGCAACGAATCGAGCGCCGCGCGCTTCTGCGGCTAAAGGGCCGCTTCCAGCTCGACAACCTGCTGCTCTTCAACCGGAAGTTCTTTCCGCAATGGGAGCGCCGCTTCGTGGTCTACGAGCGGCGGCGAGATCTGCCTCGCGTCGGGATCGCGGCCCTGGCGGCAGAGGCGTACCTGCCGTTCACCGGGCGGGACCGCGAATGACCTGGCGCATCGCGGCCGGACTGGTTTTGGCGCTGCTGTCTGCGGGCGCCTTGAACTGGAGCTACTTCGTGCAGCACGGGGCGGCCTCGGGCCTGCCGCCGTTGACGCTACGCAAGCCGTTCCGCTCGCTCGCAACGCTCTTCGGAAACCGCCGCTGGCTCGTGGGCTTCTTCACCGGAATCGGCGGCTGGACCCTCTACGTGGCGGCACTCGCGCTCGCACCGCTCTCGCTCGTCCAGGCGAGCTCGGCCGGAGGGCTCGGCGTCCTCGTGGCGCTCACCGGCGTCAGGTCGCGTCGGGAGAGGGTCGCCGTGGGCACCGCGATCGCGGGACTCGCGCTGCTCGGCGTTTCGCTCGCGGGCAGCAACGAGACTGCAGGGCATATCTCTCTCGGCGGTGCCGCCCTCTGGATGGTCGCGTCGGTGGGTGTCGCCGCGCTCGCCGCCGGCCCGGCAACGAACATCATCGCCCGCGGCGCGGGACTCGGGATCGCCGCGGGCGTGCTCTACGCAGCGGGAGACGTCGGAACGAAGGCGGCAGTCGCTGGCGGCTTCCACGTCGCGTTCGTTCCTGCACTCCTCGCCTGCCACGGACTCGCGTTCGTCGCGTTGCAGCTCGGCTTCCAGCGAGGGACCGCGCTGACGACAGCCGGACTCGCGACGCTCTGGACGAACGCCCTACCCATCGCGGCCGGTATGACGGTGTTCGGGGAGCCACTGCCCGCGGGACTCCTCGGTGCTGCTCGTGTCGCAGCGTTCGCGGCCGTCGTGGCCGGCGCAGCGCTGCTCACCCGTCCGGAAGCCGAGACGCCGGACGTCCTGGAGGCCTCGGTGCCGCGCGCGAGGGACGTGAAGACCGCGGGTGGCGTCGTCGCCGCCGTCGCGGCACTGACCTGTGTCGGAGGCGCGCTTGCCGCACCCTCGGCCCTCCACCAGATGCCGCCGGTCCCCGGCTTCAGCCTGATCGACCAGGGAACCGACGGCGGCACAGTCTGGAGTGGGCGCATCCCGAATCCTTTCGTTGCGTCGGACACTCGGCTGACGGATCTGTACCTGCCGCCGCACTACTCGCCGACGGAGCACTATCCCGTCCTGTACCTCTTACACGGGTTCTGGGGCGCGCCTTCGTCCTTCGTGGTGAGCCTCAAGCTCGCCGACGTCGCCGACTCCCTCATCCAGAGCGGAGCCGCACGGCCGTTCATCGTGGTGATGCCGCCGGGTGGCCTCCCCGAGGGCTCGAGAAAGGAGCGCGCGAAGAGCGAATGGGTCGGCGTCTGGGAGGATTTCGTGGTCCGCACGGTCGTCCCGTGGACCGATTTGCACCTACCTGCCGAACGCACTCCGGCGGGGCGCACGATCGCCGGCGTCTCGGCCGGAGGCTATGGCGCGGTGGACATCGCAATCCGTCATCTGGGCGTCTTCGCGAAAGCGGAGTCGTGGGAGGGTTACTTCACTCCGTTTCGGGACGGACCTTTCGCGCATGCTTCGGCAGCGACGCTCGCAGCGCACAACCCGATGCTGCTGGTCCATGAGCACGCGGCAGCGATCCGCGCGCGCTCTCTGCACTTCTTCCTGTCCACCGGTGGAAGCCACGGCGCCGTCAAGCGTCGTTGGACGCTGGAGTTCGAGCGTGAGCTGAAGGCGTTGCACATCTCGGCCAGGCTCTGGGTGCAACCGCTCGGGGAGAAGGGGTTCGGACGTCACCAACTGCCGGCCGCGCTCACCTGGGCCGAGCCGGCGATGCACTGACAAGGCGACGCCCCTACTGAATCGGCCTCGCCACGGCCGCCGCGCTCGGCGCTGCGGTCGCGGTGGCATCGCTCCCGGAGTCGGCATTGCGCGTTCGGCGGCGTCGACCACGGCGATGCCGCGAGCATTCTCTTTGTCACAGCACTCTCGCTTGCTTCCGTCTCGCGTCCCCTTCTAGTTGCGAGGGGCTCTGGCTAAGCGCTCGACTCCGCCCAGATGTTGATGTCGGCGTCGGTGGCGTAGCGGTCGATCTCGGCGAGCTCCCCTTCAGTGAAGTCGAGCCTGTCGATGGCCGCCACGTTCGACTCGAGTTGCTCGACGCTCGACGCCCCCACGAGCGTCGACGTCATGCGTGGATCGCGCAGCGTCCACGCGAGCGCAAGCTGCGCGAGGGTCTGGCCGCGGCTGCGGGCGACCTTGTTCAGGGCGCGGATCTTCTCCATCGCCGTGTCGGTGATCAGCTTCGGCGACAACGAGCCGTCCCGGCTCGCTCGCGAGCCCTCGGGAATCCCATGGAGATACTTGTCGGTCAGCATCCCCTGGGCGAGCGGCGAGAAGCCGATGCAACCGGCGCCGAGCTCCTCGAGCGTGTCCAGCAGCTCCGGCTCGATCCAGCGGTTGAGCATCGAATACGACGGCTGATGGATCAGCAGCGGTATGCCGAGCTCGCGGAGGATCTCCGCCGCCTCGCGCGTCTTGGCCGCCGAGTACGAGGAGATGCCGACGTACAGCGCCCGGCCCCGGTGTACCGCGCTGGCGAGCGCGCCCATCGTCTCCTCCAGCGGCGTCTCCGGATCGAAGCGATGCGAGTAGAAGATGTCGACGTAGTCGAGCCCCATCCGTGCGAGGCTCTGCTCGAGGCTCGCGAGCAGGTACTTCCGCGACCCCCACTCGCCGTACGGCCCGGGCCACATGTCGTAGCCGGCCTTCGTCGAGATCACCAGCTCGTCGCGGTACGGTCGCAGGTCGTCGCGGATCAGCCGACCGAAGTTCTCTTCAGCCGACCCGTACGGCGGTCCGTAGTTGTTGGCCAGGTCGAAGTGCGTGATCCCGAGGTCGAACGCGCGTCGAACGATTGCGCGGCTCGTCTCCAGCGGGCGCTCGTGCCCGAAGTTCTGCCAGAGCCCGAACGAGATCGCAGGCAGGAGCAGGCCGCTGCGACCTGACCTGCGGTAGGTCATGCGCTCGTAGCGGTCGGCTGCAGGTACGTAGGGCACTCGGTCGAGGATTACATCAGCCGGACCCGGGCCGCGTCGTCCCACGGAGCCGTGTGACCTCGCGGCGTCTGTGGAGAGAAAGTCACATTCCGGTCACGGTGTCCGACACCAGGACGTGGCCCGGTCGGCCGATGGCGAGATCGTCCCGCTTGCAGCGTCCGCGTATTTCTCGTGACGTTCTCGCCAGTCCCACGGCACTGTGTCCGACACCAGGACGTGGTTCGGCGAGCCGGCGTCGGAACGGACAGGGTCTGACCGCGTCCCGCGGACAGCCCCGCCGCGCCCGTGGATTGCGTCGTTTTCGTTTTCTTGTCGTTAAGCGTTCGTTGCGAGGGGTGACAACAAGGAACGCCGGGCCTACGTTCTACGGGCCATGAACAAGAAGCGCGCGGCCGTGGGGGCCGCTTTCCTCTTCGCCCTCGTCGCGCTGCTTCCGAGCGTTGCAACCGCACGGCCCTCGACGCTCCCGGCTGCCGTACGAGTCCTGAAGCTCTCCTACCGGGCGCACGACGGGCGAATGCGGCGGGCCTACCTGATCTTGCCGGCGTGGTACGGCCCGCTGCGACATCCGGCGATCCCGCTCGTGATCTCGCCGCACGGCCGCGGTGTCGGTGGGCGGATCAACGTCAATCGCTGGGGGAACCTCCCGGCGATCGGACAATTCGCGGTGATCAACCCCGAAGGTCAGGGTCGGATGCTGACCCTCTTCTCGTGGGGGGATCCGGGCGAGATCCGCGACCTCGCAAGGATGCCGCAGCTCGTGGAGAGCGCCGTGCCCTGGCTTCGCATCGACCGGCATCGCGTCTACGCGTTCGGCGGCAGCATGGGCGGACAGGAGACGCTGCTGCTCGCCGCGAAGTTCCCGCACCTGCTGGCCGGGGCTGCGTCCTTCGACGCGCCAACGAACATGGCCGCTCGCTATCGGGCCTTCGACCACCTCCGCTTCGGCGATCGACTGCAGAGACTCGCCCGCCGTGAGATCGGTGGAACCCCGTCTGCCGATCCGAGGGCGTACGAAATTCGGAGCCCGCTCGACTGGGCGCAGCGGATCGCCTTTTCACATGTGCCGCTGCAGATCTGGTGGAGCAGGCGCGACACGACCGTCGGCGATCAGGAGCACGAATCGGGGCTCCTGTACCGCGACATCAGACGCCTCAATCCGGAGGCACCGGTCAAGGAGTACGTCGGCAACTGGGCGCATACGACCGAGATGAAGCGTCACGGCTACCTGCCCTTTGCCCTCGCGCAGTTCGGACTGGTGCCGCAGACCAGGCAGAGGCCTCCGAGCGGCGGGCCGAGCAAACCTGCCGCCGGGATTCCCGTCTAGCCGGAAGCCGGCTACCGCTTCTTGACGTAGAAATCGCTCTGCCCGATAAGCGGTCCATACTTGTTCGCCGACCGCTTACCGAGCCCCGGATAGACGTACCACCGATAGTGGCCGACGGCGAGCTTCCGCGTTTTGCCCTTGAAGCTCCAGCTCTTCCTCAGCCTGTAGTGCGGCTGTCGCGGCCACGCCGTCAACACCTTCCGGCCGCTGACCGCAACCGAGGCCACGCGGCGCAGCGCTTTTCCGGAGACGCCGAAGTACACCTGGAGGTTGTAGTACGACGCGCCGGCAACCTTTCGCCATCCGAGTAGCGGTGGGCTGACGACTGTCGCTCCGCGAGCCGGCGAATAGAGCTTGGCCGCCGGAATGATGGTGACGGTCTCGACCGCCTTGTTGCCGGCATCGTCGAAGCCGATGATCGTGTAGACGTACTTCACCTTGTTCGTCAGGCCTTTGTCCTCGAAGCTCGAGGCCAGGCCCTTGAACACCGCTGCCGCGTCCGGGCCCGTGGGGCCGGGGGCCCGATCGATCTCGACCGATTTCGTGTCCGCAGATGCGGTCCAGGTGAGCGTCGCGGAACCGTCGTCCCAGTCGACGCCGAGGTTGGTGATCGTCGGAGGCGTCGAGTCGTACTTGAATGCGGGCGAACTACCGCCCGCTCGGTTGCCGGCCTTGTCCGAGCACGTCCCGCTCACGGTGGTGCTCGTAGTGTCGGGACCGCTGTACGTGACGTCAGTACAGGCGTCGATGCCCGAGCCTCCATCGCTCCCATGGAAGGTCACCCGGACTGGATGGTTGTACCAGCCGTCGCTGTCCGGCGCGCGGTCGAGCGTGATGCTGTCGATGGAAGGCGAGGACGCGTCGTAGTTGACGGGCACGCCTGCGGAGCCACTGTTGCCGGCGTTGTCGCTGCAGCTTGCGCTGACGGATCCACCTCCCCCGAATGTTCCGGAGCTGCACGAGGCTATGCCGGACAGATTGTCGGAGCCGCTCGCGTGGAAGTCGACCGGATGGTTGTACCACCCGTTCGAATCAGGACCGCGTGAGAGCGCGACGGAAACAGATGGCCGCGTCCCGTCGTATTTGATCGGCCCGAAGCTCGCTTGACTGCTCGTATTTCCGGCCTGGTCCGTGCAGGAGCCGGAGAACGACGCACCGGCGGTGTCCGGCCCCCCGTAGCTGGTCGAGGTGCACCCCGCAAGGCCCGACGTCGCGTCGGAACCATTGAAGGTGATACCGACCGGGTGGTTGTACCACCCGTTCGCATCGGGACCGCGGCTCGCGGAGCCGCCGGTGACGGTCGGAGGAGTGGCGTCTTTCTTGATCGTGACTCCGAGCCGTGCGCTTGAACCGTTCGTGTACGTAACGACGCAAGTCCGGGACCAGCTGGCAGTGTCGCCCGAGACCGTGCTCGTGTCGCATCCCTGCGTCATCGTGACTCCGGTCGGGTCCCATGCAAACGCGACCGTGACGCTCACCTTGTACCAGTCGGTCGAGCAGCCGCCGCCGTTGCAGGTCACTGTAATCGGCGCCGCGCCGGCAGTCGGCGGAAAGACGAGAAGCGGTAAGCAGATCAGGAGCAGCGCGACGGGATACCGCCAGTTCACGGCCACCTCACTCCCATCCCGTCCGGAACGCGCGGACCGAGAAGAGGAGCAGGCCGGAGCCGGCGACGGCAAGGACAGCCAACGCGATTCCGGCAAGTAAGCGGAACGGCTTTTCATTGTCGGCTGACGGAGGAAGCGGTGCCCTAACCGCTGCCAAGATGCCCGCAAGAGGTGCGAGCGAGATCCGCACCGGCTTCGCGTGTGCCGGCCGCTTGCGAGGCTTCCGAACGACCCTGGCGTGCCGCTGCACCTTGGGACGAGAGGTGCGCACCGCCGGTCGAGGCTGTGCCACCGCTGGTGGCGTGTACGTTCGCGTACGCGCAACGGGTGCCGAGCGCGTGACCGAGACATGGCGCGGAGCAGGCTGCTTCTTCGCGGTCCGCGCCGGAGCCTTGTACGGGTCCGGCGGCGGTGCCTCAGTCGTAGTCGTCGGAGTCGTCGGGGAGGGGGTCGTGTCAGCGCGCGCGAGTGCGCCGCACCACAGCGCGGTTGCAAGGATCCCGACGACGATCAGCGTCCGCCCCGGATCGCGAGCACCGGTGGACAGCAGGGCCGCTCCTCGGGCCCCCAGCAGTCGCCGCAGTAACGACCTTGGGGTTGTCGTCACCGCTCCCCCTCCCCGTTACTGACTCGAAAGTACTCCTGTCCAACCCGGATTTCAACTGCGGTTGTTGCCCCGGCGGGCACCGGCAGGGGCCTCTGTCAGCTGGTCGTCCGCCGCTCGAGCGCCGGCAACGCAGGCGTGCCGGTGATGACCGCGCCGATCCCCGGGAGGTAGGTCTCCATCGCAAGGCCGTTGGTCCGCACCAACTTCTTGAGGGCTGTCACGTCGATCTCGCCCCCGTCGAGAGGCAGCACGGTCTTGCACCGCACCTCGCCGTCGTCGAAGTCGAGCTCGAACGTGGCGGCGGACAGTCCGTAGTTGGCACGCGTGAGGAAATGAGAGACCTCGAGGCGCCGCTCAGCGGGCACGCGCAACGGGCACACGGAGTACAGGAGCAGCAGCTCCTGCTCCTCGACGATCTGCGCGTAGAACTTCCACGTCCCGAGCGGGCCCGACAGCTCGCTGACGAGCGCATCCGCACCCAGCACTTCGGAGAACGGCCACCCGTTCTCGATGAAAGCAACCTTGAGACTTTCCAGCAGATCGCTCTCGTCACGCGGTTCGGTTCGGGGCGGACCGCCCGGCGGTCCGAAGTCCGGCAAGCCCGTGAGCTCGGTTCGCATCGAGTCCATCGCTCGCCAGAGATCGCCCGTGATTCGACGCGGCCTTCGCCCCGCTCTCAGCCATACACCTGCCCCGCAGTGCCTGCACCTCAGGATTTCAGCGCTGCGGCTCGGCCACAGCACGGAATCGAACGCCTTGCCGTCCTGTGCGGTCGAACCCTCGTTTCCGCAAGCTGGACAGCGCAGCTCAGCGCTCTGCCCGCCCTGATCCTCGGCTTCGGGGCCACGTCCCCAGGCGACGTCCGCGGCGGCGAGGGAAACGTCGAACTCGTTGTCGGGCCTGATCTGGTTGTTCGCCGCCAACCGTCCGATGAGGCCGGCCGTCCCGGCGAGACGGCGCAGATAGGGTCGATCCCCCGCACGCCGCTTGAGGAGCGAATAGAGCAGGACGTGCACCGACGCCAGGGCGTGATAGTCATCACCCCGACCCGGCGCCGACAGGCCCCGCGGCTTGACTGTGAACGACATCCGGGGCCCACGCCGAGGATCGAGGAATCGGGCGTGCACGACGAACGCCTGGTCCGCCGGGGACGCGGACTCGGGGGGCAGTACACGGACGCGCCTGTCGTCGATGTCCTCGAGTCTCGGCCCATCGCTCTCGAGAAAGCTCAGCAGGTAGTCCATCGACGCTTCCTCGAGACTCGTCAGCGAGTGGATCAGCGACAGTGCGCTGCTGGGCCCCACCCGGTCGATGATTCTGGCCGAGTAGTGACCGAAGCTGACCAGCTCGGCCTGTTCCTCGACGTCATCCGGCGCGTTCGAATCGACGATGACGCAAGCCTCATCGTCTGCGTAGAAGCGGATGTCGAGCGTCGTCTCAACCATCCATCGGCGCTCCGGCGGAACGTACCACCCGGCAGTTCGCAGGAAAAGGTCGGCGGCCGAGGCCCGGAGTGACCGCGGTCCGCCCGCGGCCACTCCGGAAGCACCTCAACGCCTCACGACGGTCTCGTGCGGCGCTTCGGTCGTTCGGCCATCACCTTGCCTCTTTCACTCCTCCTTCTTTCCGTAGGGCCGCATGAACGGCGCCTGCTGGCTGATCGGCGTGTCCGTGTCGAGTGCGTGTTGCTTCGCCCACGAATCCGAGTTGCCGTGCTGCTTGGTCAGCCCGACCTGAGCCAGGTTCTGCTCCTGGCTCTTGCCGCCGCAACCCGACCCGCACAGGGAGTCCTCCAGCTGCTGGATCGGATCGGCGACCTGCTCGGTCTTGCTCTTGTTCGCTGCATCGGCGTTGGCATTGTTGTCCGCCGTCTGAGTGGCCGAGCTCGGATCGCCCTTGCTCGGCTCCTTGCCGGAGATCGACGGCGGAGTGTTCGCGTTCAGGGCGTCCTGCTTCGCCCACGCATTGGCGTCGGCGTCCTGCTTGGTCAGCGCGAGCTGGAGCACGTTCTGCTCCTGCCCGTTGCCACCACAGCCGGACCAGCAGCTGGCGCTCCCACCAATCTGCGTGGGAGTCGCGTCCTGCTTGGTCTTGCTGTAGTTGCTCGCATCCGCAACGGCGTTGTTGTCCGCCGTCTGCGTCGCCGAGCTCGAGCCGCCGATCACGCTACCCCCGGCGATGCTGACCGGGACGTTGGCGTTCAGGGCGTTCTGCTTGGCGATCGCATCCGCATCCGCGTCCTGCTTCGTCAGCGCAACCTGGGCCACGTTCTGCTCCTGGCCGTTACCGCCACAGCCGGACCAGCAGCTGGACTTGCCGAGCTGCTGGGTGGCGTCGGCGGTCTGGTCGGTCTTGCTGACGTTGGATGCGTCGGCGTCTGCGTTGTTGTTCGCCGTCTGCGTGGCCGAGCTGGAGCCGCCAACCACGTCGTGACCGGCGATGCTCACCGGTGTGTTGGCGTTGACCGCGTTCTGCTTGGCCTTCGCGTCCGCGTCGGCGTTCTGCTTCGTGAGCCCGAACTGGATCACGTTCTGTTCCTGTCCGTTTCCACCACAACCGGACCAGCAGTTGCTGCTGCCGCCTGTCTGCGCGGCTTTGGCGTCCTGGTTGGTCTTGCTGTAGTTGTTGGCGTCCGCATTGGCGTTGTTCCCTGCCGTCTGCGTAGCCGAGCTCGAACCGCCGATCACGTCGCCCCCGGCGATGCCGACGGGAGCGTTGGCGTTGACTGCGTTCTGCTTGGCCAGAGAGTCGGCATTCGCGTCCTGCTTCGTCTTGGACGCCTGTACCACGTTCTGCTCCTGGCCGTTGCCGCCGCAACCGGACCAGCACTTGCTGTCTCCGCCGGTCTGGGTCGCGTTCGCTGTTTGATCGGTCTTGCTCTTGTTCGACGCATCCGACACGGCGTTGTTCTTCGCCGTCTGGGTGGCCGAGCTGGAACCGCCAACCACGTCGCTTCCGGCAATGCTGACGGGAACGTTGGCGTTGACCGCGTTCTGCTTGGCCTTGGCAGCCGCGTCGGCGTTCTGCTTGGTGTCCGACGCCTGGATCACGTTCTGCTCCTGGCCGTTGCCACCGCAGCCGGACGCGCAGCTGGAGCTGCCGCCGGTCTGCGTGGCGTTCGCGGTCTGATCGGTCTTGCTCTTGTTCGATGCATCGGCGTTGGCGTTGTTGTCCGCCGTCTGGGTGGCCGAGCTCGAACCGCCAACCACGTCATTTCCGGCGATGCTGACGGGAACGTTGGCGTTGACTGCGTTCTGCTTGGCCTGAGCGTCGGCGCTGGAGTCCTGCTTCGTCTTGGAATCCTGCGCCACGTTCTGCTCCTGGCCGTTGCCACCGCAGCCGGACTTGCAGCTGGAGCTGCCGCCCGTCTGCGTGGCATCTGCCGTCTGATTCGTCTTGCTGTTGTTGTCAGCGGAGGCGTCGGCGGCGTTCGTGGCCGTCTGATCGGCTGAACTCGAGCCGCCGGACACATTCCCACCCGCGATGCTGACGGGGACGTTGGCGTTGACCGCGTTCTGCTTGGCCTTGGCGTCGGCGTTGGCGTCCTGCTTCGTCACAGCCGCCTGGTCGATCGTCTGAGCCTGGCCGGCACCACCGCAGCCGGATAGACAGCTGGAGCTGCCACCCGTCTGCGTACCGGTCGCAGTCTGGTCGGTCTTGCTCGTGTTCGAGGCATCAGCAGTCGCCGCGTTGTTGGCGTTCTGCGTCGCGGAACTCGAGCCGCCTGAAACGTTCCCGCCCGCGATGCTCACGGGGACATTGGCATTCACCGCGTTCTGGTCGGCCTTGCTGTTCGCATCAGCGTCCTGCTTGGTTGCAGCAGCCTGGTCGATCGTCTGTGACTGGCCGGCACCGCCGCAGCCGGACGCGCAGCTGGAGCTGCCGCCCGTCTGTGTCCCGGTCGCCTTCTGACCGGTGGTGCTGTCGTTCGACGAATTCGAGGTCGCCGAGTTGCCGGCGTCCTGGGTGGCCGAACTGGAGCCAGGGCTGATCGCAAGACCGCTGCCGCTGAAGCCTGCCGGCAGACCGGTGTTCGAAGCCGTCTGTCCCGCCTGACTCGTCGAGGGCGCACCCTGCAGTGTCCCGGCCAACTGGCCGGTCCCCTGCGCCCCACCCGACGGGTCGGCGGCGGTCGCTGTGCCCACCCCCACGGCGAGGGCGATTGCTGCGATGCCCACCGCAATGAGAAGGCGTTTCATGAGTGTTCTTTCTCCTTTGTCGTTGTTTGCGTCTCTGTGCCGGGGCGCGCCGGAGCGCCACGGCATGGTCCGACCGCCCCGGTCGGGGCTAGGCCGGAGAGCCCCGATCAGCCGGGGCGCTCTGGACGAACAACGACGCCCGTCAGCCGCCGGAGGGTCGACGGGCCGTGACGACGTGCCCACCAAGGGGCCGTCAAAGCGAATGGAATCAGGAGCGCCGCGAAGACCCAGAGGGATCCACCGTCGCCGGAACCGTTCCCCGATGCCGCGCCGGGGACCTTCGGGTCGGGCGGAAGCCGGCGGTCGCGTTGAGGGCGTTGATCCGACTTCTTCGCGGCTCCCGAACTCTTTGTCGGTCCGGGTGTATCTGCACCGGCGGCGCTCGACCAGGACGGCGAAATGCCGCCGAGCGCATCGCTTGCGCTCCCGCCGGTCGAACAGGCGCGCTTGCAGCCTTGTGCGACGACGCGATTCGTCGTCGGTCCGCTCTGCTCGACGACCTGGACTTGTGTCTCCCCCTCACCCGGGCCTGTCTGAATCTGCGCTGCGGTCTGCACGATCTGATTCGACTTCCCTGCGAGCGCACTCGACGAAGAGATGTTCGTCTGAACCGCCCAGCCGTCGTTGCCTGCATTCGTCACGCCGGTCTGGTCGGAGGTCGCCTGAACGGTTGCGATCTGGCCGGTCGGCGCGCTCTGCTCGATGACCTGCACCTGACTCCCTCCGGCCGCTCCGCCACCGTCCTGGATCTGCTGGGCGGTCTGCGTTGTCTGATTCGAGTTGTCGACCGCGGCCTTTGCCGAGGAGATGTTCGTCTGCACTGCTGAGCCCCCGGCCGCCAGGTTCGCTGCGCCGCTCTGGTCGGAGGTCGCCCCTGCGGTCCCGACCTGCGTGGTCGGGGCACTCTGCCGAATGATCTGCGTCTGGCCGACTCCCCCCAGCTGGCTGTCCCCATCGGAGGGAGCGGTTTGCTGCTGAGCGGCGTTCTGCGTCGTCTGATTCGAGTTGGCGGCACGCGCATCGGCGCTCGAACCGTTCGTCTGGGTCGCCGTGCCGCCATTTGCAGCCGGCGACGTCCCGCCGTCGAGTGGAATCCAGATCTGGATCAACATGCCCTGACGACCGGAGCCGCCGGGGTCCGTTGCTGCCCCGTCGACCGAGACCGTGACGTCCCCGTTCGCCGGCGCCCCCTGCACCGAGGTCGCGGTCGCGTTCCCGCTCTGGGTCGTCGGAGCGCTCTGCATCGCTGTCTGCGACTGGCTGGTGTTCGCAGGCTGCGTGGTGCCCGCCGACGCCGGCTGCGACGGTGTCGGCGGGTAGCTGGTGTGGCCGCGCGGTATGTACGTGTGCGGCGAACCGTTGCCACCCAGGATGCTCCGCTCATTCGAGCCGCCGGCACCGTCCTGGACCTGCGCCGCGTCCTGAGTCGCGTCGTTCGAATTCGCAGCGCCGGCAGTCGACTGCGAAGTATTGGTCTGGCTCACCGCGCCGTCGTCGCCCGGACTCTTGTTTCGAATCGTGATGTTGGCGTTGGTGGGTGCCACCTGATTCGACCTCGAGGTCGAATCTGCGTCCTGGGTGGTCGGGGCGTTCTGACCGGCCGACTGCGACTGACCACTCGAGGCGCGACCGGCGCTCTGAGCCTGCGACGCATCCTGGGTCAGGGCGTTCGAGTTGCTGCTGACGGCACTCGCCGTCGAGGTGTTGGCCTGCTCAACCGCGCCGTTGTCGCCCGGGCTGTCGACGCGGATGGAGATGTTGACGTTCGTCGGTGCGACCTGGCTCGAGGTCGCCGTCGCATCTGCCTGCTGCGTCGTCGGCGCGCTCTGACTCGACGTCTGGGACTGGCCCGCTGACGGTGAGGGATCGGGGGGCGGCGCGGCCTTGCTGCTCTTGCCCCTCTGCTCCTGCGCGCTGCTCTGGTTCGTATGGTTGGTGTTTGTCGCGACACTGGTCGCGGACGACGTATTCCCCTGCGTGGCGGTCCCGCCGCTCGCGACGTTCGTGGCGCCCTGATTGGAGTGCGCGGTCGCATTGGCGGTTTGCTGCGTCGGCGCGACCTGGACCGTCGACTGGGACTGTCCCGAGTCGCCGCTCTGGGTCTGGGTAGCGACCTGAGTCGTGCTGTTGTCGTTCTGGGCCGAGGCCGTGGACGAGGAGGAGCTCGTTTGAGCACTTGCGGCCGGATAGCCCGAATCGTCGGCAGACGCGGTGCGTGGGGCGAGAGCCGCAGCCGCGAGAAGGGCGGTGCAAGTCATCAGAGCGCACAGGCACCTCGAACGCCTCCCCATGAGCTCCAGGATCGCCGGGAGGACAGCCCACGACTAGACCCCGCCTTGCGGGTCTTGCTCCCCCCGGCGGGGTGGACCACTTGCATCCTTGCGCAGCTTGCCCGGGAGGCTGTGCCGCAGCCCCACCCGACCGGCGGGGGGATGGATGAACCACACTTGGCGGACTACGATGGCCTGGTCGACGTGGCCAGGGCGGGCAAGGGGGGAGACCGCGTGCAACCCAGCGAGACGCAATGACCACGCGAGTCCTCGTCGTCCAGAGTCAGAAGCTCGTCCGACAGGGAATCCGCGCGGAGCTTTCCCGAAACGGCGCACTCGACATCGTCGAGACAGCGAGCGGTGCCGAGGCGCTCAGCGCTGCAGCGCACGACGCCCCTGACGTCGTGCTCCTGGACTTCGAGCTCCCCGACCGCCCCGGCCCGGAAATCTGCGCGGCCCTGCTCGAACGGCACCCGCACCTCGTAGTCATCGTCCTGACTGGTCATCGCGACGAGGCAGCCGTTCGTGCAGCTCTCGACGCCGGCGCGCGAGGCTACCTGCTCGATGACGACGAGGACATCGATCTCTCCCGGGCAATCGAGCGATCCCTCGCCGGGGAACGGGTGATCGACCCACGTGTCGCCGCCCTTCTCCTCGACGGCGACAGCGCCGGCAAGCCGAAGCTCAGCGCCCAGGAGCTCAAGGTCCTCCGGCTCGTGGCCGAAGGCCTCACGAATCCCGAGATCGGAACGCGTTTGTACCTCAGCCGCCACACGGTGAAGGAGTACGTAAGCCACGCGATGCGAAAGCTCGATGCGACCAACCGGATCGAGGCGGTTCGGAAGGCAACGGCGCTCGGGCTGATCGAAGGGACTGCACCGCCTTCAACCGGCGAAGGCCGGCAGATTCGAGAAACGCTCGTCTACAACGATTCAGGCGCACCCGCACGGAGTTCGGACCTCAAGGTCACGCCGCTCAAGATCGACGAGCTCGAAACGGGGTCGGAGGGACAGTAGGTCAGTCGCGGTAGCGGATGCCCCGGTGTCCCTTGGTGTCCATCCCGTCTACGGAATGCCTGGAGAGACCCTTGCTCGTTACACGCGAGCGAAGGTGCCTCAGTAGCGCCGGCATGGCGGGTCCCGGAAGTCCCGCAATCGCCATACCGAACGAGCCCAGGGCGAAGAGCAGGAGCAGCGCGGCGGCGGCGAGCCACGCCGATCCGCCGAAGGTCAAGGCGCCGCTCGAGGGCGATGGTTCCGATCGCTGGGCACGAAGTGCCTCGAATCGACTGCGAGGTGTGCTCCTTTCTCGATTCGTCCGCGGAGACGCTCGATGCTTGCGTCCGACGGCGTGAGGCTTGGCTCGGACCGACGGTCGCGCCGCAGGCAGCGGAGTCGCGGTCTTGATCCAGGCCGGAACGCTGCTGCGATTGACCGTCGTAGAGCGAGCGACCGGGCCGCGGCCGGCGGGCTTACCAGCCTCGATCGCCCGAGCTGCAGTCGGAGTTTCTACGGGCTGCGAGACCGGACTCGCGGGCGTGGCGGTGCCGGTCGCGGTCTCCACGCCGGCCCCCGCAGGGCCTTGCGGGTTCGCCACAGCCGGAGCGGTTGCCGTTCCAACGGGTGGACTTGCAGCGCACGTCGCGCGGCTCGTCGAGGCATCCGCCTCCCGGTCAGTCGAGGCATCGAATGGATACGAATCGCCGATGACGATCTCGATCGGCGCGACCTGATCAATTGACTCGCCAACGTCGGGAGGAAGGCAGTCAGACGGAGTCGTCGAGCTCGCGTCGGCCGACTCGCCGGCACCGGGCTCGCACGGAGCGGTCTGATACTGCCCGCTCTGCGGCTGATACTGCGAAGCGGACTCGCATTGTGTCGCCGTGGGGACGTCTTCCGGCAGATCTTCGCTGCCCGACAAATCGACGATACAACCACCGATCTGTTTGATATTCCAGTCGGACTTAGGCGCCTCGTCCCCGGCAGAAAGCACCGGGTTCTGGCTGCCGATATCTGCGCAAATCAGCGACAAGATCTGGACCGACTTTGACGCGTTGCGTACAACGTGAACCTTCCCGTCTCGTCCTGTCGGTTTCGCGGGCAGATGACTCGCGGCGGATCGTTCTTCGGAAGGCTGATCGTCGACGGTCCGCCGGCGCTGATACTGCTTCGGCGTCGACTGATACTGCCTGGTCGGTCGGATCTCGACAGGATCACCGGCCGTCTCTGCCTGGGGTGCGACTCCGGTGGCCACCGGCGCTGCGTTCGCTGGCGGTGCACCTGATATCACCGCGGTGGTGGCAGGGTCGACGCCGTCCTGAGGAGGCGTCGGGACGACGACATCATTCGAGGTGTCCGGCGATCCTTGGGGCACATCCTCTGGGGGAGCGGGTGCAGGCTGATTTGCAGGACTTTCCACACTCGTCGGGACTTCGCCGGGGGCCTCGACAGGAGCCACGCCGGAAGCCGCGACGGGATCAACGGCGGAGCCGTCTCCAGTCGGCTCGACCAGGACAGAAGCAACGACCGACGAGATCCCCGTCTGAACCGCGGCGGGCTCAGGTTGCGTCACCGGGACGGCGTCAGGCGCAGTACCGGGCGCGGGGATTGAGAGACTCGCGGGTACGACGGAGACCGTGGTCGCGCCCTCGGCGTGCGCCGGTGTCGTGAACGCAACGACGGCAAGACCCACAGCCGGGATAAGCGCGAGTCTCAGCGACCGCCTCGGCTCGAATCTCCCTGGTTTTGGCGTCTCCCCCACCTGCTGTTCCTCGGCCGCTGAGCAGAAATGACTCGCTTAACAGTTGACTACCCAGAAGGATCACTTTTCACCCCAAAGATCGCGACGCGCTTGTATTTGTTTGGGTGATTTTCTACAGTTGGAGGAGAAGAATGTCTGCGGCAGCCGAGTGGAACCAGGGAGCCGTGCCGTGTGCTGACTCTGCGGACGTCACGCTTGCCTGCCACGACCATGATCTGGCGGCGCGCGAGCGGCTGATCGAGAACTACATCCCACTCGTCAAGGCGATTGCGCGGCGCTACGCCTACACGTGCGAGCCGTACGAGGATCTGGTCCAGGTCGGCTCCATCGGTCTCATCAAGGCCATCGACCGATTCGAGCCCGCCCGTGGCGTCAACCTGGCTGCGTTCGCCGTGCCCAACATCCTGGGTGAGATCAGGAGATATCTCCGCGACGTGAGCGCTCCGGTCCGTCTGCCCCGTCGTCACCAGGAGATCTGCGCGCGGATCGGCGCGGCTCGGGGCCAGCTCTCCGCTCGACTGCAGCGCGATCCGACTTCGTCGGAACTCGCCACAGCGGCGGATCTGAACGAACACGAACTGGCCGAGGCGCTGCAAGCCGAGCAAGTGCGCGCGCCCGTTTCGCTCAGCGAGGCCACCGACATTGCCAGCACCGACGAAGCGTTCGACGAGAGCGAGGACCGCCTTTTCGTCGCGAGCAGTATGCGCTCGCTCCATCGGCGAGAACGCCAGGCGCTTCGTTTCCGCTACTACGACGATCTCAGCCAGGACGAGATCGCGCGACGTCTCGGGCTCTCCCAGACGCACACCTCGCGCGTACTCGCGTCAGGACTTGCCAAGCTACGAGCCGATTTCGAGGGAAAATCGCGTTGTGCGGGGTCCCCGAAGCCCCTACACTCGGGGAATGGCGACTCCAGACGCCGTCGGGGAAGCGCCAACCGGGGAGTCCGCCCCGAAGCAGCGACAGCGAGCCGCGAGATCTAGCGGCCGTCTCCTACTGCGGATGCCGGCGGGCCTTCATGGGGAGCTCGCGCGGGCGTCCGACCGGGAAGGAGTCAGCCTCAACCAGTTCATCACCAGCGTGCTCGCGGGAGCGGTCGGCTGGGGCCGAGAGGATGGAACGGTCGCTTCGGGTGCCTCGGCGATGCCGAAGCCGCGCTCGCGTTGGCTCACGTTTCTGCTTGCGGCGAACCTCATTCTGGTCGCCGCCGCAGCGATCTCGGCGATCGTGTTCCTTGTCGCCGCCTGGCTGAACACTTGAGGTACGGGCCGGCTCATGGGTCCCGACGCACTCGGATCGCGATCTAGCCGAACGCCTCCCTGAGCGCCTCGCGCGCCACGCCGTTCTCGGCATAGCCCGACGTGCCCTCCGTCCGCAGCTCCTGGGCCCCGGCCAGCATCGCTCCATAAGCGGCGGCGGCGAGCAAGCTCCCGGTCGACACGCGTCGCACACCGGCCGCGGCGAGCGAGCTCAGTGTCGGTGCATCCGGGAGCGCAAGCACGTTGACGGGGATGCCGACCGCAGCCACCACCGCCGCGATCCGTCCGATGTCGGTGAGGCCCGGGGCGTACACCGCGTCAGCGCCGGCGTCGCGATAGGCGGTCAGGCGCGCAATCGTGTCGTCGAGGTCGTCGACGCCGCGAATGTGATTCTCCGCGCGCGCGGTGAGCACCATCGGTTCAGGTAGGCGGTGCGTCGCTTCGGCTACGGCCGCGACCCGCGTTGCTGCGACGTCGAGGTCGTCGATGCTCTCGGTCGCCGGGTCGTAGTCCTCGAGCGAGAAGCCGGCCGCCCCGGCGCCGGCGAGCAACTCGACGGTTTCGGCGACTCCGCCGGGATCGTCCGGGTAGCAGCGCTCGCTGTCGACGTTGAGTGGAACCGAAATCGCGCTCGCCAGCTCGGCCACATGGGCGACAAGCTCATAACGCGTCACGTGCTGATCGAGCTTGCCGAGCGACCAGGCAAACCCGGCGCTCGTCGTTGCGAGCGCCTCGAAGCCGCACGCCTCGAGCAGCCGCGCCGACCCCACGTCCCAAGGATTGGGCATGACGAAGAGCTGCTCCCTCCCATGCAGCTCCCGGAAGCGAGCGCGGCGATCGGCGGCGGAAGGACTCACATGCGAAGGATGCACAGACTGCCTAGTTCAAGAACGCTTAACGGGGTTCTTACAAGTCGCGGCGAAACTGATGCCGATGAGGTTTCCAGAGTTTGAACCACTACTTTGAGGGGTCTGTCTCGATGAAACGCAGAGTGATGATCCTCCTGACGGCGGCCGTCGCCGCGCTCGCGCTCGCGTCCGCCGCCTGGGCGATCAGGTTCACGGACGAGAGCTACTTCCCTCCGACCGGAGTGGTGGGCGCGCACTACAGCTTCACCTTCGGCGGTGCCGGCGGTTGCGGTCCGGCCCTGCCGTACCAGTTCACGATCATCGGCGGCACCTTGCCGCCGGGACTGGGGCTGGCAATGAGCGGCCTCGTCAGCGGCACGCCGACCCGGGCCGGAAGCTACTCCTTCTGGGTCAACCTCAGCGACCAGAATCCACCCTCGGCCGACTGGTGTCGGCCTGCGGAGTCCCAGCGAGAGTTCACGATCGTCATCAACAGTGTCGGCAGTGGGAGCCCGCCACCTCCCCCTCCGGTCCCCGCTCCGGCGACTGCTCCGTCGATCACGACGGCGACGCTTCCCGAGGCGAGCGTCGGCAATTCGTACTCGACGAAGTTCGCGGCCTCGGGCGGAGGCGCTCAGAGTTGGAGCATCGTTGCCGGCTCCTTGCCGGCCGGTCTCTCGCTTGCGGGTAACGGCCAGGTCAGCGGGACGCCACAGACCGCGGGGACGGCCTCGTTCACCGTCAAGGTGTCCGCCAACGGAGCCTCCTCGCAGAAGCAGTTCACGCTCGCGGTGAGTCCTGCCCTCCAGATCAGCGCGCCCGACAGTCAGGTGGGAGAGGTCGCGATTCCGCTCACGATCTCCCTCAACGCCGCCGGCGGCAGCGCTCCCTATCGCTGGGAGATCACGCAAGGTTCCTTTCCGACGCACGTCGGCTTCATCGGCGATCAGGGCAACGGCTCGACGGCGACGATCAAAGGCGTCCCTGCCGACGCCGGCAGCTTCTCCCTGACGTTCAAGGTCACCGACGTCCGCGGCCGGAACACGGTGCACACGATCACGCTTCGCGTCGCGGACAAGCTCCAACTGACGAGCGTGTCGATGCCGCGCGTCGGACACGTCGGCAAGCTCTATCGAGCCAGTGGGTTTGCGCAGGGAGGCGTCGGTGTTCGGACCTGGGGCGTGGCCGTAGGGAAGCTGCCCGCCGGCCTTCGGCTCGATCCGAAGACCGGCGTGATCAGCGGTCGGCCCGTGCGCCGAGGCCGCTATGTCCTCTATCTGACGACGAAGGACGAGCTCGGGGCTGCGCGCTCGCGCAAGATCAGCATCCTCATTCGGCGCTAGGACCGGCCACGACCAGGTCGGTGGCAAGGTAGAGGTGAATCACTACTGCGGCGCCGCCAACTACGGCACGCCGTACTGCATCTATCCCTGGTACTCGCTCGGGACGACGGGCTATGACCGTTCGGGCCGAACTCGACCTACTGCGACACAGTCCTCAAGTAGGGACGACCGATGGCAGACAGGGGTGCACCGGCGCGCCCTGTCTTCGGGTTATGACGTCCGTCTGGTGTTCCGGTAGCGCCTGAGCAGCGCGTTGGTGGACGAGTCATGGGTGAGCTCCGGCTCTGAATCAGCCTCGAGCTCGCCCGCGATCCGCTTGGCGAGCACCTTGCCGAGCTCGACGCCCCACTGGTCGAACGAGTTCACGTTCCAGATCACGCCCTGCACGAACACACTGTGCTCGTAGAGCGCGACCAGCTTGCCGAGCGTCTCCGGATCGAGCCGGTCGGCGAGGATGGTGTTAGAGGGCCGGTTCCCCTCGAAGACGCGGTGCGGCACGAGCCACTCCTCCGTACCCTCCGCGCGCACCTCCTCGGGTGTCTTGCCGAACGCGAGCGCCTCCGTCTGCGCGAAGACATTCGCCATCAGCAGGTCATGATGGTCGCCGATCGGATTGAGGGTATGGCTGAACCCGATGAAGTCGGCCGGAACGAGCTTCGTGCCCTGGTGGATGAGCTGGTAGAACGAGTGCTGGCCGTTCGTTCCGGGCTCTCCCCAGAAGATCGGGCCGGTCTCGTAGTCGACGTGCGCGCCCTCCAGGGTCACGGACTTGCCGTTCGACTCCATCGTGAGCTGCTGCAGGTACGCGGGAAACCGCTTCAGGTACTGATCGTAGGGAAGGACTGCGACGGTCTGCGCGGCGAAGAAGTCCGCGTACCAGACCGTCAGGAGGCCCATCAGGACCGGCAGGTTCCGTTCGAACGGCGCGGTGCGGAAGTGCTCGTCCAGCGTGTGGAAGCCGGCGAGGAGGCGGCGAAAGTTGTCCGGACCGATCGCGATCATCGTCGAGAGACCGATCGCGGAGTCCATCGAGTAGCGGCCTCCGACCCAGTCCCAGAAGCCGAACATGTTGGCGGTGTCGATGCCGAACTTCGACACCTCCGCCTCGTTGGTCGAGACCGCGACGAAGTGTTTCGCAACGGCGGCCTCGTCGTCGAGGGTGGCCAGAAGCCACTCGCGCGCGCTCCTGGCGTTCGTCAAGGTCTCGAGCGTCGTGAAGGTCTTCGAGGCGACGATGAAGAGGGTCTCCTCGGGATCGAGGTCTCGCGTCGCCTCCGCGAGATCGGTGCCGTCGACGTTGGAGACGAAGCGGAAGGTCAGGTCACGCTGCGAGTAATAGCGCAGCGCCTCGTAGGCCATGACCGGTCCGAGATCGGACCCGCCGATGCCGATGTTGACGACGTTCCGGATTCGCTTCCCGGTGTGTCCCTGCCATGCACCGCTTCGAATGCGCTCTGCGAACTCCGACATGCGGTCGAGTACCTCGTGCACCTCGGGCACGACGTCTTCGCCGTCCACCTCGATGTGCTCGCCCTTCGGCGCGCGGAGCGCGACGTGCAGGACCGCCCGGCGCTCGGTGACGTTGATCTTCTCGCCCGCGAACATCGCGTCTCGGCGCTCGGCCACGCCGCGCTCCTCCGCGAGCTGCAGCAGAAGCCGGATCGTGTCTTCGGTGATCCGGTTCTTGGAGTAATCGAGGAACAGACCCTCGGCCTCGATGGAGAAGCGTTCACCGCGCTCGGGATCCGCCGCGAAGAGATCGCGGAGGTGGGTCTCGCGCAAGGCCTCGGCGTTCTCCTCGAGGGCCTGCCATGCGGGCGTCTGGCGGAGAGATGCAGTCGCGGTCGTAGTCCCCATTCTGGCTCCTCTCCGGCGTCCCGTGATCAGCGAACGGAACCGAGCGCCTTCAGCGCCAACAGCTCGAACGCGACGTTCGCAGCCGCCAGCGCCGTCTGCTGCCCCGGTCCGTCATAGGCGGGCGAGACTTCGACGACGTCGGCTCCGACCAGGTTGATGCCCTGCAGTGCTCGTAGAAAGGCGAGCGCTTCGGCAGTCGAGAACCCCGCCACCTCGGGCGTCCCGGTTCCGGGCGCGAACGCGGGGTCGAGAAAGTCGATATCGAAGGAAAGGAAGACCGGCCGCTCCCCCACCTTCTCCGTCACGAGACCGGCGTATCCCTCGCCACCGAGTTGACGAAGCTCCTCGGACGGAACAACGGTGAAGCCAAGCTCCTCGGCGTCACGGATGTCTCCCGCGCCGTAGTTCGAGCCGCGGATCCCAGCTTGCACAGAGCTGCCCGCGTCGAGTAGACCTTCCTCGACAGCCCGTTTGAAGGTGCTTCCGTGGAAGTACTTCTGGCCGAAGTACTCGTCCCAGGTATCGGCGTGCGAGTCCAACTGGAGGAGGCAGATCGGACCGTGACGACGAACGAGCGCCCGCAGCTCCGCGAGCGTGATCGAGTGATCGCCGCCGAGCGCGAGCGGAAACACCCCCGCGTCGACGAGGGGCGCCATCGCCTCCTCGACCTGACTGTAGGTGCGCTCGATGGCTCCCGGCGAGACGGGTGAGTCACCGTAGTCGACGACGGACAGCGACTCGACGACGTTGACTGCGAGCACCGGGTGGTACGGCCGGAGGAGCACCGAGGCCGAGCGGATCGCCTCCGGACCAAAGCGAGCACCCGTCCTGAAGCTCGTCGCGGTGTCGAAGGGAATGCCGAAGACCGCTGCATCCACACCTGCAAGCTCGCTGACGTATGGCGAGCGCATGAACGTCCGTATGCCCGCAAAGCGTGGGATGACCTGGGCGTCAAGTGGCCTGTAGGGCGGGCCGATCACCGGCCTACGGTATCGCTCTGGGCGCGGAGATCACTCGACCAGCGCGTGCACCCGCTTCGTACGCTCGTGGCTCGGGGAGGAGAAGAAGGTGTCCGGCGGCGCCTCCTCGATCACCTTCCCCTCGTCCATCATCAGGATCACGACCAAGGCGTCTGGTTGCACGATCGCGCTGCAAAGTCGTTCTAGCCGCCGTCGCGGCGGTGGTGGAAACCAGCAAGGAACGTGAGCAGCAGCTTGTTCGCGAGGCGCTGCGTGATTCCCTGCGGATCGCGCGCTGGGTCGACCTCGACGAGGTCGAAGGCAACCACCAGATCGCGGCAGCCGAGGTCGAAGAGGGCATCCATCGCCTGCCACGGCGTGAGGCCACCAGAGACGGCCGCGCCCGTCCCGGGCGCGTACGCGAGCTCGACGCTGTCGATGTCGAAAGTGACGTAGACGCCGTCGACCCCCCCGGATGCGATCTCCCATGCTTCCGACAGCACTGCATCTATCCCTCGCCTCGCCACGTCTCGCGTCGAGAAGATCGTCCCGCCCTGCTCCTCGACGAGGTAGCGGCGGTAGTAGTCGGCGTTGACGAAGCCGGAGATGCCGATTTGCACGATGTTGCGCGGGTCTACTCGGTTGTCGTCCTCGATGATTCCGCGGATCGGGGTCCCGTTGTGAGGGCCGGCGTCGTCGAGATTCTGGCAGTCGATGTGAGCGTCGAATTGGATGAGGCCGACGCGCTCGAGCTCGGGCCGCGCCTCGTGCAGCGCCCGGACGATCGGCCGTGTCATCGAATGGTCGCCGCCCACGAAGATCGGAAAGAAGCGCGGCTCGTGCGCGAACAGGCCGCGCGCGGCGACGTAGATGTTCTCGTGCGCCTCGACGATGTCCCAGAGCGGGATCTCCACGTCGCCGATGTCGCGGACGACGAGGTCGGAGATGTCGACGCCATAGTCAATCGAGTAGGTCGTGAAGAAGAAGCGGCCGTCACGGAGCGCGTTCGGCCCCTGATGGGCGCTGACCGGTTTGATCGCGGCGCGAGCGATCGGCACAGCCGTGACGCCGACGTCTATCGGCTCGGCGAAGTCCCAGGGTCTGATCCAGTTCGCGACGCGTACCTCGTTGCGGTCCTCCCAATGCGAGAGACGGACGAGCTCGGGCGGCTGGAGATGGTCGATCCCGGTCGGCACGGCTGCTCCTTTCACGTGGCGAGGCGCTTGATCAGCAGGGCGTAGACCCGAGAGGCCTGGATGATCTCGTCGATCGGGACGCGCTCGTCGGCGGTGTGCGCGAGACGCTCGTCGCCCGCGCCGATCCCGACGGAGGGAATCCCGGCGGCGTTCATGAAAGTGGCATTGACACCGAACTGCCACGCCTTCAGAGCCGGACGCCTGCCCGTCGCGTCCTCGACGGCCGCGCTCGCGGCTCGCACGAGTGGGTGGTCCGGCTCGGTGCTCATCAGCGGGTAGACGTTGACGAGCTCGACCGTTGCGTCTGCTCCGAGCTCGGCGGCCACGCGGTCCACGAGCTCCTCGATCTCGACGCGGCAGGAGTCCGGCGTCTCACCCGGGACGTAACGGCGGTCAACGCGGATCGTGCAGCTGGACGGAACGACCGCGACGCCGCCCGAGGGAGCGGAAGCAATGGCAGTGACGGTGAGGCTCGCCGGGCCGAAACGAAGGTCTGAGGGCAGGCGCTTGCCCGCACGTTCGAGCGCGGCCAGGAACGGCAGCGCGCGATAGACCGCGTTCTCGCCCTCGTCAGGCGTCGCGGCATGACTCGAACGACCGGCAATCGTGACGTCGAGCTGGAGCTTGCCGCGGTGGCCGAGCGCAACGTCGAGTGAAGTTGCTTCGCCGCTGATGCCGTACTCGGCCCGGAGACCGTGCGCCAGAAGCCTCGGAATCCCTTCCGGCCCGTCGACCTCCTCCCGCACGTCGGCCGTGAACATGTACGCACCGCGAAGCGGAGCATCCACGAACGCAGCCGCAAACGCGCCGGCCGCGACATTCGCCTTCATGTCCACCGACCCGCGACCGCGGAGGTGCCCCTGGACGATCTGCGCGCCGTACGGGTCCACCATGCCCGCCGGCGGCACGTGGTCGAGGTGGCCGTTGAACATGAGACGCGGCGAACCTGGGCCAAAGTAGCCGACGACATTGCTCACCTCGTCGACCGCGACGTCCCGATAGCCAAGCTCGACGAGCTTCGTCGCCAGGAGCTCCGCCACCACTCCCTCCTCTCCCGGCAGGCTCGGGGTTGCAACGAGCTGCTGTGCGAATGCGACGAGGTCACGTTCGATCGCGCTTATCAGTGCATCCACCGGCCGATGGGGCGATCATAGGGCCCTGCTGGAGATCGGGCCGTGACTGAGATCACCGAGACCGTGACACGCATCATCACGGACGTTGCCGAGCGGGGCGACACGGCCGTGCGGGATTGGTCCGCGCGGCTCGACCGCTGGGAACGCGACAGCTTCCGCCTCGACGAGAGCGAGATCCGGCGCATCGTCGAGTCGGTGCCCGCGTCCGTGATCGAGGACATCCGCTTCTCACAGGGGCAGGTGCGCCGCTTCGCGGAAGCTCAACGCGCAACGCTCGGTGACGTCGAGGTGGAAACGCTTCCCGGCGTCACGCTCGGGCACCGTACCCTTCCGATCGCGAGCGCCGGCTCGTACGTACCGGGTGGCCGCTATCCGATGGTCGCCTCGGCGCACATGAGCATCGTCACGGCGAAGGTCGCCGGCGTGGAGCGGGTGGCCGCAAGCACGCCACCGCTCGCGGGAAAGCTTCCGGCGGCGACGATCGCGGCGATGCACCTCGCCGGCGCAGATGAGCTGTACTGCCTCGGCGGCGTCCAGGCAATCGCCGCGCTGGCGCTGGGCACGGAGACGATCGCTGCTGTCGACTTCATCGCAGGGCCGGGGAACACCTACGTCGTCGAGGCGAAACGACAGCTGTTCGGCCGCGTCGGTATCGATCTCCTCGCGGGCCCGACCGAGATCGTCGTGGTCGCGGACGAGACCGCCGACGCGGAACTCGTCGCAGCCGACCTGCTCGGCCAGGCAGAGCACGGGCCGGCATCGCCCGCGATCCTCGTCACGACGTCGCCACAACTCGCTCGCGACGTCGAGCGGGAGATCGCACGCCAGCTCGAGACCCTGCCGACCGCGGACGTCGCGTCGGCGGCGTGGCGCGACCGTGGCGAAATCCGTGTGGTCGCCGACGACGACGAAGCGCTCGGCGAGACCGACGCGCTCGCATTCGAGCACGTCGAGGTGCACACGCGCGACCCGGATTGGTACCTCGCGCGGCTGCGGAACTACGGCTCGCTCTTCCTCGGCGAGACGACGACGGTCGCCTACGGGGACAAGACGACCGGCACCAACCACATCCTCCCGACGGGACGGGCGGCGCGCTACTCGGGCGGCCTCTGGGTCGGGAAGTACCTCAAGACCGTGACCTACCAGCGGGCGACGCGCGAGGCGAGCGTGGCGATCGGCGAGATCTGCGCACGCCAGTGCCGTGTCGAGAACTTCGAGGCACATGCGCGGAGCTGCGATCTCCGCATCGAGCGCTGGAGGTCCCATTGAGGTGGACCACGTGTCGCCGCCGCTAGCCAACATCAGGGTCATCGAGCTCGGGCGTGTCCTTGCGGGACCGTTCTGCGGCATGCTGCTCGCCGATCTCGGTGCCGAGGTGATCAAGGTCGAGCCGCCGGGCGGAGACGATGCTCGCACCTTCGGCCCGTTCGTCGACGGGTCGAGCACGTACTACCGGCTCTTGAACCGCGACAAGCTCGGGATCACACTCGACCTGAAGCGGTCTGATCAGCTCGCCGTCCTCCGCGGGCTGCTCGAACGTTCTGACGTGATGGTCGAGAACTTCCGGCCCGGCACGCTCGAGCGCCTCGGGCTCGGGATCGTAGAGCTCTGGAAGTTGAATCCGCGCCTCGTCGTCGTGAGCATCACCGGCTTCGGCCAGGACGGGCCGCTGCGCGCCCTGCCCGCGTACGACCTGCTCGTCCAGGCGATGTCGGGTCTGATGGCCGCAACCGGTCCGGTCGGAGGCGGTCCCACGCGTTCGGCCGTCAGCCTTGGCGATCTCGTGCCCGGCCTGTACGGCGCGCTCGGGGCGGTCGCCGCACTTTACGAGCGACAGCGAACAGGCGCCGGTCGACACGTCGACGTCGCGATGCTGGACAGTCTCGTCTCGCTGCTCGAGTCGGTCGCGATGCGTGCGTTGCACAGTGACGACGCGATCGAGCCCCTCGGGAACGACCACGCGCTGAGCGCACCGTTCGGCACGTACCGCACCGCGGACGGCGAGATCGCGATCACCATCGCGAACGATCCGCTCTTCGTTCGCTTCGCGGCGGCCGTCGGCCGCCCCGAGTGGCCGAGCGACGCTCGCTTCGCGACGGACGCGAAGCGAGCGCTCCACCGCGCCGAGCTCCGAGTCGAGATCGAGGCCGCACTCGCGGCCATGCCGAGCGAGCAGGCGCTCGCCAGGCTCCGCGAGGCGGGGATTCCCGTCGGGCCGCTGCTCGGCGTTCGCGTGGCGCTTGCGCACCCGCAGGTGCTCGCGCGCGCGATGGTGATCGAGGAGGAGGACGGCTTCCGGACAATCGGCAGCGCGCTCAAGCTCGGGGACCCACTGCGCGCGCACCGGCCGGCGCCGCAGCTCGGCGAGCACCAGGAGCTGATCGAGCGCTGGCTCGCCGAACCGGCAAGAACGTAGATGCCTTATCCGTTCACCGAGGAGCAGCGGCGCCTGCGCGAGACGCTTCGGACCTTCGCGCTGGAGGAGGTGATTCCCGGCGCGGCCGAACGCGACCGGACCGCCGCGTATCCGGCACAGCTCGTCGCCCGCCTCGCCGAGCTCGGCCTGATGGGAATCACGATCCCGGAGGAGTACGACGGCTTGGGTCTCGACACGCCCACCCAGCTCGTCGCGATGGAGGAGGTCGCCTACGGGGACGCCGCGCTCGCCTCGATCTATACGGGCCACTACCTCGGGATGGAGGGATTGCTCCTCTACGGAGACGACGAGCAGAAGCGGCGCTACCTCGCACCGCTGGCACGCGGCGAGCAGCTCGCGGGCTTCGCGCTGACGGAGACCGACGCCGGCTCCGACGTGGCGTCGATCCGGACGGAGGCGCGGCGCGCGCCCGCCGGCTGGCTGATTCGCGGAAGCAAGGTCTTCATCTCGAACGCGCGCGAGGCCGGGCTCCTGCTCCTCTTCGCGAAGACCGACCGTGACGCAGGCCTTGACGGGATCGGCGCCTTCGCCGTCCCTACCGACGCGGCCGGGATCTCGTACTCGCAACCGCAGGACAAGCTCGGAATTCGCTCCGCCCCGACCTACGAGCTCCGGCTCGAGGACGTCGCCGTCGAGTCAGACGCCCTGATCGGCGGCGAGGGCGCGGGAGGCCGGATCGCGCTCGAGGTCCTCAACCGGGCCCGCATCGACATCGCCGCGATGGCGAACGGAATCGCCATGCGCGCGCTCCAGCTCGCGGCCGACTACGCAGCGGAGCGGCGCCAGTTCCGCCGGCCGATTCGCGACTTCCAGGCGGTTCAGCTGCTGCTCGCCGAGATGGACGTGGCGGTCGAGACAGGCCGGCTCGCAGCCTACCGCGCGGCGGCTCTCAAGGACGAAGGCGCCGGCCTCCGGCGCGACGCATCCATCGCCAAGTACGTCGCGACGGAGAACTGCTTTGCCTGCGTCGACCGGGCGCTGCAGATCCACGGCGGCTACGGCTACATGCGCGAGAGCGAGGTCGAGCGGCTCTATCGAGACTGCCGCATCCTGCGCATCTACGAGGGCACGTCGCAAATCCAGCTGCTCACGATCGCGCGGGCGCTGGCGCGGCGGCGCGACGAGAACGGTGCGGTCGTGTGACGCCTACGCACCGTTCGTCGCCTGCGGCAGCGCTCGGTTCTCGTGCTCGACGATCAGCTCCAGGATCTGTCGCTTGAGCTCGCCGAACCGCTGCGTTCCGAGCGCCTCGAGCGTGCGCGGGCGCGGGATGTCGACCGGGATCACCTCGCGCAGCCGTCCCGGCCGCGGCGTCATCACGAACACGGTGTCGCCGAGGAAGATCGCCTCGTCGATGTCGTGGGTGACGAAGGCGATCGTGCGCCGGTGCTGTTCCCAGATCTCGGTCAGGAACCGCTGCGCCGCTGCCCGGGTGAGCGCGTCGAGCGCCCCGAACGGCTCGTCCATCAGCAGCACCTTCGGGTCGTTCGCGAGCGCGCGGGCGATCGCCACCCGCTGCTTCATCCCGCCCGAGAGCTCCTTCGGATAGGCGCGGGCGAACTCCGCGAGCCCCATCTCCTCGAGCAGCGGGCGGGAGATCCGCCGTCGCTCGTCCTTCGGCATGCCTTTCAGCTTCGGGCCGAACTCGACGTTCTCCCGCACGCGCAGCCACGGGAAGAGCGTGTACGACTGGAAGACCATCCCACGGTCCGTGCCCGGGCCGTGGATCTGGCGGCCGTCGAGTTGGACGCTCCCCGAGGTCGGCCGCACGAGCCCGCCCATCACGTTCAGCAGCGTCGACTTGCCACAGCCGGACGCGCCCACGATGCAGGCGAAGTGTGCGTCCGGGATCTCGAGTGTGACGCGATCGATTGCGTGCACGCGGCCGCCTCGTGTCTTGAACACCATCGAGACGTCGGTGGCCGTGATCGCGCTCACCGCGAGACGCGATCCGAGTATGGGAACAGCAGCCAGTAGGCCCAGCGGAAGAGAGCGTCCGTGAGCAGGCCGAGGATCCCGATCGTGATGATGCCGGCGATGATCTTGTCCGTCTGGAGGAAGCGGCTCGCCGAGAGGATCACGTGGCCGATGCCGGTGCTCGCGGCGACGAGCTCGGCGACGATCAGGTACGTCCACGCCCAGCCGATCCCGATCCGCATGTTGTCGAGGACGCCCGGCCACGAGGCCGGCAGGAGCACACGCCAGAAGACCTGCCAGCGCGAGGCGCCGAGCGTGTAGGCGATGTTCAGGAGCTCCTTGGGGATGTTCGCCGATACGTCCGCGATCAGCAGCGTGAGTGGGAAGAAGACCCCGATGAAGATGACGGCGATCTTTTCCTTCTCGTAGATCCCGAACCAGATGATCAGCAGCGGGATGAACGCCGAGGCGGGCATGTAGCGGACGGCGGCGATGATGGGCTCGAAGAACGCCTGCACGACGCGGAAGGAGCCGATCGCGATCCCGAGTGGGATGCCGATCGCCGCAGAGATGAGGAAGCCGAGGCCGATTCGCCGCGTGCTCGCCCAGACGTCGTGCGCGAAACCCTCGTGGGCGAACATGTTGTAAAGGGTCTTGGCGACCGTGCCCGGGCTCGGCAGGAAGAAGGGGTTGTGGAGGTTGGGGAAACCGAGCGCCGGGGCTACTCGGGTATAGGCGAGGAGCGCCCAGATGCCGATCACGAGCCCGAAGCTCGCCAGCCCTAGCGGGAGCGACAGGGCCCGGGGGATGGGCTCTTTCGCCGCCAGGTAGCGCGAGTACCAGCGCGGAGCCCCGGCGGTCGCCGGCGGCCGCTTCGCGGCCGACGTGACGGGCGCCGGGGCTCCCTCGGGTTTACTTGAACGAGTTGACGAAGGTGGGATCAATTGCGTTCTTCGGGCTCGGGATGGCCTTGATCTCCCCGATCGACTTCCAGAACGTGGCCGACTTCGTGAAGATCTTGTAGATCGCGCCCGGATGCTTCTTCGTGCCGTAGTACTTCTTGCTCTGCGAGACCGACCAGAGCGGGACGTCCTTCATCGTCGCCTTGATGTCGTCCGCCGACTGGCCGAGATAGTCGTGAACGTCGGCGAACGCCTTGGCCGGGTTGCTCCTGATCAGCTTCATCGCGTCGTTGTACGCCGCGATGAACGCCTTCACCTCATCGGGATGCTGCTTGACGAAGCTCGGGGCGAACGCGACGTGGTCGGTGATGATCGTCGGGTACTTCTTCGTCGAGACGAGCACGTGCCCGTTCGGGTTCTGCTCCGCCCGCGACAGCCACGGCTGCCACGTCACCGCCACCTTCACGCGCCCGGCGGCAAACGCAGCGCCCGCGTCGCCCGACGTCAGGTCGACCTGCTTGACGTCCTTGAGCGACAGGTGGTGCAGGCTCAGCACGTATGCCAGCAGCCACTGGCTCGTCGAGCCCGCGCTCACGGCCACCGTCTGGCCCTTGAGCTGTTCGACCGTTGTGATGCTCTTGTCGGCGACGATGCCGTCGCCGCCCGCGGATGCGTCAAGCCCAAGCACCTCCACCGACCGGATGCCCTTCGCCGTTGTCCGCGAGAACGTGTCGACCGTCGTTGCGATCGCGTTCAGGCTTCCGGCCTTCAGCGCGTTGAAGCGCTGCACGGGATCCTCGATCACCGTGTAGGTGACCTTGAGCCCGTGGTTCTTGTAGTACCCCTCCTTGGCTGCGATGACGAGCGCCATGTAGCCGTTCCACGTCGAGAACGCGAGCTTGATCGGCACCTTCCCTTTCGCGACGTAGCCGCTCGTCGCCGGCGTCTGCATGCCGCTGACCCCTGCGACGACGGCGAGCCCCGCGACGAAGACGGTGGCCGCTACAACCATTCCTTTCCGCATCTTCTGCCTCCTCCCCGAAGGGACTCGAAAGCCTTGCTCTCAGTAGTAAGACGTTCTCAGGTCCTCAGTCGGCTGCCAACCTCCTCTCCCTGGGCGACGTCGAGCGCCCGGCGCAGCCCGCCGACCAGCGCCTGGATCTGCGGACGTTCGATGATGAAGGGGGGCGAGATGTGGAGGGCGCAGCCGCGCAGCGAGCGCGTCAGCAGCCCTTGTTCCCGCGCGAGCGCCACGACCCGCTCGACCAGCCCGGGCTCGCGCTCGAGCGCGTGGGCCGCGAGCTCGACGGCTGCCGTGAGGCCGACCGCCCGCGTCTCCCCGACGAGCGGGTGGTCGCCGAGCGAGTGCACCTGCTCCGCCAGCAGCGGCTCGAGGTCGGCGACGCGCTCGACCAGACGCTCCCGCTCGAGGATGTCGAGGTTGGCGAGCCCGGCGGCGCAGGCAGCGGCGTGGCCTGAATACGTATAGCCGTGCCGGAACCAGGTGCCCTCGCCGCTCCAGAACGGTTCCTGCACGCGCGGCCCGACGACGACGCCGCCGAGAGGCATGTAACCGGAGGTAATCCCTTTGGCGAACACGAGCAGATCGGGTGTGAAGCCGTACCGCTCGCACCCGAACCAGCGGCCGAGGCGGCCGAAGCCGGTGATCACCTCGTCGGCGATCAGCAGCACGTCGTGCTCGCGGCAGAGCTCGGCGACCGCCGTCCAGTAGCCGTCGGGCGGCGGGATCACACCGCCGGCGCCGACGACCGGCTCGCCGATGAAGGCCGCGACTCGTTCGGGACCGAGCAGCTCGATCGCGGCGGCGAGCTCCTCCACGGAACTCGCATCCACGTGGACGACGTCCGCGACGAGCGTCCCCAGGCCCTCGAGATTCGCGGGGATGCCGCCGAGGCTCGTTCCCCACGCATGCATGCCGTGGTAGGCATGCCGACGGCCGATCAACGTCAGCTTTTCCGGCCGCCCGACCGCGTGCCAGTAGCGGCGCGCGAGCTTGGCGGCGGTGTCGACCGCGTCGGAGCCGCCGGAGGTGAAGAAGACCTTGCCGTCCTCGAGCAACGAGAGACGGGCGATGCGCTCGGCGAGCGCGAGCGCCGGCTCGTTGGCGTAGGCGCCGAACGTCGAGTAGGAGGACAGCTCGCGCAGCTGGCGCTCCACGGCCGACGCGATCTCGGCGCGGCCATAGCCGACGTTGCAGTACCAGAGTGCGGCGGTCGCGTCGAGATACGTGCGGCCCTCGCGGTCGACCACCTCGCAACCCCGCCCGCGGACGATCACGAGCTCCTCGCCCGCGACCTGCGACATGTTCGCGAAGGGATGCCAGAGCGCGGTGGTCGGCGCCGCGGGCGGCTCCGGCACAGGCTCGGGCGCGTCGCTGAGGCGCCGGCCGATCCCGTCCAGCGTCCGCTCGATCGTCTTGCGGGCGACGCCGGCGATCATGCGCTGGCCGACGCCCGCAACCGCGCCGGAGACCTTGAAGTCGCCCTCGTAACGGAGGAACGTCCCCCCACCGTCGCGGGGCTCGAGCCGCATCGCGCCACGACCGGTCACCTGACCGCTCCTCCCCTTCGTCTCGACCACGATCGTGCACGCGGTCGGCGGCTGCTCGTCCTCGTAGCCGAGCCGGCCCTCGTACGTGTCCTTCACGGGGCCCACCGCCAGCGAGATCGTCGTGCGGAAACTGCGGCCCTCAGCGGGCTCGACCTCGCCCGCGCCTGGCATCGCCCGCGCGAGCTCGGCTGCGTCGGTGAGTAGCGCCCACACCCGCTCCGGCGGCCCAGCCAGCATTCGCTCGCCCGTCACGCGCGGCATCCTCAGGCTTCCGCCACGCGCTCGGGAGTGAAGGGCAGAATGGTGAGGCGCCTGCCGAGCGCGTCGGCCAGCGCGCCCGCCACGGCTGGCGCAACCGCGCCGACCGGCGGCTCGCCGATCCCGCGCGCGGAGAACGGGCCGAGCCCCTCGCCGGACTCCACGACGATCGGCTCGATCTCGGGCGCCTCGACGGCGGTCGGAATCAGGTACTGCGCGAACGTGCCGGTCAGATTGACGCCGTCCTCGTAGACGACGCGCTCCGAGAGCGCGTAGCCGAGGCCCATCACGACGGCCCCCTCGATCTGGCCCTCGACGCTCTGCGGGTTGATCGCGCGGCCGACGTCGTGGGCGGCGACGTAGCGCAGCACCTCGACGTGCCCGGTCTCGGAATCGACCTCGAGGTCGACGGCGTGACAGCCGTACGTGAAGTCGGGGAAGACGCGCCCGCGCCAAGAGGCGTCGCTCCGCCACGCCTCGCCGCCGGGCGCACGGAAGATCGACAGCCGGTGCCACGGCACTTCGCGCTTGGCCGCCGCGCCGATCAGGTCGCGAAATGGGAGGTGCCGCCCGCCCGAGCGAACGCCGCCGTCGGCGAACTGGACGTCGTCCGGCTCCGTCTCGAGCAGCTCAGACGCGAGCGGCCGCAGCTCTTCGCGCAGCTCGCCCGCCGCCTGGAGCACGGCGTTCCCCGACATGTACAGCTGCCGCGTCGCCGTCGTCGTTCCGGTCAGCGGCGTCAGCGCCGAGTCGCCGATGTGGATGACGATGTCCGCCGGATCGACGCCGAGCACCTCGCCCGCTACCTGCACGAGCGACGAGGCCTGTCCGCCGCCGATGTCGGGGACGCCGATCCGGACGACGAGAGTCCCGTCGAGCTCGAAGCCGACCCAGGCGCTCGCCCAGTCGTTCAGCCAAACGCAGCGGCCGTACGGCTGGAGGTTGCAGGCGACGCCCCGCCCGACACGCCGCTCGGGTGTCGAGGGCGCGGGCTTCGGTCCGAGCGCTGCCTCGACGCGATCGGCAAGCTCGGGCAGCGCGACGTGCGTATCGAGCCTCTGCCCGACCGCGAGCGTGTCGCCGCGCTCGACGAAGTTGCGGCGCCGCAGCTCGAGCGGATCGAGCCCGAGCTCGGCGGCGAGCAGATCCATCTGCCCCTCGTACCCGAGAGCGACCTGCATCGCGCCGAAGCCGCGCATCGCGCTCGCGGGCGTGTGGTTCGTGTACGCGACACGCGCATCGATGCGCACGTTCGGGCAGGCGTACGGGCCCTGGGCGCAGGTGGTCGCGTAGAGGAGCACGAGCGCGGAGAGCAGCGCGTAGGCGCCGCCGTCAGCGACGATGACGATGTCCTGGGCGACGAGCCGCCCCTCGGCGTCGCAGGCGGTGCGGTAGCGAAGCTTCATCGGGTGGCGCTTCTCCCGCGCCAGCAGCGACTCCGAGCGGCTCCAGATCATCCTCACGGGACGGCCGGTGCGCTGGACGACGAGCGCGAGGAACGGCTCGACCGTCATGTCCTCCTTGCCGCCGAAGCCGCCGCCGACGTACGGCGCGATCACGCGCACGCGGTTGTCGGGGACGCACAGGATTCGCGCGAGGTCGCGGAAGTGCTCGATCACCTGCGTCGCCGCGCGGACGGTGATCACGTCGCCGGAGTCGAGCCAGGCGACGCCCGCCTCGGGCTCGAGATACGCGTGGTCGACGAACTGCGTCTCGTAGCTCTGGTCGACGACTGCGTGCGCGCCGCCGAAGGCGGCGTCGACGTCGCCCTCGTGGAGCTGCCAGCTCGCGAGCAGGTTGCCCTCCTCGTGGACGGCCGGCGCGCCGTCCTCGAGCGCGGCCCGGGGGTCGGTGACGACCGCCAGCTCCTCGTAGTCGACGTCGATCAGCTCGACGGCGGCGAGCGCGGCGTCCTCGGTCTCCGCGGCGACGATCGCGATCGGCTCCCCGTGATAGCGAACGACGCCGTCGGCGAGCACGTTCGCCCGGGCCTTCAGCGCTCCCACCTGGAAGGTCTGGCCCGGAACGTCGACCCAGACGGTGTTCTCGGGGACGTCCTTCGCCGTCAGGATCGACGCGACGCCGGGCACAGCCTCCGCCGCGGACGTATCCACGCGGAGCAGGCGCGCGTGCGGGAGGTCTGCACGCTTGAGCGCCGCCTTGAGCATCCCGGGGAGGCCGAAGTCGGCCGCGTAGCGCGTCCGCCCCGCGACCTTCTCCACCGCGTCGTGCCGCACGAGCGCGCGCCCGACGAGGCGTGCGGGCCGGTCGCGAACGACGCTCACGACGCGTGACCTTGGCGGTCGCGATACGCCTCGACCGCGTCCACGATCTTGCCGTAGCCGGTGCAGCGGCAGAGGTTGCCCGCGAGGCTGCGCCTGATCGTCGGGCGGTCGCCTGCGAGGCCGAGCCGGACGGCCTCGAGCGAGCCGAGCACGACGCCGGGCGTGCAGAAACCGCACTGGACCGCGCCGCGCTCGACAAGCTCCTGCTGGAGCGGATGGAGCGAGCCGTTCTCGCCGAGCCCGGCGACGGTCTCGACTCGTGCGCCCTCCGCCTGGACGGCGAGCACGCTGCACGCGTTGACTGCGACCCCGTCCAGCAGGACGGTACAGGCGCCGCAGACGCCCTCCCCGCAACCGTACTTGACGTCAGTGGCGCCCGCCTTGTCGCGCAGGAAGTGCAGTAGCGTCACGTGCGGCTCGACCGGCTCGCGGAACCGCCGTCCGTTCACGACCAGCTCGAGCGTCACGCCGCCGCATCCTCTCGTGCCTGCGCGAGAGCGCGGCGCGCACAGACGCCGGCCAGCCTGCGGCGGAACGCAGCCGAGACAAACGCGTCCTCCTCGGGCTCGACCGCCGACTCGACCGCGGCCGCCAGCTCGCCGGGCGCCCCGTCAAAGCGCAGCGGCCGGTCACCGACGCCGCCGACGACGACCCGGGCCCGTCCGTCGGGCTTCACGACCGCGGCGGCGCACGCGAGCGCGAAGTCGTCCGCCCGCTGCGCCTCCTCGTGGAAGCCGACACCGCTTCCTTCCGGCAGCCGCTCGAGCTCGGCGGCGACGAGTACCTCGTCCGGCGCCAGTGCCGTCTCCAGGTAGCCGAGGAAGAACTCCCCGAGCGGGATCCGGCGCGCGCCACCGGGCCCGTGGGCGACGATCTCGCCTCCGTGCGCGAGCGCGACGACCGGCAGCTCCGCGGCAGGGTCCGCGTGGGCGAGCGAGCCGCCGAAGGTGCCTCGGTTCCGCACACGCGGGTTGCCGACGTGGCGGGCGGCCTCGGCGGCGAGCGGCAGCAGGCTCCGTACCTCCGGATCGAGCTCGAGCGTCCGGTGACACGTCGTCGCGCCGACTCGCACCCGGCCGCCGAGCGCTTCGATCCCGTCCAGCTCGACCCGGGAGAGGTCGACGAGCACGTCGGGCCGCGCGAGGCCGAGCGAGAGCATCGGCACGAGGCTCTGACCGCCCGCGATCAGCTTCGCGTCGCGCCCGCCCGCCGCAGCCAGGACGGCCACGGCCTCCTCGACCGAGCCGGGGCGCTCGTAGTCGAACGGGCGCGGGATCACACGTCCCACCCGGCGTCGACGACAATGTCGTGCCCGGTCACGTTCCGCGCGCCCTCCGAGACCAGGAAGCGGACGGCGTGCGCGACGTCGGAGTCCTCGATGAAGCGGCCGAGCGCGGTCTGCCCGGCGAAGTCGGCGAAGACGTTCTCGGGTGTGACCCCGAGGCGGCGAGCCTTCTCGTTCACGATCTTGGTCATGCGCTCGCCGTGGGTGACGTTCGGACAGATCGCGTTCACCGTGATGCCATGCGGGCCGAGCTCGAGCGCGAGCGTGCGGGTGAGCCCACGCACCGCCCACTTCGACGACGAATAGGAGACGCGGTTGCGGTAACCGCGGAGGCCGGATGTGCCGGCGATGTTCACGATCCGCCCGCCGCCGCGCTCGATCAGATGCGGGATCGCGAACTTGCAGGGAAGGAACGTCCCGACGACGTTGACGTCAAGGACGCGGCGGAAGTCCTCCGCGGACACGTCCTGTGCCGGCGTCTCGATCGGGCCGATCACACCGGCGGTGTTGACGAGGACGTCGAGCCCGCCGAAACGCTCGACGGTGGCGCCGATCATGGCGCGGACGTCGTTCTCCTTCGTCACGTCGCAGATTGCGACGAGGGATTCTCTCTCGGGGTACTCATCGTCGAGCCGCACGGCGTGGCTTTCGAGCGCCTCCCGATCGCGACCGGCCAGTACGAGGTGCGCGCCGTCACACGCGAGCACGTCGGTGATCGCGCCGCCGAGGCCCTTCGCCGCGCCGGTCACGACCGCGACCTTGTCGCGCAGCGGCGGATCCACGTACGCCCCCCAGGCGCGCTCGTGCTTCACGGCCATACGAGCTCCGGAACGTCGAGCCCGAGCGGCATCGCCAGCTCGAGGGCGGCGTCGCGCAGGCGCTCGAGGTGGTCGACCACCTCCTCCGGCGAGAGCCGCGCACTCGGCCCGGCGAGCCCGAGCGCGGCGACGGCCACGCCGTGCTCGTCCAGCAGCGGCACCGCGACGCCCCAGACGCCGACGTTCGTCTCCTCGAACGAGATCGCCCAGCCGCGCGCCCGGACCTCGGCGAGGTTCGCGCGCAGCGGCTCCGCATCCGTGATCGTGGCGCGGCAGAGCCGCTCGAGCGAGCCAGCCGCCACGCGCCCGATCTCCTCCTCGCCGAGGAAGGCAAGCAGCGCTTTCTGCGACGCGCCCGCGTGCAGGGGAAGGCGGCGGCCCGGCTCGACGGAGAGCCGCAGCGGTTGCGAGCTCTCCACACGCTCGAGGCAGACCGAACGGTCGCGCTCGCCGTTCGGGACGGTGAGGAGCGCCGTCTCGTCCGTTTCGCGCGCCAGCCGGCGCAGCACCGGAAGCGCGGCCTGGCGCAGATCGAGCACCGCGCGGGCGCGGTCGCCGAGGTCCAGCGCGGCCGGCCCGAGGCGGAAGCGCCTCGTCCGCTCGTCGCGCGCGAGGTACCTGCGGCCCGTCAGCGCCGCGAGGATCCTGTGCGCCGTCGGCACCGGCAGCCCCGCCGCACGCGCGACCTCGCTCGTGCCCCACTCCGGCCGCTCGGCGCCGAACAGGTCGAGGACCGCAAAGGCGCGGTCGAGGGCCTGGAGCGGCGGTGCGCCGTCCTGCACCGGCGGGTTGCTCAGAGCTTGATCACCACCATGCGCTCCTCGGTCATGTCGCGCACGGTGTAGTGCGGACCCTCGCGCGTGTTCCCGGACTCTTTCGTCCCGCCGTAGGGCATCTGGTCGACGCGGAAGGTGGGTGCCTCGTTGATCGTGACGCCCCCGAACTCGAGCCGCTCGCTTGCCGCGATCGCGGTCGCGAGATCCCGCGTGAAGATGCCGGCCTGGAGGCCGTAGTCGGTGTTGTTCGCCAACCCGATCGCCTCGTCGAGCGACTCGAACGTGCGGAGCCCGAGCACCGGCCCGAAGATCTCGCGCTCCCAGGCACGCACGTCGGTCGGCACGCGGTCGAGCACTGTCGGGCGGAGGTGACCGCCGTCGAACGTGCCCCCTACGAGCCGCTCGGCGCCCTTATCGGTCGCCTCGTCGACCCACTCCCCGACGCGCGTGCGAGCGTCTTCGTCGATCAGGGGCCCCACGTCGGTGTCCTCCCCTGCCGGGTTGCCAACCTTGAGCCGTCCGACCGCTGCGACGAGGCGCTCGGCGAAATCGTCGTGGACGCTCCCGTCGACGAGCACCCGTTGAACGGAGATGCAGGACTGGCCGGCGAAGCCGTTCCCGCTGATCGCCGCCGCCTCGGCGGCCGCGTCGACGTCGGCGTCGGCGCAGACGATCAGCGGCGTCGAGTTGCCAAGCTCGAGCGAGACGTGCTTCTTCGCCGCGCGCCCGGCAAGTTCCCACCCGACCTCCGCGGAGCCGGTGAAGGTAATCATCCGCACGCGCTCATCCGCGACGAGCACGTCGCCGATCTCGCTCGCCGGACCGGTGACGACGGACAGCAGCTCGGGCGGCAGCCCCGCCTCGTGCAGGATTCGCACGAGCTCGATCGCCGCGAGCGGAGCAACTGCAGCCGGCTTGAGCACCGTGCCGCAGCCGGCCGCGACCGCGGGGCCGACCTTGTGCGCTGCGAGGTTGAGCGGGAAGTTGAAGGGAGTGATCGCGGCGACGACGCCGATCGGAACGCGGATCGTGTAGCCGCGCCTTCCGGTTCCCGCAGGATGCGCGTCGACCGGGATGCCGCGGCCGGCGAGCGTGCGCGCCTCGATCGCGGAGAACGTCAGTGTCTGCACGCACCGGTCGACCTCGACGAGGGCCTGCTTCAGCGGCTTGCCAATCTCGCGGGAGAGCAGCCGTGCGAGCTCCTCGCGGCGCTCGCTGATCGTGGCGGCGGCTCGGTCGAGGATCTCCGCGCGCTCGTGCGCGGGCAGCGGCTCGCGCATTGCCTGCGCCGCCGCCGCGACAGCTCTCCTCGTCTCCGTCGCGCCGACGAGCGGAACCGCGGCGATCGCCGCGCCGTCCCAGGGGGCACGCACGACACGGGTCTCGTCACCCGTCAGGGTCTCGCCGCCCACGGTCAGCGCCTGCACGGGCACCGTGGATTCGACCTGCGCCATGCAACCTCCGGTCGACGACTGACGAGGTGCGATGCTATACGACCGTGTTCCCGTACGCGGACACTCCTTTCGCTCCGTGAAAACGGGACAGGAAGCCCGCGTCGGCCTCGACGCCGGCGGCACCTTCACCGATGTCGTGGTGCTCGAGGGCGGTGTCGCGCAGGCACTAAAAGTCCCGACCGACGCGGGGCTCGGCGAGGGTCTGGCGCAGGCGCGAGGCCTCGTCTCGAAGAGGCCCACGGTGGTCGCCGGCACGACCTGGGTCACAAACGCGGTGCTCGAGCAGAAGCTCGCCCGGACGGCGCTCGTGACCACCGAAGGGTTCGCCGACGTGCTCGAGATCGGACGACAGGCGCGGGACGACCTGTACGACCTGGCCCGTCCCGCACGTGTGCCCTCGCCGGTCCCGCGGGACCTGTGCTTCGAGGCGGCCGAGCGCATCGGGCCCGATGGGATGCCGCTGCTCCGGCTCACCGAGGAGGAAGCGAAGCGCGTGGCGGCAGAGGTGCGTGCCGCAGGAGTCGAAGCGGTGGCCGTCTGTCTCCTCCACTCGTACGCGAACCCTGGCCACGAGGCGCGGCTGGCGAGGGCGCTCGGCGACGGTCCGGCGCTCTCGATCTCCCACCGCGTCTCGCGCGAGCGGCGCGAGTTCGAGCGTGCGTCGACGACGGCGCTGAACGCGGCGGTGATGCCCGTGATCGACCGCTACCTCCGCGCGCAGGAGGAGGCGATCGCCGGCTCCTTCCCCGGCGCGCCCGCGTTCGTCGTCCATTCCGGCGGCGGGATGATGACGGTTGCGCGGGCACGGTTGCTCCCGCTCGCGACGGTGATGTCCGGTCCGGCCGCCGGGGTCGCGGCCACGGCGCGGCTCGCCCGCCGCTTTGGCCTCGACCGCGCGGTGTCGCTCGACATGGGCGGGACGAGCACGGACGTGTGCCTGTTGCGCGACGGCGTCCCCGCGACAGCGCGCGACCGTCGGCTCGGCGGCCACGTCGTCCGGCTGCCGGCGGTGGCAGTCGAATCGATCGGCGCCGGTGGCGGCTCGGTTGTGTGGGTGGACGACGTCGGCGCGCTCCGCGTCGGGCCGCGCTCGGCCGGAGCGGTGCCTGGGCCGGCGGCGTACCGGCGCGGCGGCGTCGAGGCGACGGTGACCGACGCGGACGTGGTGCTCGGCCTCGCGGGCGGGCTCGGCGGCGGGCTCGAGCTCGACCAGGACCTTGCGCACGAGGCCTGTGCGCAGCTCGGCACTCAGCTCGGACTGTCGGCGGAGGAGACTGCGCTGGCGACGGCCGAGGTCACCCACGCCGAGCTCGAGCGCGCGCTCCGCCTTGTCACCGTCCGCCGAGGGCACGACCTGCGCGCGTGCACGCTCGTCGCATATGGCGGCGCCGGCCCGATGCACGCCGGGGCGGTCGCTCTCTCGGCCGGAATCGAGCGCGTGCTCGTGCCGGCGGCGTCCTCCACGTTCTCCGCGATCGGCTGCTGCCTCTCGGAGCTCGCCTTCGACGACGTCCGCACGTGCCTCGCTCCCCTGGACGAGGCGCACTGGCCGCGCGTCGAGCACGAGCTCGAGGACCTCGTCAGCGAGGCCACGGCCGCGCTGGAAGACGGCGACGGCACCCTCCGGGTCGCCCGCTCTCTCGAGCTCCGCTACCGGGGCCAGAACGACGCGCTCGAGGTCAACGTCGACGGCGCGACCTCCCCGGACACGCTGAGCGCGGCCTTCCAGGAGCGCCATCGGAGCGAGTTCGGCTACGCGACGGACGAGCCGGTCGAAGTGACGGCGACGAGGGCGCGCGTCTGGATCGACGAGGGGACGGCCTGGGCCCGTTCGGCGCCCGCGGCAGAAGGGGACGCCGAGCTCGGCGAGACGGTCTTCGGCCCGGTGCTCCGGCGCGGTGCGGTCGAGCTGGTCGAGGGGCCGGCCGTGCTCGCCGACGCGCTCTCCACGGTCGCGGTCTGGCCGGGGCAAATCGCGCGGACGGACGAGGACGGCAACGTCTGGTTGGAGCGCGCGTGACGCTCGGGCCAGCGCAGCTCGAGGTGATCCGCCAGGCCACGCTCGCCGTCGCCGAGGAGATGAAGTTCGACCTGATGCGCACGGCGCGTTCGCCGGTCCTGCGCGAAGCCGGCGATCTTTCCTGCGCGCTCACCGACGCTGCGGGCCGGACGGTCGCGCAGGGCCACGACATCCCGATGCACCTGGGCGTGCTCTCGTTCACGGTGCGGCGGTTGCTCGAGACTGTCCCGCCGGAGCGGCTGGTGCCCGGCGACGTCTATTTCACGAACCTGCCGGCCTGCGGCGGCAATCACCTGCCGGACGTCAAGGCCGTCCGCCCTGTGTTCATAGACGGCTTCCTCGCGGCTTTCGCGTCGGCGGCGCGCTTCCCGGCAGCTACGTCCCCTTCGCGCGCGAGATCTACCAGGAAGGGCTCGTAATCCCGCCGACGCGACTCTTCACCGCTGACGGGGCTTGCGAGGAGCCGCTGGGACTCGTGCTCGCGAACGTGCGCGGCCCAGAGCAGCGCCGCGGAGACATCCAGGCCCAGGCCGCCACGACCTCGATCGCCGACAAGCGCCTGCAGGAGGTGTTCGCTGCCCACGGGCTCGAACCGGTGCTCCGGGCCTGGCGGCGGATGCAGGACGAGTCGGAGCAGCGGGTGCGGCGCGCGCTCAGCGAGCTACCCGACGGAACGTATGAGGGCGAGGACGCGCTGGACGACGACGGCGTCGGCGAGGAGCCGGTGACGATCCGCGTCGCGGTGACGGTCGCCGGTGACCGCGCCGTCTTCGACTTCCGCGGGTCAGACCCGGCGGCCCGTGGGCCGGTGAACACGACGCCGTTCATTGCGGCGGCCGCTGTGGCCTATGTCATGTGCGCCGTGCTCGGCCCGGAGATTGCCTCGAACGACGGGCTGATGCGTTCGTTCGAGATCCTGACGGAGCCGGGATCGCTGCTGGACCCTGGGCCGGCGGCGCCACTCGTCGCCGGCAACCACGAAACCTCTCAGCGGATCGTCGATGCCCTCCTGCGCGCCTTCGCGCAGGTGGTGCCTGAGCGCGTGGTCGCGGGCGGCATGGGCTCGTCCGGGCTTGCGCTTTTCTCGATCGGCGATCACTCGCTCTACGAGACGCATGCGGGCGGATCGGGTGCAAGCACCGAGCGTGACGGCGATGCGGCCACTCGAATCCACATGTCCAATGTGATGAACACGCCGGCCGAGGTGATCGAGACGGAATACCCGCTCCGCGTCGAGCGGCATGAGCTGCGGGTTGGCAGCGGTGGCGCTGGCCGCCACCGCGGGGGCGATGGCCTCCGGCGTGTCTACCGCGTGCTGGCCGAAGAAGCGCGACTGACGACGATGGTCGAGCGCGCCCGCATCGCCCCCTGGGGCCTGGACGGCGGCGCCGACGGTCAGCCGAGCGCGGTCTGGCTCGAGCGCGACGGCGAGCGAAACGCCATCCGCGGCAAGGGCTCGGTCGAGCTCCGCCGCGACGACGTCGTGATCGTCGAGACCGCGGGCGGCGGCGGCTGTGGCGCGGCCTAGAGGAGTTCGATCTCGATCGGGCTCGGGCGGCGTTTGTTGATCGCCACGATGTCCTGGGGACACGCCGACACCGCGACGACGATGTCCAGCTCGGCTCGTAGGACGACGTGGTCGCCCGCGTTCGTCTCCGCCGGAAGCCACTCGATCGTCCCGTCCGCACGCGCGGGCGTATTCATGAACAAGTTGATCGGCTGCGGAGCGAAGCGAGGAATCGGCTCCACCCCGAGTGCGTCGAGCGCCTGGTGCAGGTTCTCCTCGCACGAGGCGTGCCAGCCGTCGACGCCGAGACCCTCGTAGCGCGCGGGGTCACACGCGGCGATCAGCATGTCGTGGAGCCGGGCCGTGTTGTCCTCCTCGAGCGTGAGGATCGGCCGCCGGCGGTTCGTGACGAACTGCTCGCCGGGCCGCGGGAACAGCCGGTCGACGTATGCGCGCGTGTGCTGCGCGCTGTGATGCTCGCCGGGGTCGTCGGCGACGAATGCCCACGTGTCCGCGACCTGTCCGCCTTCCGCATCGATCACGCGGAAACGGCGGCCCCTCTCGATCCGCACTGCGCGTCCCTCACGCGCGGGGATGTGGACCATCGCCGCGATGGGCGCGATCATACGCGGCGCGGAGCCTGCGCTCGCGTGACCGTCCCCTCGAGAGCTCAGCTGCTGGGCGAGGCGGAGTATCCTGTTCCCCAGACGCCTCCTTTCGTCCGCCCGGCAGGCGTGGCCGCTCCCGGCTGAGAGGTTCCGTCTCTAAGTGACCCGACCGGCCCTCGAGAGGACGGTGAGAAATGACCGCTTCCGCGCTCGCAGCGACTGCGCAACTGCGGATCGCCCGTGGGCCGCCAAGGACTTTCGTGGTGGCGATTGCGGCCGCGGGCTTGATTGCCCCGATTTACTCCGTGACGCTCGCGCTGCGCGTCAGCCACGTGAGCGAAGTTCAGCTCGGACTACTCGAGTGGATCAGCGTTCCGTACATCCTGGTCGGGCTCGTCGCCTGGTTCCGCCGGCCCGAGAGCCGCCTCGGGATCCTGATGATCGCGGGCGGGTTCGCAATGGGCCTCTCGACATTGCAGTTCGAGCACCAGAATCACCTGTTCACGCTCGGAGCGATCTTCGACATCGTGCCGGCGGCTCTGTTCCTCCACGTCTTCCTCGCGTTTCCGGATGGTCGCCTGAGGTCACGGTTCGAGCGAGCGCTCGTCGGCACGGCATATGCCTCGGCAATCGGTCTCCAGCTCGCCAAGCTGACGCTCGGGGCCGGCTCGCC
>VAWR01000117.1 GCA_005885245.1 Actinomycetota bacterium | reverse complement strand
CGCAAGGCGGGACTCGATGCACGCGCGGTCGACGAGGTCGGCATCGAAGTTCGCTGCACCGACGAGTTGGACAGCGCCGGCGACGAGTTGCTCGCGCAGACCGAGCATCTGGTCACGAGCCTCGGAGCGCCGTTCGTGCCGATGAAGCACGACGGCGTGATCTACATCCGGCCCCCGCTCAGCTGACGAGCATTAGGGCAGCTTCGGCAGCCCGGGCACGTCGGGCAGCTGAGGTACGTCGATCGGGAGAGTGA
>VAWR01000116.1 GCA_005885245.1 Actinomycetota bacterium | reverse complement strand
AGCCGGGGCCGCCTTGTGAGGGCGAAGAACCGGAGCAACCGCAAGGGTCGCCGTCGTCGCGACTGCAGCGGTGACCGCAGCCAGCTTGAGCGGTACGGCACTTCCGTCGAAGAACCAGCGGACGAGCGCGGCGACGGACGCGACCGCGCTGCGGCGGCGCGACATGCCCGTCTGCTCGAGCTGCTCGGCAACGGACCGCCGCGCGCGGAACAGCAGCGTCTCGACGGCGGCCACAGAGACGCCGAGCTCGCCGGCGATCTCCTCGTAGGACATCCCCTGGAACTCGCGTAGGAGCAGCGCGCGCCGCTGGCGTTCGGGAATCGCGCCGAGGGCGCGGGTGAGCTCGCCGACCGACAGGCTCACGCTGCGCTCCGGCATCGCCAGAACGTCCTGAAGCGTGTCGAGGTCGTGGGCTGACTCCACACGACGCCGGCGCGAAGATGACTCGCTGCGGTTGTAACAGACGTTCCGGGCGATCTTGAACAACCACGCAAGCTCGAACTGGGGTACGACCCCGCGGTCGAGACCGCGTTGCGCGTTCATGAACGTCGTCTGCACCGCGTCCTCGGCTTCTTCGCGGGAGCCGAGCAGGCTGAGGCAGTAGCCGAAGATGCGGCCCGAATGCCGCTCGTACAGGAGCCGCGTCGCCTCAGCCGGAAGCGGCCGCGCTGCCGAGTAGAGAGGAGTTGGTGCGATTGCGCTCAAGCGGTCTCACTGTGGGTCAGATTTGACGTTTGTGCAAGGGCTCGAGGGGTGCCGCGAGCGCCTTGCGGCAGGAAGGCGCTCGCGGCTTGGGGGGAGGTCAATGCAGCAGCGATGAGGGTCGGGCGAGGTAGAAGCCCTGGCCGTAGGCGACTCCCAGAGCGCGCAGGACGGCGAGGTCCTCGTCACTCGAGATGCCCTCGGCGACGATCGACGCGCCGACTCCCTCGGCGAAGCCGACGAGCGACGTGGCGAGCGCTTCGCGAGCGGGGTCGCGCGAGATCTCCTGCGTCAGGCTGAGATCGAGCTTCACGATGTCGGGAGCCAGCCGGAGGATGTGCCGCAGGTTCGCGAAGCCTGCTCCGACGTCGTCGATCGCAACCTGCGCGCCGCGCTGACGAAGAGGTGCAAGCGCTCGTTGCAACTCCTCGTAGTCGTCGACCTGAGCGTGCTCGGTGATCTCGATCACGACCCGATCAGCGACGTCGAGCAGCAGCTCGCAGAAGCGGCGGTCGAGCGCAGTGGTCGGGGAGACGTTGAGCGCGAGAGCGACCTCGGGCGGGAAGTCGTCGAGACGCTGCAGCGCCGAACGGATCGCGGCGAGCTCGAGCTCGACACCGAGACCCACCTCCGCCGCCTCGGCGAACCAGGCGGAAGGCGAGCGCATCGGCTCCGTCCAGAACCGCGCCAGAGCCTCGAGGGAGACGATCCGGCAATCCGCTAGATCGAAGACGGGCTGAAACTCGATGTCGATGTCGTCGCGGTCGAGGACCCCACGCACGCGCAACCACTCGAGCTTGCGCTTCTCCCCTTCGAGCTGCCCGCGATCGATGTGGTCGGCGACGATCTCCGCGAGCACGTGCAGGAAGCGCGCGTCGCGATCGTTCAGCGAGGGCTCCGCGGAGCGGCTGAGACAACACAACGTGCCGTACAGCGTTCCGTCCCAGAGTCGGATGGGCGCGCCGACGTAGGCGCCGATGCCCGCTTCCCGCGTCATGGAGAGATCGGCCGTTCGCTCGTCGTACGCGGCGTCCTGCACGAGGTGAGGAATCTCGCCCTGCACCATCCGGCGGCAGTACGTCTTCTCGGCCGGGATGCGGGTTCCGACGTCGAGGTCGAACCATTCCTGCTCGCCGTCGACCGCCTGCACCACGAAGTCGCCGTCGAAGGCGCCGACCAGCGCGACGTCCATGTCCAGAGCACCGCGCGCCAGCGAGAGGATGCGCTCGATCGCTTCGTTCGATCCGTCCAGCGTGAGCCGTGCGAGCTCGGAGAGACCCTCGAGACCGGGCGCGCTCTTGGTGGAGATGATGCCGCTCATTCAGGCCGTCCTTGCCTCGTCTCGGCGGTGTAGGGGAAACGGCACGACGGTCGACGTCTGACCCAACTCGAGGATCGAGTCGATCAGCTTCGCGTGGGACGCAAGCTCGGCGGACCGGGCCGAGGTGACGATCGTGACCCACGACCGCGGCGAGACCTCGCGCACCCGACGCGTCGCCTCGATGCCGTCCATACACGGCATGTGCACGTCCATCAGGACGACGTCGGGTTGGAGCGACTCAGCCAGCGAGACCGCCTCGACGCCGTCCTTCGCCCAGCCGACCACTTCGATCCGGTCTTCGATACCGAGCGTGAACATCAGGGCTTCCGCGAAGAGCGCGTGGTCGTCGACGACCAGGACGCGCACAGTTCGCTGCCGGTTGGGAACTGCGGTGAGCTTCTTCCGTCGCATCGGCGGAGAAGAACGCTCGATCTCCGCAAACTTGCGAGCTCACGCCGAAGATCACTCGTTCGAGTGACCCTGCTTCAGGAACCGCGCAGAACCGAACGGGTGGCCGAGAACACGACCGCCCGCCGGACGTCGGCCTGCCGCTCCGCGTAGAGCACCTTGCGCACGTAGATCACGGCATGCGAGTCGCCGCCGGCATAACGGAACGACGACTCGCGCGCCAGTCTCCGGTCCGGAGGGCTCCCGCGCGCGACGAGAATCACGGGTCCCTCGCGGAGCAACCGGTCCCCTGCGGGAGCCGCGTCGAGCCAGTCCAGATACAGGCGCTGATCCCTCAGGTCGAAGGCGTCGAGCGGGTTCGCGATCCACACGCGGTGGCCTTCGAGAGCGAGCCGCTCGGCGTCGAGGCCGTCGGCGAGGATGGGGCTGCCCGCGGCGAGCGCAGCGGCCCGATCACGGATCAGGTCACTCGCGCCGCCCGCCGGCGCGGGCTGCAGCACACCGGCGATCAGCAACGCAGCCGGAACCCAGCTGCAGAGAAGCATCGCCCGCCGGCGGGGGACGAACTCCGGCAGGAACCGTTCGCTGAGACCACGGGCCGCCGGCGCGGCGACGATGCAGATCAACCACACCGAGTTGCGCCCTGCGTGAATCGTGAAGGTGGCGAAGGCGGCCAGGCAGGCGAGTTCCCAAAGCTGCAGGCCGAAGCGCAGCGCGAACATCACCAGCGGCACGGCCAGTGCGACGAAGAGGACGTCGAATGGCGCGTGTGACGAAAGCGGCGCCCACATCCCCTCGCCACGCAGGGCGGCCTCACTGCGCAGCACACCGAGGTAGTAGTCCCCCGAGTCGCCCCAGGCCGGCGTCAGGAAGAGCGCGAGGGTGGAAGAGGTCAGGACTCCCGCGGCGACGATCGGCTCGCGCCGAAACCGCTCGAAGACCAGGTAAGCGCCGGCGACGGACAAGCCGACCAGCACAGCGCCGTGCAGGTTGGCCCAGAGAGCAGTCAGTGGGACGAGTAGCCAGATTCGCCAGGAGGGCGAGCGAGCCTCGGCCCGGAGCAAGAGGAGCGCACCGCAGAACAGAACCAGCGAGAAGAGCTGCGCGCGCACGATGATGAACGAGGGCGCAGCGGCGAAGAAGACGACCATCAGCACGGCCGCGCTCGCAGCATCCGATGCGCCGAGCGCGCGCATCCCGAGCGCGAGCAGAATCAGTGCAGCCGTCGCGACCACGAGCTGCGCCAGCAGAAGCCCCTTGTCGCCGCCGATGACCTGCAACGCGTGAAAGGTCAGCTCGCCGAGGACTGGGACGTTGACCCAGTCCATCGAAGGCGCGGCTGCATAGGGGATGCCGGAGGGGATCGAGCCCTTCTCGACGATCTCTTCGCCGAGGGCGGCGAGCCAGCGCGCGTCCGCCCCGACCGTGGCCAGGAGCGCGCAGGAGCCCGCCCCGAAGGCGACGGCCAGCCAGGTCAGCCTGGAGCTCTGCGGCAGGCGCTCCACACAGCCTGCATCGGCCCGGGACCAGGCCTGCTGTAGGGCTCTACGCGACGCGCTCGAAGAGCGCCGCCTGCCCCTGGCCGACGCCCACGCAGAGGGTCGCCAGGCCGTAACGGCCGTCGCGGCGTCGGAGCTCGTGGAGGAGCGAGACCACGAGACGGGCGCCGCTCATCCCGAGCGGATGGCCGAGCGCGATCGCGCCGCCGTTCACGTTCACCTTCTGCTCGTCCAGGCCGAGCTCGCGGATGACGACGAGACTCTGCGACGCGAACGCCTCGTTCAGCTCCACGAGATCGATCTGGTCGATCCCGAGGCCCGTCCGCTCCAGCAGCTTCCGGACCGCCGGGACCGGCCCGATGCCCATCACGCGCGGGTCGACCCCTGCGACGGCGCTGCCGACGAAGCGGCCCAGCGACTCGACGCCGAGTTCCTGCGCCTTCTCCTCGCCGGCGATCACGAGCGCGGCTGCTCCGTCGTTGATGCCGCTGGCGTTGCCCGCGGTCACGGTCCCACCCTCTCGAAACGCCGGCTTCAGGGCAGCAAGCTTCCCGGCGTCGGTGTCGGGGCGCGGATGTTCGTCACGTTCGATGCCTCCGACAGAAACGAGCTCCTCGTCGAAGCGTCCTGCCTCGGCCGCTGCCCCCCATCGTTGCTGTGAGCGAAGCGCGAAGGCGTCCTGTTCCTCACGCGACACGTGCCAGCGTTCCGCGACGTTCTCTCCGGTCTCGCCCATCGACTCGAGCGGAAACTTCTCGGCGAGGCGCGGATTTGGAAAGCGCCACCCCAGCTGAGTGTCGTATTCGGTGTCGTCGCCGTAATCCGGTTTCGCCCGTACGAGCGGCGCCCGGCTCATCGATTCGACTCCTCCCGCGACGAAGAGCTCCCCGTCACCCGCAGCCACGGCGTGACACGCGGAGACGACCGCGCTCAGTCCCGACGCGCACAGGCGATTCACGGTGACACCCGCGACGGTTTCCGGCAGCCCGGCAAGCAGGACGGCCATTCGCGCGACGTTGCGATTGTCTTCTCCCGCCTGGTTCGCGGCGCCGAAGTAGACGTCCTCGATCTCTTCGGCGCGCACGCCCGCACGCCGCACCGCTTCGGAGATCACGGCGGCGGCGAGATCGTCCGGGCGGATGCCGGCCAGCGCGCCGCCGCGGCGACCGATCGGCGTGCGCACCCCTGAGAGGACGACGGCGCGGCTCACGATCCGACGAACTCGACGCGAACCGGCTGCTCGTAGGCGCCGGTCTCCTCCGCGCGGCGCAGCAACTCCTCGACCGCATGGCGACCCTCGTCGCCGTAGTCGCAGGTGAGCTCGTTCACGTACATGCCGATGAAGCGGTCCGCCGTCTCGGAGTCGAGCTCACGTGCGAAGTCGAGCGCATATCGCATCGCCTGGTCGCGATTCGCGAGGCCGGCCTCGATCGACTCGCGCAGCACAACGGACAGATCACCGAGGCGCGGAACGTCTCGCCGCGCGACGTTGACTCCGAGCGGAAGCGGTAGGCCCGTCTCGAGCAGCCACCACTCGCCCAGGTCGAGCACCTTGACCAGGCCCTCGTCCGCGTAGGTCAGCTGGCCCTCGTGGATGAGCAGGCCTGCCTCGGCTGCGCCGGACTTGACCTCGTCGAGGATCCGGTCGAAGGGAAGCGACCGATGGGAGAACCGGCATCCGAGCGCCATGCCGAGGACGAGGTAAGCAGTCGTCAGTCGTCCGGGCACCACGATCTCCAGATCGCGCAGGTCGTTCAGCGCCATCGCGCGGCGCGCGACGACGATCGGGCCGTAACCCGAGCCAATCGATGCACCGTGCGGGAGGAGTGCGTAGTCGTCCTGCACGAGCGGATAGGTGGCGAGCGAGAGCGCGGTCACTTCAAGGCGACCTTCGAGCGCCCACTCGTTCAGCACCTGGATGTCCTCCGGCACGAACTCGAACTCGAAGCCGCGCGGGGCCACATATCCGGACACGAGCCCCCAGGCCATGAAGGCGTCGTCGGGATCCGCCGAGTGACCGATGCGGATGCGCACGGGGGTCAGACTAGTGCCGCTTCCGCTGCAGCCGTCGCGCTTCTGGGTCAGAACGCGACAAGGAGCGCAGGAGGCGGCACACTGTAAAGGAGTGGCGAAGCCTGCCTTGACCGACGCGATCCAGGACTATCTGCGCGAGATCTACAAGCTCGGCGCGGATGGCGGCCGCGTCTCGGTGACCGCTCTCGCGAAGCGCCAGGGGGTCTCTCCCGCCTCGGCGAGCGCGATGGTCAAGAAACTTGCCGCGCTCGACCTGGCGGTGCACCAGCCCTATCGAGGTATCACCCTGACAACTGCGGGAGAGAAGGTCGCGATCGAGGTCATTCGACATCACCGGCTGCTCGAGGTCTACCTCGCGGAAACTCTCGGCGTCGACGTCGACGAGGTTCACGGGGAGGCTGAGCGACTCGAGCACGTGATCTCGGAAGAGCTGGAGGAGCGGATCGACAAGGCGCTCGGCTTCCCGACACACGACCCGCACGGCGATCCGATTCCAGATGCCAACCTGAGATGGCCCCAGCCGGCAAAGCGAAGAACTTTCTCGTAACCGCGGAAAGTGCGCAGCACTTTCCGCGGTTTAGCGGCCAAAAAACCAGCGCTCGAGCGGCTTCAGGAGCTCGCCGCGCGTGAACGGCCTGAGCTTCTCCGGATGTCCATCGCGTTCCGACACGCTGAGGTCGTCCTCGAGCGCATCGTTGGCGGCCTCGAGCGCGTCGTCGAGTTCGAAGCCCTCGAACACATAATCGTCCCGGCGGGGCTCGTCGGTCGAGCGGTGCTGTGGGTTGACCGCCCTGCCAACCGCCCAGATCGCGCCCTGCTTGCGCTCGATCCAGATGAGGATGGTCTCCTCGACGCCCGCATCGTCGACTCCGTGGACGACCCGTTCGGCGAAGCGGCCCTCCGTCGATTTCCGCCTCACGGGCACAAGGATACAATCGGGTCGATGCAGCGACTCGCAAGCCTGCTGCGCTCGCCGTTCTCTTTTCTCTTTGCCCGCTCGAGCACCGAGGAGCGTGTCGCGGCGTACGTCATCCGCGAGCACGGACGCGGGCGAGGGCTCGGCGAGATCCTCGACGATCGCTATGTCCAGAACCGGCTCAGCCCGCGCCAACGTCTGCGCATGCTCGATCGGCCCGAGGTGATTCAGGCACTTGGAGACGAGACTGTCGACGACTGCCGCCGCGAGCTCGAAGCGGCGAGGACCTAGATTTCGCTGCCAACACGCCGCGCGCGCGCGCGCTCGACGGCCGCGGCGGCGATCGCGACGTCCCACGCCGCAATGCCGTTCGACTTGAAGAGGACGATGTCCTCGGGCGATTGACGGCCGGGCAATTCGCCCGACACGATCTCGTGCAACTCGTGCACTTCGAGCCAGTCGAGCACACCCTGCTGGACGGGCTCGATCAGATCAGCGGATTCGATTCGCGCCTGTTCACGCCAGTCGCAGCAGACGAGCGAGGCGCGTTCCAGCACGACGTTGTCGAGCTCGCGAGCTGCGGGCTTGTTGGCGCCCGCAGCGCACACGAGCGCGCCGGGCCGCAGCCACTCTCCGCGGAGGACGGGATCGCGAGACGTCGTGATCGTGACGACCACGTCCTGCTCGGCCGCCTCGCGATTGCTCTCGGCCGGGTCGGCGCCGACTCGCTTGCAAAACGCACGCAGGTTGCGCTCCGTCCGGCAGTAGGCCACCACGCGGTCGACTGTCGGAACCGCCGCGCGGATGCAGGCCACTTGCGTCTCTGCCTGTCCGCCGCAGCCGATCACGCCGAGGGATTCGGCGCCCTCGCGCGCGAGGTGCCGGGCAGCGACCGCGCTCGCGGCGCCGGTGCGCAGGCGGCCGAGATGATCCGCTTCGATCACGGCGACGAGCTCCGGCCGGTCGACGGCGAAGAGCGCCACGACGAACGCAGTGCCGTCGGCGAAACCGCCGTATGCCTTGACGCACGCGTAACCAAGCTCCAGGTCGGCTGCAGCCATGTCCGCGAGTCGACCTTCGTCGAGCTTGAGCCTCCGCCGCGGTGCGTTCTCGACGGCGCCGGCGGCCATCCTGCGAAACGAGCCCTCGATCGCGTCGACCGCATCTGCGGGCGTCAGCAGCTCTTGGACGTCGCCCTCCGAGAGGAAGAGCGTCACACCAGCTCGGTGCCGTCAGCGACCACGATCCGTTTCCCCTCGATCTTCACGACGGCGCCCCACGGGACCGCGTCAGGCCGGTGCGAGGCCGTCTTGCCGATGCCGAGATGCTCGAGGCGGCCGCGCCGTCCGACGACGATCGCTTCGACCGTAGGACAACCCTTCCCGAGCGAGGCCCGTAGGTCCCGCACCTTGCCCAGGCGCCGACCAGATTGGGTCTCGACAACACGGCCGAGGAACGACGAGTAGGTCCTCACCGGTCCGCTCCGGGGATCCTGTCGATCAACGGACGCAGCCGGTCGTCGCCGCGACCTAGGCCGAGCTCTTCAGCGCGTTTGCGGAGCTTCACGTGCGCCGCGATTTGCTCGACCTCCTGCCAGGGGACCCGGACCGTTCCGCCCCCGCCCAGCCACCCGACAATCCGGCCGAGGAGGCCCGCTCGCTGTCCCCATACTCCGGGACCGCTCAGGAGCGCGACGACCTCGAGCGACTCGCCTGGATTGCCCTCGAGCGCGAGGTCGTCGACGTTCCCGCACCGGCGCCCTTCGGAGTCGAGGAGCTGGTGATCGACGACGTGGAGACCGATGTCGACCGTGTCGGTCAATTCTGGCCCACGTTGGTCAGAATCATGAGTGGGATCGCGGTCAGCGAGATGACGAGGATGACGACGAGGTAGATCAGTCCGAGGACGTTCGCGAGGGTTCCGTTCGTGTACTCCCGCATGTAGCTCCGGTCATTGGCCACGAGCAGGATGGGTATATAGGTCAGCGGCAGAGCGACCGCGGAGAAGATCACCGCATACTCCGTCAGCTGGACGGGGTCGACGCCCGTCATCACGAGCCCGAGCGCGATCACGAGCAGCACCAACCACGTGACGGTGAAACGCGGCGCGCCGCGTGGGTGTCGGTAACGGCCCCACTCCCAGCCGAGGAACTGTGCCAAGGCATACGCGCCCGAAAAGAGCGTGTCGATGGCGGCGCCGCCGACTGCAAACAGGATGCCGACGAGCGCGAGGAGCAGACCGATCTGCCCTAGCGGCACCTCTGCGCCGATCGTGATCGACCCCAGAAACTCCGGCTCGATCCCCTTGTCGAGGAAGAGCGAACCGCCGACGATCATCAACGCGAAAGAGAGGAAGCCGCCCAGTCCGTAGCCGATCATCGCGTTGGCCTTGTTCAAACCCAGGTCCTTCGGTCCCCACCGCTCCTCGATCCCGCCGGAGGAATAGAAGTACACCTCGTAGGGCGTCATTGCCGCGCCGAGAAGCCCGATCGCAAAGTACGCGTAGAGGAGGGGGCTCTTCGTGTCCACATGCGGGACGAAACCGTGGCCGACCGCCCCCCAGACGGGGTGCAGCTTGACCGCGGCGACGGCGAACACGAGGAGACACAACCCGCCGTATCCGAAAACGCGCTCGATCCAGTCGAACGACGTCACCCAGACGACAACGGCGAGCGCGGCGCCCGCGATCAGGATGAGCCACCGGTAGGGAAGCCCGGAGAGGAGCTGCAGGCAGATCGCCACGCCGCCGATTTCCGCGGTCAGCGTCATGAGGTTGACGACCTGTGCGGCGATGAGCGCCATCAGACCGGTCTTGAAGCCGAGCCGCTCTCGCACGGCATCGAAGACCGCCTTGCCCGAGATCGCCGCGACGCGGCCGCACATCTCCGAGTACGTGATGATCCCGATCACGCCGATCACGACGACCCAGAGGAGCTGATAGCCGAAGGTCGCGCCCGCGGAGACGTTGAAGACCAGATCGCCGATGTCGACGAACCCTCCGATCGCGGCGAGGATGCCGAGCGCGATCTGAAAGATCTTCACTTCGAGAGCTGGTCCGCGGCATCGGCGTCTTCTGAGAGCGGCTGCTGCAGAGACGCCGCGACATCACGATCGGTCGGATGACGATGTAGTTGCTCGAGCTCGTCGGAGACCTTGCCTGCGAGCTTCGAGAGTCGTCGCACCCGGGCCTCGATCCCTGGAGACGTCGGCCGCTTCGCCAGAGCGTCGGCGAAGTTCGAAGCCGCACGCGAGAGCTCCTGCGCATGGACGCGCGCGAAGTTCTTCGTGGACGCACCCTTGGACACGTCGTTCGCAAGCAACTCGCCCTCGGTCGCCAGCGACCCCACCTTCTCCGCGTCTCGCTCGAGCGCGTGCCTGTCGACCGTGCCGCCGTTGCAGCCCGTGAGCAAGAACGCCAGCAGGCAGAGCGCGAGCCCGCGGCTCACTGTTTCTTGACGATGCTGATGGACCCGCTCGTCTCGAGCACGGCCCATTTCACCTCGTCAAGCGATTCGACCCCCTGCTGCAACCGGGCCTGCTCCATGACCTCGTCCTGAGTCAGCCGCTCGTTCTTCATGTTCCGCTCGATGAGCTGTCCGTCCTGCACGAGGATCACAGGTTCCCCCTCGATCACATTACGAATCCGCGACCACCGATGGGTGATGACGGCCGTGATCGTCGCCAGCACGCCGATCGTCCCAGCAGCCAGGACGATCCCCGTCACCGAGTAGTCGCTCTGCGTGACCCCGTTCTGGACGAGGTCCCCGATCACGACGAGGAGGATCACGTCGGACGGCTCCATCGACGACAGCTCCCGACGCCCGACGACGCGCATCAAGAAGAGGATGAAGACGTACGCGACGAAGGCCCGGAGAACGATGTCCATTAGACAGGCACGCCTACGGGAAGATCGTGACTTTCCGATGGACGGTCAGAATCGGCGTCTCGCCGTCGTCGAGCTCGACGTTCTGCGAGTGACGGCCGACGTTGGTCGGGTTGACCTGCAGCGAAAGGAAGAAGATCAGCGACTGACCGGCGGGAATGTGCCCGAAGCCGTAGGCAATGCGCCCGTTCCGGTCCGCCTCCGTCAGGGGCTGTGGAGCCAGGCCGTTGACCGTGTAGCCCTCGGCCCAGCCCGGATCGAGGACGAGGAAGGCGTCCTTGAGGTCTCGGTGGGCCGTGATGTGAAAGCGAGCCGCGTAGACGACGCCGCTTCGGGCGTGAACGGGTGCGTATACCTTCAGCGACGCTGCCGGCGCGTTCGCGGTGCTGCTCTTCGGCCGCTGGCCGAAGACGTTCAGTAGCCCGAGAACGAGAACCGCGCCCAGGAGCGAGAGCAATACGCGCCGTACGTACACCCACCAGTGGCGCCCTTCCATGTCGCGGTGCCGCTTGAGGGTGAGCCCATCGGGAGCGCTCGCCATGATGCGGACGCCTTTCGCTTGCGCCCGACGTGGTCCTGCCTGAGCGCGGCTACACTAGCCTGCCGAGCGCCCGTAGCTCAGGGGATAGAGCGCTGCCCTGCGGAGGCAGAGGTCGCATGTTCGAATCATGCCGGGCGCATCGCGTCTCGAAATCCGCGGCGCATGGTTTCGATCCGCTTCGTCAGTTAGCGAAGACGGGCAAAGCCCGCCTTCGCGGCGATTGCCAAAACCGCATCCTGGGGCACTTCCACTCGCACGTACCCGAGTGCGACCTCTTGTGTTGCGCTCGTGATCCTGCCGACCGTTTTGCCCTCCAGTTGCAGCTCGTCGCCCGCTGCGGCGTCGCCTTCGACTTCGAGGACTCTCAGCCTGCGGTTCACCTTGCCTCGATGGCGCTGGCGGGCGATTGGTTCCTGGCCGGGGTAGCAGCCTTTCGTGAAGCTGATGTGCGTCTCGTCGAGACCCGCTTCCGCGGGCAGGATGCGCTCGTCGATCTCGCTGCCCCAGCGTGGGATGCCGGACTCGATCCGCCAGTGCTCGAGTTCGTCCTCGCTCACCTCAGCGCCTGGCGGGCGTTCGTCGAGAATCTCGTCGCCACCGAGGACGAGCCACGACTCGTGGTCCTCGGGCTCGATCTCGACCTTGGCCGCAAAGCGGGTGCGGAGGAGCTGCGTGCGGACCCGTTCGCCGAGCTCGGGCTCCGTCGAGAGCAGAAAGTCGTCGGCGCGGCGGCGAAGGACGCGCAGCGGCGCGATCACGCGCGCCTTCGCGGTGAGCAGAAGCGCCTCGCACGCCGAGCCGTCGTCGAGCGCCTCGACGTCGTTCGAGACCATGCGCTGCAGGTAGTCCTCGGCGTCTGGTCCGGCGACCCGGACGAACGCGCGCGGACGGCGCGCAACCGCAGGAGACGTCACGCTTTGCATCACAACTAGTCTAGGCCCGCATGTCCCTCTTCCGGTCCAAAGCGGAGCAGAAGCTGGTCGACAAAGGGCTCGATCCGGCCCGTCTTCCCCCGGGGCAGTACCTGACAGAGAAGTGGCCCGTTCTCCACGCCGGCACCGTGCCGAAGACGGAGCTCGCGACGTGGGACTTCAAGGTCTTCGGCGAGGTCGAGGAACCGCTGACCCTGAGCTACGACGAGTTGCAGGCACTGCCGCGAACGGAGATCACGACCGACATTCACTGCGTCACGCGTTGGAGCCGGTTCGACACCTCGTTCGAGGGTGTCCACTGGCGGGAGCTGGCGAGGCTCGCGCGGCCGAAGCCGAGCGCGCGCTTCGTGCTGGCGCAAGCCGAGCAGGGTTTCACCTCGAACATTCCGCTCGCCGCCATGGAGGACGAGAACGCGCTCGTCGCGTGGGCGGCCGACGGCGAGCCGCTCGAGCCGGAGCACGGCTGGCCCCTCCGCCTCGTCGTTCCGTCGCGCTATTTCTGGAAGAGCGCCAAGTGGCTGCGTGGCCTCGAGCTTCTCGCCACCGACGAGCCCGGGTTCTGGGAGCGCTACGGCTACCACAACGACGCCGATTATTCGAAGGAGCAGCGCTACGGTTTTTAGCGCTGCGATCCGGTGCCTGGGTTCAGCCTGGCACCGGGGTACTTCTGGCAGGAACAGCGCTACGGATTCTGAGTTAGTGTCTTTGCGCTAATCGAGGGGGCAAGAGAAGGGGGAGAGTTGATGAGACGATTTGCCATCGTCGGCGTGCTGGCGATCGCCACGCTTTTTGCCGTGGGAGTCGCGGGCGCGTCGACACCGGGAGGAGACGTTCGGCTAACGAACGACTGCCATCCGGATGCCGGCTGCGGCGCCGGGTACACGAGCGCATACACCCTCGCCACCGGCAACGCCTACACCGACGCCACACTCGACGAGTGCAGCATCTCGAAGGGCCGCCAGAACGAGCCCGCGGTCGCGGTGGATCCGCGCAACACCAGCGTGCTGCTCGGCAGCTCGAACGACTACTGCGGCGTCTACAACCGCGGGGCGGCAGCCGGTGCCGTCGGACCGATCTGGCTCGGCTACTACCGCTCGACAGACGGCGGAGGGAGCTTCACGAGCTCGCTCGTCCCGGGCTATCCGGACGACACCTCGCCCTACGCCGCCCTCTCGAAGGCACGGACGGCGACCGCAGGCGATCCAGTCATCGCGTGGGACGCTCACGGGCGTGCTTTCTTCGGCTCGGAGTCTTCGGGCGATCCCGCGGGAACCGCGAAGACGTTCGGTGACGAGTTCGTCGCGCGCTTCCGGAACCCTGATGGGCCCGACGCGGCGGACACGACGAAGGACGGTCTCGAGTACTACGGCACGACGGTCGTCGCACATGGCTCGTCTGCGCCGAACCTCCTCGGCGTCTTCCACGACAAGACGTCGATCGAGGCCGACCGCACGGGCGGCGCCTGCGACGGCAACGTCTACTTCTCGTGGTCGCGCTTCAACGGCAACGGAGCAAACGAGATCTACTTCGTCCGCTCGACCGACCACGGCGTCACGTTCAGCAATCCGATGAGACTGGAGTCGTCGCTGAAGAGCCTGCAGTTCCCGGACATCTCAGTGACGCACAACGGTCACGTGTACGTGACCTTCCGGACGTTCACATCGGTGGGGCAGTCGACCGACGCGATCTACATCGTCAAGTCGACGGACTGCGGCAAAACGTTCTCGCCGGCAAGGCAGATCACGACGTTCATCCCGAACGACGCTCAGGATCAGAGCTCGCCGGAACCTGTGCCAACGCAAGCCGTTGCAGACGACCCGGACTTCGAGGAGGGGACGGACGCCCATTCCGATCGCGCCCGCGACTGTGGTGACTTCGCAGATGCGTGCACGTCGGGCTACACGTTCTTCCGCCGCGATACGCAGGTCCGCTCAACGGCCGACCAGCTCGACGCCGCCCACGAGTGGATCTACCTCGTCTACGACGCGACGAAGCCTGGAACGGAAGCACCGACGGGAACGACCTACGGCACGGACGGGCGCGGAGTCGGCGGCCAGGCGGCCACGTTCTTCATCCGCTACGACGGTACGACCGGAGCCCACACGGCACCGGCCGTGATCGACAACCAGGCCACCGGTCACCAGGTCTTCCCGGACATCTCGGCGGACGGCGGCGTGCTCCACGCGATCTGGTGGGACAGCCGCAACGACCCGTGTTACAGCGTTACACGTCCGATCGGAAACTGCGCCAACCGGACGACCGTGCCGTCGCTGGACGTCTACGGTGCAATGTCCACGAGCGCCGGTATGACATGGACCGGGAAGACGCGTGTCACAGACATGTCGACGAATCCGAACTTCGAGCAATTCGACAACCGTGCCGTGCCGTTCGCCGGCGACTACCTCTGGGTGACGTCGCTCGGGAGCTTCGCATACACAACGTGGACGGATTGGCGGAATACGGTTCAAGGGGCGGACCCGCGTGAGACGCCGGAGGACGCGGACGCGACGACCGCCGACGTCCACCAGTGCCGGACGCTCAACACGGTTCAGACGAAGAAGGGACCGGTCAGCTTCTGGAGCGGCGATCTCTGCCCACACGACGGCGGAATCGACCAGAACATCTACGGCGACCTCTCACCGTAGAGCCGCCTCCAACGAAGACCGAAGGGGCGCCGAAAAGGCGCCCCTTCGCATTCCCCCGTTCGAGGGAGGTTCCCGCACCCGCAAGCGACCGATATCTCATGCGAACCACCTCCCCCTAATCCCCCTCGCAAAGCGGCCCTTCGGGGCCGTTTTGCTGGTCCGGCTGAGCCCCGAAACGACGAAGGCCGGCTTGCGCCGGCCTTCGTTTCGCCTCAAGCGAGCGGGCAGCTCGCTTACATCATGTCCATGCCGCCCATGCCGCCGGGCATGCCGGCACCGACCGGGTTCTTCTCCGGCGGCTCGGCGACGATCGCTTCGGTCGTCAGGATGTTCTTCGCAATCGACGCCGCGTTCTGGAGCGCCGAGCGAACGACCATGGTCGGGTCGGTGATACCCGACTTGACGAGGTCCTCGTACTCGCCGGTCTCGACGTTCAGCCCGTGACCCTTTGGAGCATTCCGGATCTTGTCGACGACGATCGAGCCCTCGAGGCCCGCGTTGTTCGCGAGCTGCCGGACGGGCTCCTCGAGCGAGCGGACGACAATCGTCGCACCGGTCCGCTCATCGCCGTCGTAGGCGTCGAGCTTGATGGCCTCGATCGAGTTGACGAGCGCCACGCCCCCGCCGGGGACGACACCCTCCTCCAGTGCGGCGCGTGCCGCCTGGAGCGCGTCCTCGACACGGTGCTTCTTCTCCTTCATCTCGGTCTCGGTCGCAGCGCCGACCTTGACGACTGCGACGCCACCGGCCAGCTTCGCGAGCCGCTCCTGGAGCTTCTCGCGGTCGAAGTCCGAGTCGGTGTTCTCGATCTCGGCCTTCAGCTGCTTGATCCGGGCCTTGATCCCGTCCGGATCGCCGGCACCGTCGATGATCGTCGTCGTGTCCTTGTCGACCACGACGCGTCGGGCGTGGCCGAGCTGCGAGAGCTTCGTGTTCTCGAGCTTGAGGCCCATCTCCTCGGTGATCACCTCGGCGCCGGTGAGGATCGCGATGTCCTCGAGCATGCGCTTGCGGCGATCGCCGAAGCCCGGCGCCTTGACGGCGACTGCCGTGAAGGTGCCGCGCAGCTTGTTGACGACAATCGTCGCCAGGGACTCGCCCTCGACGTCTTCAGCCACGATCAGCAGCGGCTTGCCGGCCTGGATGACCTGCTCCAGCACGGGCAGCAGATCCTTGACCGCACCGATCTTCTGGTTCGCGACCAGGATGTACGGCTCCTCGAGGACCGCCTCCATCCGCTCAGGGTCGGTGACCATGTACGGCGACAGGTAGCCCTTGTCGAACTGCATGCCTTCCGTGAACTCGAGCTCGAGGCCGAACGTCTGGCCTTCCTCGACGTTCACGACGCCGTCCTTGCCCACCTTCTCGATCGCGTCCGAAAGAACCTCGCCGATCTCGCGGTCGCGGGACGATACCGTTGCCACGCGGGCGATGTCCTCCTTGCCGGAGATCTCCTTGGACTGCGACTTCAGGTTCTCGACGACCTCTTCGACCGAGCGCTCGATCCCGCGCTTGATCGCCATCGGGTTTGCCCCGGCGGCGACGTTGCGGAGACCGTCCTTGACGATCGCCTGGGCCAGGACGGTCGCGGTCGTCGTGCCGTCGCCGGCGACGTCGTTCGTCGACGTGGCGACCTCACGGACGAGCTGCGCGCCCTGATTCTCGAAGACGTCCTCGACCTCGATCTCGCGTGCGATCGTGACGCCGTCGTTCGTAATCGTGGGAGCGCCGAACTTCTTGTCGAGCACGACGTAGCGCCCCTTCGGGCCAAGGGTGACCTTGACCGCGTCGGCGAGGATGTTGACGCCGCGCTCGAGCGCGCGACGGGCGTCCTCGTTGAACTTCAGCTCCTTGTGAGCCATGTGCTTCTCTACCTCCGTTTGAAATTACACGCCCAAGCCAGGCTGAAGCCTGGCACGGGATTACTTATGCTTTGGCGCCCGCGAGTTCGCGATCGCCGACAACCTTCGCCAGGACGTCCGACTCGCGGAGGATCAGCACCTCGTCGGTGCCGACCTTGATCTCCG
>VAWR01000205.1 GCA_005885245.1 Actinomycetota bacterium | reverse complement strand
GGTCCGCACGGCCGCAGACGGCCGCCTCCGCGACCTCGGAGTGATCGACCAGTGCGCTTTCGACTTCGATCGTCGAGATGCGGTGCCCGGAGACGTTCATGACGTCGTCGACACGGCCGAGCAGCCAGAAATCGCCGTCCTCGTCGATCCGCGCCCCGTCGCCCGCGAAGTAGGCGTTCTCGAACTTCGACCAGTACGTCTCCCGGTAGCGGGAGTCATCTTTGTGGATGCCGCGCAGCATCGCCGGCCAGGGACGCCGCAGCACGAGATAGCCTCCCGCGCCGGGGCCGACCTCGTTGCCCTGCTCGTCGACAACCGCGGCATCGACGCCGGGGAAGGGTTTGGTGGCCGAGCCGGGCTTGAGCGTGGTCACCCCCGGCAGGGGCGTGATCAGGATCATCCTCGTCTCGGTCTGCCACCAGGTGTCGACGACCGGGGTGCGGTCGCCGCCGATGTGCTCGCGGTACCAGACCCACGCCTCCGGGTTGATCGGCTCGCCAACGGTACCCAGGAGGCGCAGCGAGGAGAGATCGTGCTTGTCGGCGTGCTCGGGCCCCCACTTCATGTGCGAGCGGATCGCGGTCGGCGCCGTATAGAGGATGTCGACCTTGTACCGCTCGACGATTTCCCACCAGCGCTCCGGATTCGGGTAGTTCGGGACGCCCTCGTAGATGATCCCGGTCGTCCCATTGCAGAGCGGGCCGTAGACGATGTAGCTATGCCCGGTCACCCAGCCCACATCGGCCGCACACCAATAGATCGAGTCGGGTTTGACATCGAAGATGTAGTGGTGGGTCGCCGCCACCCCAACCAGATAACCCGCCGTCGTGTGCACGATCCCCTTCGGCTTCGCGGTCGTCCCTGACGTGTAGAGCAGGTAGAGGAGATCCTCGGAGTCCATCGGCTCACACGCACACGATTCCGGGTCGTCGGGCTCATTCTCGATCAAGTCGTGCCACCAACGGTCGCGGCTCTCGTGCATCGGAACGTCACCGGCGATCCGGCGAAGCACGACAACCTGTTGCACTGTCGGCGACGATTCCAGCGCCTCGTCGGCGTTCCGCTTCAGCGGCACCGGCTTGCCCGCACGCCAACCCTCGTCCTGCGTGATCAGAAGCTCGCACTCCATGTCATTCATGCGGCCGGCGAGCGACTCGGCGCTGAAGCCTCCGAACACCACGGTGTGCGGCGCTCCCAACCTCGTGCAGGCGAGCATCGCGATCGGCAACTCGGGAACCATCCCCATGTAGATGGCGACGGGGGTCCCTTTCCGGACGCCGAGCTTCTTCAATGCATTCGCGAACCGGACGACCTCCCGCTGCAGATCGACGAACGTGATCTCGCGACGCTCGTTCGCGGGCTCGCCTTCCCAGTAGTACGCGATCCTGTCGCCGTGCCCGGCGGCGACGTGCCGGTCGACGCAATTGAAGCAGACGTTGAGCTTGCCGCCGAGGTACCACTTCGCATACGGCAGCTCCCACTCGAGGAGCTTCGTGAACGGCTCGAACCACATGACCCGCTCGCGGCCTTCCGTTTCCCAGAAGTCCTCGAAGCTCCGCGAGTAGATGTCCGGCTTCGCATTGGCCTCGGCCGCGAACGCCGGCGGCGGTGGATAGCGCCGCTCCTCGAGCAGCAGCGTGTCGATCGTCTGGCTTTCGACTGCTGCCACCGCTTCTACCCTTCAGCCCGTCGTGGAAGCGGCGTCTCGGGCCGAGCGGTGAGCGGTAGCTCGCCCCACATCGGCCGTCCAACGGGAAGGACCGCCCGTGGGGACATCCCGTTCACAACTCCCGCCGCGGACGTGTACCAGGCGACCGCCGCTGTGACGACGCCGGCCCAGCCGCCAGCGTGCAGCATGTATGGGCTGTAGCCGTGGGCGACGCGGAAGAAGCCGATGGCGAGCAGGATCTCGGTGATCTCCAGCGTCAGGAATACGCCGGTGACCGCCCAGTTCACCCGCGTCGACCACATGAGCATGTACGTGTTGAAGACCGCGAACGCGATCAGGAACCACGCGAGTGCATTGTCGACGTCCGGTCCCTTCAGCAGACCCGCGAAGCCCTTCGACGTCGTCGCCAGAAGGACGAAGACCCCGAGCGCGAGCCAGAAGCCGCCGTAGGTGGAGAACGCCGTTGCGCCGAAGACGTTGCGGTTCCTGAATTCCTACATGCCGGCGAGCAGCTGGATGAGCCCGCCGTAGAAGACCGCGAGCCCAATCCAGATCCCGTCCGGAATGAACGTCGCGTTGTGGCCACTCAGGACGAACGTCGTCAGCGCGAACGCTGCGAGGCCCAGAGGCGCGGGATCCGCTACCGGCGAGAATGCCGGCAGCTCCCGCTCTGTGGTAACAGCCATGGGAGCAACCT
>VAWR01000115.1:8175-18026 GCA_005885245.1 Actinomycetota bacterium | reverse complement strand
CCTCGTCGCCTTCGGCACGCTCCTACTCGTCTCGCACTCCGGAGGCAAGAGCACCAACGGCAACGGCGGCGCAGTCCTGCCGCCGCCGTGGCGGATCCCGGTCAACGTCCTGAACGGCAGCGGTGACATCAACTACACGCGCCAGATCGCGAGCCACATCGGCGCGTTCGGCTACAGCATCAAGAAGGTGGCGCGCGCGGACAGCTTCACGTATCCGCAAACCGCCGTCTACTTCCCCCCAGCCTGCGAGGGTGTCGCCCTGCGCCTCGCCCAGCAGCTCGGCGTGACGACGAAGCCGCTACCGGGCGGCACCGGGTCCTGCCAGCTGTACGTGATCGTCGGGCCTGCCCGCGGACCAGGTGAGTAGCGCGCGGACTTAGTGGCTCAGAGCCACAAGCTCGACCACGACGCGAACGAGAGGCCGGACGTCACAGGCCACGCGTGTTCTAAGTCAGCGCGCCTCGGAACGCAGACTTAGTGGCTCAGAGCCACTAAGTACCGAGCCGGCTACTGCAATGGCGTACGTAGCCCGGCGAGCTTGGTCTTCAGCTCGACCGGCATTGCTTCCTGCTGGACCGCCTGGCGCACGAACTGGCGCAGTCTCTCTTCGAAGTGGTAACGCTTCCGGCAGTACGAGCACTCGTCGAGATGCGTCTCGGCTTCCGCACGCTCCGCGTCTGTGAGGACGCGGTCCAGGTACGGCTGCATCATCTCCTCGCAATGCGCGCAGGGATCGTACGCCGTCATGCCGCCTCGCCTCCAACCGCCGACTCGGCCATCGCCTTCTTCAGGATACGCCGCCCTCGATGCAAACGCGACATCACTGTCCCGATCGGAATGTCCAGGATCTGGGCCGCGTCCGCATACGTGAAGTCGCCGATGTCGACGAGGACGACGACGTCGCGGAAATCGTGCGGCACCTCGGACAGCGCAGTCACGACGTCGTTCTGCGACAGGCGCTCGACGACCCGTTCCTCGTCATTGCCCCCCTCGCCGGCGGCTTCGAGCTTGTTGTAGAGGAAGTAGTCGCCTTCCTCGAGCGGCTGCAGGTCCGGCGTGCGCTGCTGTCGGCGACCACGGTCGATGTTCAGGTTCGTGAGGATGCGCAGGAGCCAGGCGCGTAGATTGGTGCCCGGCTGGAAGGAACGCCAACTGCGAAACGCTCGAGCGTACGTCTCCTGCATCAAATCCTCGGCCTCTTCGCGCGAGCCGACGAGATGGCGGGCCACCCGATAAACCTGATCCGACAATGCAAGCGCGTCCTCCTCGAAACGCACGCGGTCGCGTGCGTCGGTTGCCAAGCGCCGAGCGTCGGGTTCCCGGGTTGTCTCGCTCATCCCCGCGGCCACCCTACCAAGGCGTTCCTCGTGTAAACGACCGGTTATCCGTACTAATTCCGGCTATTCGAAATCAGGCCGAAGCCAGCTCACGGAAGCCGCCCCGGGCCATCGCCTCGAGCAGCGCTTCGCGCGACGTGCGCTCGTCGTCCCAGGTGACCCTGACCTCACCGAGCAGGTTCGCGTTCGCCGCCTCGAGACCATCGTGGCCCTCGAGCATCTTCGCGAGACGCATGACGCAGCGCTCGCAACGGACGCCGCTGACCTGGATCGTCTCGCTTTGAACGGGCACGTCGCTACGGTACCGAGCGCTCGACCAGGTCCGCGCAGACAGCCCGCAGACCATCGGCCCGGCCGACCTCGAGCTGCCGATCTGCTTCGCAGGTGGCGGTGTCCAGGCCGTCCGGGGGAACCGGCAGCTCTCGGCTGAGCTCGGGGACGCTGACCGCGACGTCCCGATCGGGATGGATCAATTTCCCGTGCGGGCCGAAGCGTGAGGCGGCCCAGCGGTTCTGCTCGTACACGCCACGCTCGGCCGGATCGAAGTCCCGCGGCGGCGCGTTGAGCGCCCACTCGCACAACGCACGCAGGAGCCGAACGAAGGCGGCCGTCCGCTCGACCGACGTGGCCTGGTCGGGCGCCCGGATCTCGAGCGTTCCGAAACGAGGATGCAGGCGGACATCCCACCAGAAGCTCGTGTAGTCGTTCGCCAGTCCGCTCGCCGTCATCCGGTCGATGAACGCCTCCCAGCCGGCGTAGTCGCGAAACGCGGGCGGGGCGCCGTGACGAGGGAGGAGGCCGAGCACCTCGGCGCGGATCGACAGCATGCCCGTGTCGCGGCGCTCGAAGTAGGGCGAGTTCGCGGACACCGCGAGGACGAGTGGCAGCCACGGGAGAATCGTCTCCATGACGCGAAAACACGAGTCCGCGTCCGGCATGCCGATGTGCACGTGCAAACCGCTGACACCCTGTCGTCGTGCGGAAGGCCCCGCGTACTCGACGAAGTCCCGGTAGCGGTCGACCGGCGCGATGTCCTGCTCGGCCGGAATGCTCGTTGGATACGAGCCGGACGCAGCGACCAGTAGACCGCTTTCCCCGGCGATCTCGCGGGCGGCCGAACGAAGCTCGAGCAGGCGGTCGACGGCTTCGTCTGCATCCGCGCTGACCCCGGTCGTCAGCTCGACGACGGATGCGTGCAGCTCCGTCTTGAGCTCCCCCGCAAGCTGACGCCTCTCCGCACCGGCGACGAGCTTTTCAACCGCGGGGACGAGGTCGAGCGTCGCCGCGTCGAGGATCCAGAGCTCTTCCTCGACGCCCACGGTCAAGGAGCGCCCGAAGTGCTGTTCGATCAACTCGCTCTGACGCCGTGGACCGGGCCTCCGGCTGCTTCCCACGCGTAGTACGAGGCACTCGGACCGTAAGAGTGGGCGTACTCCTCGATGCGCGGATTGCGGCCGACCTCCTTGGCCCGCTGCGCGTGATGCAGCAGGTTGGGATCGTCCCTCTGCTCCCAGACGAGGATCAGATGCGCGGCGGTCATGAAGACCGCCACGAACGTGCAGCCCGTCGCGGGACACGGGAACGGGTTCGTCCGGACGCAGAACCAGCCACTGTGATCGGCGCCGTCTTCGCCTCGCCAGAGTTCCTCTTCCCAGGCGAGCTCCTCCTGGGCCAGAGTCGCTCGGCCCGGTTCGATCCGGCCTTGCTCCACCGCGAAAAGGCTACCCGTCACGGCAGAGCGTCTTCGGGCACTCTAGGAGCGGGTCCGGGCAGTCTGGTCCGCAGCCGCAGTCGGGCCGGGCGTGGAGCGCGCCTCGTCCGCGCGCCCACCCGGGCCCTCGAGTCGGGCGCTGCCCTCAGGCCCAGTCGAAAGGCCCGAGCCCGAGCCGCTCCGCGAGCCAGACCGCCTGCAGCCGACGCTCTTCCTCGTATCCGGCCGGACCGTCGCACCATTCGGCTGCGCGTGCGGCCGCGAACGCGGCCAGCGGCACCCGGCCGAGGCCCGCGAGGCGGTCGGCGTCGAACACGTAGCCGGAGATCACCGGGAGGAATCCGACCCGCTCGCGTGTCCGTTTCACGCAGGCGCGGCCGAAGTCTCGGATCAGACCGTCGTTCCAACCTTCGATGCGGCGTACCAGGCGACCGCGGGGCGCTACGAGCTTCCGACTGTGCTCGACGATCTCTCCGTCCAGCTCGATCTCCCAGAGCTCCGGTCCGAGCCAGATCGGCAGGTGCCGCACCGAGCATGCGTGGATGCCCTCGCGGCAGGCGTCGACGCCGGCGGCATCTACCCACTCGCCCACGGGCCAGCGAAAGCCGGTGTACGGCGCGATGCAACCCGGGCGCAGGAACTTGTACGCGATCACGAGGCTCGCCACCCACGAAATGCTTCAAGCAGCCGCTCCTCGAGCCCCGCGGGGAGCGCGCCCGGGGGCACTCGGCCAGTCGCCGCGATCGTGTCCCGCATCTGCGCGAGGTAGTTCTGACAACCGTCGCAGAAGACCAGGTGCTCCTCGAAGCGTTCCCGGTCTTCAGGAGACAGCGAGTCTTCGAGGTACGCCGTCACCAGCTCGACGACCTCCTGACACGCCAGTTCTCGCTCCAGCCTCATCTCATGTACTCCTCGAGTGCGCCACGGACCTTCGCTCGGGCGCGGTGCAAGAGCACCCGTTGGTTCGTCTCCGACAAGTCCAGGGCGTTACAAACCTCCTCTGAGGTGAAGCCCTGAACGTCGCGCATCGTGATCACGGCCCGCTGGGCCGCCGGCAAGCGGTCGATCTCACGCTCGATCACGTCGATCGTCTCCTGGGAGAGCAGCCGCCCCTCGGGAGCCCACGCCTGAGGTGGCACGGCCCAATGACCCGGGAAGCGCTCGCCCGACCCGAGAAAGCGGTCCGGATCGACCGTCGGCTCGCCGCCGGTGTCGTCGCCGAGCGACGAGAAGGGAATGCTGCGCGACTCACGCATCCCCCGCGTCTTGGCAGTGTTCGCGACGATGCGAAAGAGCCAGGTCTTCAGCGAAGAGCGGCCCTCGAACCTGCCGATCCCCCTGAGGACGCCGAGCCAGGCTTCCTGCACGACCTCCTCTGCGACCGCGCGGGACGACACGTACATCATCGCGACCCTCAGCATCCCGGCGCCGTACTCGCGCATCAAGGCGACGAACGCCGCCTCATCACCCGCTCGAAGTCCTTCCAGCAGCCGTGCGTCGTGCGGCGAAAGGACCTGCTCCATCCGGCGACTGTAACGCCGCCCCGATGCATCAAGACAGGAGGCACATGAGCGCTGACCGCTATGACCTGCTCGTCCTCGGCTCCGGCTCCGCAGCTCGCGACGGCGCCGGGAGAGCGTCCCGCCAGTTCGGCGCGCGGGTCGCGCTGGTCGAAAACGGATTGTGGGGCGGATCCTGCCCCAACGTCGCCTGTCGCCCGACGAAGGCGTACGTCGTCGCGGCCGAGTTGATGCACGACGTCCAGCACCATGCTGCGGAGCGGGGCCTCGACCTGCCGACGCCGACGATCGACCTCGCGCGGGCTCGAGCCTGGAAGAACTCGCTCCGTCGCGACCAGCAGAGCTGGATGCAGGTGCTGACGGAGGCGGGCTACGGTGTCGTTCCAGGGCGAGCAACCTTCGTCGACCCGCAGACGGTTCGCGTGGGCGATCGCGAGCTTTCGGGCGAAAGAGTGCTCGTCGCGACCGGCAGCAGGACGGCCGTCCCACCGATCCCTGGCATCGAAGGGATCGAGTGGATCGACCACGTCAGCGCACTGGAGCTGGAGGAGGTTCCCGAGTCGCTGCTGATCGTCGGCGCCGGGCCGGTCGGGCTCGAGTTCGCGCAGATCTTCGCGCGCTTCGGCTCACGGGTGACGATCGTGAACCACGGGCCCCAGATCGCCGGACGCTCCGACCACGAGGCCGCCGCAGAACTGCAGGCTGTACTGCAAGACGAGGGCGTCGAGGTCATGCTGAACGCCGACGTCGATTCGTTCTCGCGCAGCGGCAGCCGGATCGAGGCCGCAGTCGCCGGCACGACTGTCAGCGTCTCCCACGTCTTGCTCGCCTCCGGGCGCGAGCCCAATGTGACAGCGCTCGAGCCCGAGCGTATCGGTCTCGAGCTCACTCACGGCCGCATCGCCGTCGACGATCGCCAGCGGACGAACGTCGGCGGGGTCTGGGCGGCAGGCGACGTCGCCGCCGGTCCGATGTTGACGCCGATCGCGCAGTACCAGGCCCGGATCGCGATCGAGGACATGTTCGGTGACGGCTCGCGCCGCGCGGACTACTCCGTTCTGCCGACCGCGATCTTCACCGACCCCGAACTCGGCGGTGTCGGCCTCACCGAAACGGAGGCGTCAGAGCAGGGCTTCGACGTGGACGTCGTGAAGCATCCGCTGCCGTCGGTGACGCGCGCTCAGTACATCGGCGCGAAGCACGGTCTCTTCAAGATCGTGTTCGACCGAGAGACACGGCGCGTCCTCGGCGTCCACGTCGTCTCGCGCGGCGCAAGCGACATCGTCGGGAGCTTGACCCCGGCTCTGAAGCTCGGCCTCACCGTGGACGACCTCGCCTTCATGCACCACGTGTACCCGAGCTACAGCGAGGGCCTCAAGGCTGCCGCCGAGCAAGCGCTCGCGGCCGCGCACACGCCAGGCTGAAGCCTGGCACGGCATGAAGTTGCGAGCGAGAGGCCCGGGCAGGCGAGCGGGCCCGGGTGTTGTACGGCCAAGCCAGGCTGAAGCCTGGCACGGCATGAAGTTGCGAGCGAGAGGCCCGGGCAGGCGAGCGGGCCTCTCGCTCGGCGCTTCCGCGCGCCGTGCTGGCCTACGGCTCCGGCGGAAGCTGGCCCCCAGGGGTACGGGGCCAGTCGGGGCGACTCGATCGCAGCTTCATGGTTGCCGCCCGAGCGTCACGCTCAGATGGACGCGGCTGGCGCCACGAATGACTTCGAGACCAATCTTGTCGCCGGGTTTCTTCGTCGAGATGAAGTCGATGAGCCGCTCGATCGTCGGAACGGGTTGACCGTCGGCCTTCACGATCACGTCGCCACCAGCCGGCCAGCTCTCACCCTCGACCGTGATCTGATTCGTCGCGGCCTTGAGCCCTGCCTCGGCGGCGCCGGTGTTCGGTCGAACGGAGGCGATGAGCACGCCGCTGGTCACCGGCAGATGGAACAGACGCGCGATGTTCGGCTGCAACGTCTTCCCCTCGATGCCGAGAAACGCGTGCTGAACCTTGCCGTGCTTGATCAGCTCTGCAACGACGGCCTTCACGGTGTTGATCGGGATCGCGAAGCCGATGCCGACGTTGCCCTGGGTCTGGCCGCCCGTCTCGATCTGGGCGTTCACGCCGATCACCTCGCCCTGCGCGTTCAGCAGGGGACCACCCGAGTTGCCGTGGTTGAGGGCGGCGTCGGTCTGAATGACGTGCGCGATCGAAAGGTTGTTCGGCGCCTCGATGCGGCGCTGCACGGCGCTGACGATGCCCGCCGTGACCGAACGGTCGAGGCCGAAGGGATTGCCGATGGCGATGACTTGATCGCCAACCCGCACGTCGTCAGAGTTCCCGAGCGTCAGCGTCTTGAGCGCGCGCGACTTGACGTTCACCTTCAGAACGGCGACGTCTGTCGAGGGATCGACGCCAACGACCTTCGCCTTGAAGCGCTCGTTGTTCGAAAAGCTCACCTGGATGAGGCTTGCTCCCTGCACCACGTGATAGTTCGTGACGATGTGACCGGCCTTGTCGATGACGAAGCCAGAACCGAGTGCACGCTGCGTCTGGGAGGTCCCGAAGGGATTGCCGAAGAAGGGATCCGCGGGCTGCTTGACGCGCGTCGTCGTTTCGATGTGCACGACGGCGGGCGCCGAGGCGCGATAGATCTCGTTGATCGACCGCTGCTTGCCCTGCTGGAAGGCCGCGGGAGCCGAGGACCGGGAAGCCACCTCTTCCCGGATGATCGTCGTCTTGTTGCCGAGCTTGCCGAACGCAGCCGCGCCGCCGAGCGCGATGCCTCCTCCGAGGAGAGCGGCAGCGAGAAGGCCCGCGAGAGCGCGCGGAACACGGAAGCTGGCCTGCACGCCTTCGTTCTAGCGGGGAAGGTCTTAATCCGGGGTTGTGCTCCGTTAAGCCTCGGTTAACGAAGCACGAGCGCAAAGAGCGCGCCCACGCCGGCAGTGCCGAATACCAGCCAGGTCACATAGTCGCCCACGACACCGTCGTGAAGGAGCTTCAGCCGCTCGATCGCGGGGTCTACCCTTCGTGCCGTTGCTCGCCTGACGGCCGCGGGCAGCCGTCGCCGGTACAGCCCCAGCCAGGCAAAACCAAGCGCGGCGAGGACGGTCGCGGTTCCATATGTGTAGCTCTCTCCGGTGACGTGAAAGCGCTGCGCCCGAAGCTGTGCCGGGGACACGCTGTGCAGCGTCTCGCGCGCGAGAACCGGCCGATCGACGAACCGCGTCGCGTGCTCGATCGCGCTACTTGCCAACCCGGGGATGAAGGCGAGTCCCAGACCCGCCGCCAAAAGCGCCAAGCCCGGCCCCCAGAGGAGTACGCCGGCGCGCGGAGTCGGCTTCACTTCGGCCTCCTCGCCGGGCGGGGCTGCCTCGAGCAACGGATCGCGGCGCGGGCCCAGTCCGAGGAACAAGCGAGCCGACGCGCGGAGAACCGCTGCTGCCGACAGGGCGGTGGCCCCCGCCAGCACCGCGGGCAGCCAACCGTAGCCGACTGCCTCGGCGGACTTCGCGAGGAGCGACTGTGCAAGGAACGTCCCGAAGGGCGGCAGCGCGGCGAGACCGAGGGCCCCGATCCCGACGACCACCGCCGTCCGTGGAAGATTCCGTCCACTTCCGTACCCCCGCAGTTCGTCCGTGTGTCCCGTGGCACGCGCAAGGCCCGCAACACCGCAGAAGATCGCACCCTTCACGAGCCCGTCGGCGACGACGTACAGGGTCGCAGCGGCGTAACTGCGGGCGGTCAGCAGACCGACCGCGGCGAGAAAGACCCCGATATGGCTGATGACGACAAAGGCCAGCATCCGCTTCAAGCTGGACTGGACGAACGCCATCACGCTGCCGAGCAAAGCTGCGAGAAGGCCGAGCCCGATGAGTACGCCGCGAATCGCCTCGGCGTGGCCCCCGAGAACGCCGGAGAAACCCTCCCAGTACACTCGCGCGACACCGTGAAGCCCTAGATCGCTCATCACGCCGGCGAAAACGATGCACACGGGCGTGGGTGCGACGGCATATGCGTCCGAGAGCCAGAAGTGGAACGGAACCGCTCCGGCCTTGCTGAGAAACCCGACGGTCACCAGCGCGAAGGCGACGACCACGAGCCCGTCGGCCTTCCCTCGCGCCAAGACCTGTCCGATCTGAGCGAGGTTGAGGGCACCGGTTCGCCCGTAGAGCAGCGCGATTCCCGTCAACAACATGAATGCTCCGATCGAGTTCACGACCGCGAAGTTGATGGCACCTTGCAACGCCGATGGCTGCTCGATCCGGTACGCCGTCAAGGCAAACGCGGCGACGCTCATCAGCTCGAAGAAGACGAACATGTTGAAGAGATCGCTCGAGAGCGCAAACCCAACCATCGCGCCCTCGAACGCGAGGATCAGCGCGCAGAAGTACTGCGGCACACCGCCGTCGAAGTAGTCCCAGGACACGATCAGGGCGGCGGTCGCAAGCACGGCGACGAGGGCCGCCACGGCCGCAGAAAGCGGATCGACGCTGAACGAGATCCCGATGGCGATGCCGTTGCGCGGTTTCCAGCCGCCGAACCAGTACTCGATCGTCCGGTTAGCGGCGCGAAAGACGAGCAGGACGCACAGGACCGTCACCGCGGCCGAGACGGCGATCGCGACGAGGTCGTCGAAGCGGGCCGGAGCGAGCTGCGCGACCGCGGCGAGCCCGGCGGCGGCCAGCAGCGGGAGGACGACGACCAGCGGGACGAGCGTGGTGCTCATTGGGCTGCCTTCGCCCAATGAGCGGGGAAAGGGGCGTCGGGGGAAACCGTGAGCTTTCCCCTTTCTTTCTCCTCCGCCCACGCGGCGATCTCAGCGGCGCGAGGGTGGAGGCGATACCTAAAGAAGGGAGCTCGTGAGGGAAACATGGTTTTCCTCACGCGAGCGAGCCGAAGGCGAGCGAGGCTCATCGTCTGTCCTTCCTGATCTGGTCAGGATCGACGGTGCCTGCCCGCTTCCAGATGTCGATCGCGAGCGCGAGCAGCAGAGCGGCCACGGTCACGCCGACGACGATGTCGGTCAACGTCAATGCCTGGACGACCGGATCGACGGCTCCCACTCTGGCCGGCACGCCGCTGGTGAAGATCGGCGCCTTCTTGCCGGTGCGATAACCGATCGCGAGCAGCAGGACGTAGGTCGACGACTGAGCGATCCCCAGGCAGATGACCAGGTGGACGAAATGCCGGCTCGTCACCACCCCGTAGAGACCGACGATGAAGATCCAGGCCGCGAGAGCGTAGGGAAGAAAGGTCATCGGGCTAGCTCAGGCGGATGTGGGAGGC
>VAWR01000115.1:0-8122 GCA_005885245.1 Actinomycetota bacterium | reverse complement strand
TGGCGGCGTTCAGCAGCGCGATCGTGCCGCCGGCGGCGAGCGTGCCCTTCGTGCCGAGGTCGACGAAGTTCTGCAGATAGAGCGAGCCCGCAAGCAACGAGGCGATCCCGACCACCGCGTAACCGCCTGCACCGATTCCCTCGGTGAAGTCGACGAGCTCTTGCGGGCTGGCGGCACGGAAGGCGCGATAGCGCCCCGACGCGTAGAGAAGGACGAGTGCGGACGCGAGTGCGATGCCGCCCTGGAAACCCCCGCCCGGAGTGAGATAGCCATGGGCGACGATGAAGAGCCCGAAGACGACCGTCGGCCCCACCATGGCGAGTCCGACGGCACGCACGGCGTCGCTCCGCACCTCGTCCCGGGGACGTTCCCGGTCGTCGCGTGCCTCCCGCAGCAAGAGGGCAACGCCCATGACGGCGCCGAAGAGGATGAACTCCTCGCCGAGGGTGTCGAAGCCGCGATAGTCGAACACGATCGCCGCGACAACGTTGGTGACGTGGCGTTCCCTACCGGCGACGCCGTTCACGATCTGGCCGTACTCGCCGTTGAACCCCCCGAACGCCGGCAGTCCGGTGAGCCCCCAGACGAGTATGGCCCCGAAGACTCCGGCGGACGTTCCGAACAGGATGAGGCGCCCGCGGCGGCTCATTTCCGCCGGCGCCCCTGCATCTTGGCGAGCGCGGTCAAGAGGATGAACGGTGTCGCCACGCTCGAGACGACGATCTCCGACAGCGCCACGTCTGGCGCCTGGAGCACGACGAAGAGCACGGCGAGCGCCAGCCCGTAGAGCCCGGTCACGAGCGTCTGACGAAGCGGATCGTGTGTCGTCACGACCGCCAGAGCCCCGAGGGCGACGAGAGCGAGCGTCACGATCTGGAGCGGGATCATCGCCGCCGGCTCCGCGCGGCACGCGCGGTGGCGTGAGCCGCTACAGGGCTGACGAGGAAGAGCGTGACGGCGACAACGAGAGCATTGATGCCGGGTTGCGTCCATCCCTCTTCGACGATCACCGCGACAGCCACCAAGAAGGGCGGCAAGCTCGACGCAGCCATCGCGTAATGAAGCCGGGCGTAGACGTTGCGCATGAGGACAAGACCGGCGCAACACAGCAGTTCGCCGACCACACCGGAGCCGATCAGGATTCCGAGGACGAGTTCGTGCGGCGTCACCGATGACCCCCCATGAAGCGTGCGATCAGCAGCGTGCCGACGAAGCCCAAGAACGGGAGCGCGAGGGCGACGCCCATGTACGAGGAGCGGTCGAACCCCTCCGAGAGAAGAACGAGTGTCAATGCGGTGACCGTCCCCGCCGTCTGCAAGGCGACGAGCGCATCGATCCGGCTCGCCCGGAGCGAGATCCACCCGCACGGGACGAAACCCACGAGCAGTCCCGTCGCACCCCACAGCCAGACGTTCACGGGAGGTCGGCTGAGCCTGCTCCGGGTACGAGGTCGTGCACGAGCGCTTTGCCCGTCTCCGGGTCGAAGTCGACGACGAGACGGTTGGGGGCAAGTGAGCCCGCCAGCACCGCGAAGGCGCGCCGGCCTGCGTCGGCCGCCCGCTCGCCTCCGGCAGGAAACTCGAGTTGCCTGAATGTTCCCTCAGGACGTCGGACGAGCGCAGCGAGCAGCTTGAAAAACTCCGGCACCACGCGGGCAAGCGGCCTCCAGGCGAGTCGGAGCCAGCGCCACTCGACTTGGAAGCTGAGCAGCCCTTGTGCACGCACGACCCCGGTGGCAGTGACGCCGATCGCCGCGGCGCAAACGCCTGCGATCAGCTCGACGCGCTGGACCGTGCCCACCAGGAGCAGCCAGACGGCGAAGAGGCCGACGTACCAACCGGCCCAGACCGCAACGCGTCGCATGAAGGCGGACTACCCGGGTCGGTTTCACCGGACACCTATGCCGGAACACAGGGGTCGTGGGTTTGACCGGGCTTGTCGGGCGCTGGCCTTTGCTACGCCAGTTCAGCGAGGGTGACGCGCTCGGTCTCGGTCGTGCCGTCCGCTCGAAGCAAACTGAACAGCTGCGCCCGCGAACCGCCGACGCGGACCGCGTCGTCAAGTCGGTCTGTCCGTACTGCGCCGTCGGGTGCGGTCAGCTCGTCTACGTGAAGGACGGCGCGGTCAGTCAGATCGAAGGCGATCCGGCGAGCCCGATCTCCCGCGGGCGGCTCTGTCCCAAAGGCTCTGCGACGAAGTCGCTCGTCACCAATCCCGGCCGCGAGCTGAGGGTGAAGTACCGCCGGCCGTACGGGAATGCCTGGGAGGAGCTGAGCCTCGACGAGGCGATGGAGATGATCGCGGAGCGCGTGATCGAGACCCGGCGCGCCACCTGGCAAGACGAGGATGCGGACGGCAACAAGCTCAATCGCACGATGGGCATCGCCAGCCTGGGCGGCGCAACCCTCGACAACGAGGAGAACTACCTGATCAAGAAGCTGTGCATCGGCCTCGGCATCGTCCAGGTCGAAAACCAGGCACGCATATGACACAGCTCCACGGTCCCCAGTCTGGGGACCTCGTTCGGGCGAGGGGGTGCCACGACATACCAGGAGGATCTGCGGAACGCCGACTCGATCCTGATCATGGGCTCGAACATGGCCGAGAACCATCCGGTCGGCTTCCAGTGGGTGATGGAAGCGCGGCTCCGCGGCGCGAAGGTCATGCACGTCGACCCGCGCTTCACGCGGACGAGCGCGATGTCCGACAAGTACGTCCCGATCCGTGCGGGCACAGACATCGCCTTTCTCGGCGGAATCGTTCGCTACATCATCGAGAACGAGCGCTGGTTCGACGAGTACGTCAAGCGTTATACGAACGCACCGGTGATCGTCGACGAGCGGTTCCGTGACACCGAGGATCTCGACGGGCTCTTCTCGGGCTTCGACGAGGACAAGAGGATCTACGACACGAGCACCTGGCATTACGCGGGGATGCCCGAACAGGAGACCGCAGGGGAGCGTTCCAAAGGCGGCACGAAGGGCGAGCAGTCCGGACACGGAGCGCAGTCCGGTGGTCTCACGCATGGCGAGCCCCCTGAAGAAGACGAGACGCTGCAGCACGAGCGCTGCGTCTTCCAGATCCTCAAGCGACACTTCAGCCGCTACACACCCGAGTTGGTGGCCGAGATCTGCGGCTGCACGCCCGAGCAGTTCCTCGAGGTCGCCGAGACGATGTGCGACAACTCCGGGCGGGAGCGCACCGGCTCGGTCGTCTACTCCGTCGGTTGGACCCAGCACTCGGTTGGAGTGCAATACATCCGCACCGCTGCGATCATTCAGTTGCTGCTCGGCAACATCGGCCGGCCGGGAGGCGGGATCATGGCGTTGCGCGGCCACGCGTCGATCCAGGGATCGACCGACATGGCCACGCTCTACAACATCCTGCCCGGCTACCTGCCGATGCCCCACGGCGAGGAGGTCTCCTCACTGCAGGAGTACCTCGAGAGCCATGGCAGCAGCACCGGACGCTGGGCGAAGTTCCCTACGTTCTCGATCAGCCAACTCAGGGCGTTCTACGGAGCGAACGCGACGAGGGAGAACGACTTTTGCTTCGACCTCCTGCCGCGTATCAACGGCGATCACAGCACGTACCAGTCCGCGCTCGACATGCTCGAGGGAAACGTCAAGGGCTTCTTCCTGTTCGGCGAGAACCCGGCGGTCGGATCGGCGAACTCGAAGCTGCAACGACTGGCCCTCGCCAGTCTCGAGTGGCTCGTCGTGCGCGACTTCGTCGAGATCGAGAGCGCGTCCTTCTGGTACGACGCGCCGGAGATCGAAACCGGCGAGTTGAAGCCGGACGAAGTCGCGACGGAGATCTTCTTCCTCCCGGCGGCGACGCATGTCGAGAAGGACGGATCCTTCACGAACACGCAGCGCCTCCTCCAATGGCACTGGAAAGCCGTCGAGCCGCCGGAGGATTGCCGCTCCGATCTCGGCTTCACGTACCACCTCGGCCGCAAGATCCGAGCGAAGCTGAAGGACTCCACCGACCCGATCGACCGTGGCATCCTCGCGCTCGACTGGGCCTACGCGACCTCCGGCGAGCACGAAGAGCCGAGCGCGGCGGAGGTGCTGCGCGAGATCAACGGCGTCGGATCCGAGGGCAAGGCGCTCTCGAAGTACGAGGAGCTGGCCGACGACGGGTCGACATCGTGCGGTTGCTGGATCTACTGCGGCGCCTTCAAGGAGGAGCAGAATCAGCCCGCGCGGAAGACGCCGCACTGGGAGCAGGGAGCAGTCCCCTCCGAGTGGGGCTGGGCCTGGCCGGCCAACGAGCGAATCCTGTACAACCGCGCGTCCGCCGACCCCGAGGGCAACCCGTGGTCCGAGCGCAAGAAATACGTGTGGTGGGACGCCGAGAAGAAGCAGTGGACCGGCCTCGACTTCCCCGATTTCACGCCCGACAAGCCGCCCGACTACCGGCCGCCCGACGACGCCGCGGGCGACGAGGCCATAGCCGGGGACCACCCCTTCGTTCTCCAGAACGACGGCCGCGGCTGGCTGTTCGCATCCGTCGGTCTGATGGACGGGCCGCTGCCGACGCACTACGAGCCGCACGAGTCCCCCTTCGACAACCTGCTGTACGGCCAACGCTCGAACCCGTGCAGACAACTCCACGCGCACGACCACAACCGCTACAACCCGGCGAAGGACGACGCCTATCCGTTCGTCGTCACGACGTACAGGCTCACCGAGCACCACACCGCAGGCGGAATGTCCCGTACGCTCGCGTACCTCTCCGAGCTCCAACCGGAGTTCTTCATCGAGGTCTCGCCCGAACTCGCGGAGGAACGACAGCTCGAGCACGGCGCGTGGGCGACCGTGATCACTGCGCGAACGGCGATCGAGGCGCGTGTCATGGTTACGGAGCGCATGGTGCCGATCGTGGTGCAAGGGCGCAGACTGCACCAGGTCGGGGTGCCGTACCACTGGGGCAGGAAAGGCCTCACGACCGGCGATTCGGGCAACGACCTCACCTCGATCGCCCTCGACCCCAACGTCCACATCCAGGAGGTCAAGGCGGCGACCTGCGATGTACGGCCCGGCCGCCGGCCTCGCGGGCCGAAGCTGCTCGAGCTGGTCGCCTCCTACCCGGGCTACGAGGAGGAGTCCGGCGATGCGCCACGGTGACGGGCAGACCACCTACGGCCTGCAGATCCAGCCACGGGTCGGCTTCTTCACCGACACGAGCGTGTGCATCGGCTGCAAGGCGTGCGAGGTCGCGTGCAAGGAGTGGAACCTCGTGCCGGAGGACGGCCTCGTGTGGAGCGGCAACTCCTACGACAACACCGGCGAGCTGAGCGCGAACACATGGCGGCACGTCGCGTTCATCGAGCAGCAGGTCGACGACGGCTTCCGCTGGCTGATGTCCAGCGATGTCTGCAAGCACTGCACGCACGCGGGCTGCCTCGACGTCTGCCCGACAGGTGCGATCACGCGTACCGAGTTTGGAACGGTCGTGATCCAGGACGACGTCTGCAACGGGTGCGGCTACTGCGTCACCGCGTGTCCCTTCGGCGTCATCTCGAAGCGCGAGATCGGCGGCGACGGCGGCATGCACAAGTGCACGCTCTGCTACGACCGGCTCGAGGACGGGCTCGAGCCTGCATGCGCCAAGGCGTGCCCGACGAAGTCGATCCAGTTCGGCCCGCTGGACGAGTTGCTCGAGCGCGCGCACGGACGGCTCGAGGACCTCCGCGAGTCGGGCGTCGACGACGCGCGCCTTTACGGCGCCGACGAAAACGACGGGGTCGGAGGCATGGGCTCCGTCTTCCTACTGCTGGACGAGCCCGAGGTCTACGGCCTGCCGCCCGATCCGGTCGACCCGACGAGGAACCTCGGCGCGATCTGGGCCGCGGCCGCTGCGGCGGCGGTAGTTTTGGCGGCCGGGGTCGCATTCGCTTTCGCGGGGGAAACCGATGGCTGAGCCTGCGCTGTCGTACTACGGCAAACCGATCATCAAGGAGCCCGTCTGGAAGACGGAGATTCCGCACTACTTCTTCGCGGGCGGGCTGGCGGGTACATCGGCGACGCTCTCGGCCGCCGCGCGCGCAGCCGGAAACGAGCCTCTGGCACGTCGCGCGTTGTACGTCGCCGCAGCCGGAGTCACCGTGAGCCCGTATTTCCTGATCAAGGATCTGGGCAGGCCGATGCGCTTCTACAACATGCTGCGCGTCTTCAAGGTGACCTCACCGATGAGCGTCGGCACCTGGATCGTCGCTGCCGAAGGGACGTCGACAGGCATCGCGGCGGCTTGCCAGCTCTTCGGGGTCCTGCCGCGAATCCGAGCCACCGCTCAGGCGGTCTCGGGTCTGCTGGGCCCCGCGATGGCGACCTATACAGGCGCACTGGTCGCGGATTCGGTCGTGCCGGCCTGGCACGAAGCGAGGCACGAATTGCCCCTCGTCTTCGCCGGAAGCTCCGCCGCCGCGGCGGGCGGCATCGCGGCAGCCCTGACGCCCAGCGAGCGAGGTCGGCCGGCACGCAGGCTCGGGATCATGGGCGCGGTGACGGAGCTCGTCACCCAAAGCGTGATGGAGAAGCGCATGGGCGAGCTGGTCGCCGAGCCGTACCGCAAGGGAGAAGGCGGGCGTTACGCGAGAGCCGGACAGGCTGCGCTGCTCGGCGGAACTGCCGTGATGCTCCTGGCCGGACGCACACGCGTCGGCGCTGCGGTGGCCGGGACGCTGCTGGCCACCGGCTCCTGGTGCACGCGCTTTGCCGTCTATCACGCCGGTAAGACCTCCGCGGGAGATCCCGCGTACACCTCCGTCCTACAACGCGCCCGCGTTGCGGAACGAGGGCAACCGGCGGTCACGAGGTATGGGAAGACGCCCTTTACACGGCTCTAAAGAGCCATTTCCTAGGGTTCGGACTCAGATCGCCTCTGACTACGACTACGACAAGGGGGAAACGCATGAGTCTGTTCAGAAGGTTCAGACCGTCGCCTGCGCTGGTCGTCGCGAGCCTTGCGCTGTTGATCGCGTTGGGCGGAACGGGATATGCCGCCAGCCAGGCCCTCCCGCGGAACAGCGTGACGACTGTGCAGGTGAAGGACCACTCTCTGCTCGCAAGGGACTTCAAGGCAGGCCAGATCCCGCGTGGGCCTGTAGGACCTGCCGGTGCCCAGGGCCCGGCCGGGCCCCAGGGACCTGCTGGGCCGGCCGGCAGCGCCGGCAGCGCGGCCGGGAAGTGGGCCCTCGTCCGTGCGGACGGCGGTATCGCCGCACAGTCCGGAGGCATCACACTCGCCGCGAAGCCAAGCGCCGGCACGTACATCCTCAGCATCGGCAGCACCGTGACCGGCAAGGCCATTCTCTCTTCCGCCGCATACGCGGCGGACGGATCCGACCAGCGCGGTGAGACGAGTGCCGGCCCGTGCGGGGGCGGCAGCGAAGGCCGCACGTGTCCGACCTCGGACAACTCGAGCAGCATCTTCGTCCAGACCCGAAGCAGTGCCGGAAGTCCGGCTGACCACGCGTTCTACGTCGCGGTCGTCGGCTAGTCGCACGTGAACCCTGGGGGAACCTTCCGGTTCCCCCAGGTCCCTTTCGAGCAAGAATGCGGACGTGCGGGTCTCCGCGAAAGTTGACTATGCGCTCAGGGCCGTGATCGAGCTGGCTGCGAGCGCAGACGGGCCGGTCAAGGGCGAACGGATCGCGCAGGCGCAAGAGATTCCCCTCAAGTTCCTCGAGAACATCCTCGGCGATCTACGTCATGCCGGCATCGTCCGGAGCCAGCGCGGCGTCGAAGGCGGCTACTGGCTCGCGCGGCCGGCGGACGAGGTGACCGTAGCCGAAGTGGTTCGAGCGGTCGAGGGCCCGATCGCGAACGTGCGCGGAATCGGACCCGAGACGGTCGAGTACGCTGGCTCTGCGGAGCGCCTGCGAGAGGTCTGGATCGCGGTTCGCGCCAACCGCCGCGCGGTGCTCGAGCACGTCACGGTCGGAGATCTCGCGAGAGGCGAACTGCCGGCGGCGATCGAGGAGCTGTCCGCGGACGCGGACGCCTGGCAGCCGCACTGACGCAGTTCTAGTCCGCGAAAACCGTCTGGCGCGTCGGGCGCACGTACACGATCTGGCCGGGCTGCAGCTCGAGCGCCTCGACCTGCTCGCGCGTCA
>VAWR01000142.1 GCA_005885245.1 Actinomycetota bacterium | reverse complement strand
GAGCCCGAGGCGGAGGTCGTCGACCTGATGGCGGCGCTTCGTGAATCGGTGGAGCGGACGAAGAAGCAGCGCAAGGGTGGTTCGAAGCGCAAAGCTTCGTAGATGCCCTCGCAGAACCTGTCTGAGTACAAGCGCAAGCGCGACCCCAAGGAAACCCCGGAGCCGTTCGGGGGTGAGAAGGGGAAGACGAAGGAGCCGATCTTCGTCGTGCAGCGGCACGACGCGCGCCGGCTGCACTACGACTTCCGGCTCGAGCGGAACGGAGCGCTTGCGAGCTGGGCCGTACCGAAGGGGGTGCCGCTCCAGCCGGGCCAGCAACACCTTGCGGTGCACGTCGAGGATCACCCGCTGGAGTACGGGGCCTTCGAGGGAGAGATCCCCAAGGGCCAGTACGGCGCGGGCACGGTCGAGATCTGGGACAGCGGAACGTACGAGCTGCTCGAGGAGAAGAAGAACGGCGGCCTCACCGTCCGTCTGCACGGGAAGCGGCTGGACGGGATCTGGGCGCTCGTGCCGGCGCACCTGAGCGGCGACGAGAAGAACTGGCTGATCATCCGCAAGCGGGAAGAGGGCACCGCCGCCCCGACGCCCAAGCCGAGCAGTAGTGCATATGCGCCGATGCTGGCGTCGCTCGCACAGGACGTTCCGCCGGGAGCAGGCTGGGCCTTCGAGGTCAAATGGGACGGGTATCGTGCCGTCGCGACCGTCAGGGGCAGCGAGGTCGCGCTCACGAGCCGAAACGGCAACGATCTGACGGCTCGCTTCCAGAACGTCGCCAGGGAGATCGCCAAGGCCGTCAAGACTCCGGACTGCGTGCTGGACGGCGAGGTCTGCGCGCTCGACGACTCGGGCCGTTCGAGCTTCTCAGCGATGCAGCAGGGTAAGGCGGGGACGCCGCTCGTCTACTACGTCTTCGACGTGCTCGAGGTCGAGGGCGAGCCTTTGGTCGACCTGCCGCTCGTCGAGCGCCGCAAGCGGCTCGAGCAGCTCCTCGACAAACGCAACAGGACGGTGCGACTCTCTGAGGCCTTCGACGACGGCGAGGCACTGCTCGCGGCCGCCAGGGAGCAACAGCTGGAGGGAATCATCGCGAAGCGGCTCGATTCGCGCTATTTGCCGGGCAAGCGCACGCGCGACTGGCTGAAGGTCAAGACGCACCACGAGCAGGAGTTCGTCGTCGCCGGCTACACGAAGGGAACGGGGACACGGGCGTCCAGCTTCGGCTCGCTCGTGCTCGGCTACTACGCCGGCGGCGAGCTGGTGTACGCGGGCAATGTCGGGACCGGGTTCAACGCGAAGGAGATCGAGAAGCTGCTGGACAAGCTGCGGCCGCTGCGGCGGCCGACCGCGCCGTTCCGCGAGGTCCCGAAGATGCCGAAGGTGCGGAAGAGCGATGTGATCTGGGTCGAGCCCGAGCTGGTTGCCCAGGTCGAGTTCGCCGAGTGGACGCACGACGGGCGCCTGCGCGCGCCTTCCTACAAGGGACTCCGGGAAGACAAGCTCGGGGAGGAGGTACGGCGCGAGGAACCAGTCGCAGACCGGGTCAAACAGGGCTCGAGAGAGCTGAAGCTCTCCAACCTCGACAAGGTTTTCTTCCCGGTCGAGCGGATCACGAAGGGCGATCTGCTCGAGTACTACCGGGCCGTCGCACCGGTGCTCGTCCCACACCTCAAGGAGCGTCCGTTCACGATGGTGCGCTTTCCCGACGGGATCGAAGGTAAGAAGTTCTTCCAGAAGGACGCGCCCTCGCACATGCCCGACTGGATCCCGAGATTCCGGACGCTCGTGTCGACGCGCGAGTCTCCCCGGCAGAGGAAGTGGGTCAACTTTCCAGTCGCGAACGACGAGCTGGCGCTGCTGTGGATGGTGAACATGGGCTGCGTCGACATGAACACCTGGTACTCGCGAGTCGACAAGCCCGAGCGCCCTGACTGGGTGCTCTTCGATCTGGACCCCTCACCTGACGTCGGCTTCAAGGAAACCGTTCAGGTGGCGCTCCTGGTCAAGCAGGCGCTTGACGCGTTCGGGCTCGTGGGCTTCCCGAAGACTTCGAGTGCAGAGGGGATGCACATCCTCGTACCGCTCGAGCGTCGCTACACCTATGCGGACACCCGCCAGTTCGCCGAGATCGTCGCGGGAGCGATCGCACGCAGCAACCGTGGGCTCGCAACCACGGAATGGACGAGGTCGAAGCGGCGAGGAGTTCTCATCGATGCGAATCAGAACGGCGAGGGCAAGACGATCGCCTCGGCCTACTCGGTCCGTCCTCGACCCGGCGCCCCGGTGTCGACGCCGCTCCGCTGGGACGAGGTCGACGAGGACCTCGACCCGCTCTCGTTCACGATGCCGGTCGTGCTGGAGCGCGTGCGGGAGCAGGGCGATCTCTTCGAGGGCGTGTTGACCACGAGGCAGCGGCTGACCGAGGCGCTGAAGAGTCTGGGCAGCTAGGTGGACGCTGCGGCGATGCGCAGCGTCGCGTGGTCCTGCGCCGGTTGCGCTCTGCCGAGGACCGCCTGGAGCGCGGCGATGCAGCGAGCATCGAACGCCGTTCCGGTCTCGTCCCTCATTTCATGGCTCCAGGCATGCGGTACACCCTCGGAGAGACGAGGGCGTCGTAGACGTCGCGGACGGTGAGGGAGCCGGGCCAGATGGTCACGGCTCGAGCCGCTCGGGGTGGCCGAGCATCCCGAGCTCGGCTATGTCGCGACGGAAGAAGAGCGCCGTCGTCCAGTCGACGACGACGCGGAGCTTTCGGGTGAGGAGCGGAAGCTGGTAGAGGTGGTACGTGCGGGTCACGAACCAGCCCGGGAAGCCTCTGAGTCGCAGGCGAAGCACTTCGGCGATCCCCTTGTAGCGACCGAGTGTCGCCACCTGCCCGAGCATGCGGTAGCGGTAGGGCCTGGCTTCCCCCGTGAGGTTCTTGGCCAGCCGTCGCGCCTGGCGAAGCGCGTGCTGACAGGTCGGCGGGTCGTACTGACCGGGCGTCGCCTCGTTCGGGACACGCGCTCCGTCCCCAAGCGCCCAGACGTGCTCTCGATCTTCGACTCGTAGCGACGCGTCGACGACGATGCGCCCGCGATCGTCGACCGGAATCCCGAGCTGCTCGTTGAGCGGGTTCGCGCGCACGCCGGCCGTCCAGACGACCGTGCCAGTCAGGATCCGAGTACCGTCCGAGAGTACGGCGGCGTGCGGCTCGACCGATTCCAGCGTCGTGCCGACGCGGATGTCGACCCCGCGGCGCTCGAGCTCACGCGCGGCATAGTCGCCGAGCTTGCTGGGGATCTCGGGGAGGATCTTCGGCGCCGCGTCGACGAGCACCCAGTGCTGCGGTGTCTCACGCAACGTGCGGTAGTAGCGGAGTGCATCGCGCACGAGGTCGGCGAGCTCGGCCAGCGCCTCCACGCCCGCGTACCCGGCGCCGACGAAGACGAACGTGAGCTCGCGTCGTTGCCGGCCCTCGCTGGCAGCGGAGGCGGCGGCCTCGAGCCGCCGCAACACGTGATTCCGCAGCTGAATCGCGTCCGCCAGCGACTTGAAGCCAAGCGCATGCTCGGCCAGACCGGGGATGGGCAGCGTTCGCGAGACCGCGCCGAGCGCGACGACGAGGTTCGAGTACCGGACGGCGATGACGTCGTCCTCCGTCTCGACGGTCACTCGCCGCCGCTCGGTATCCACCGCGCTTGCCCGGCCGAGGATCAGTTCGGCCCGCGGACACATCATCCTCAGCGGGACGACAACGTGCCGCGGCTCGAGCGTGCCGGACGCCGCCTCCGGCAGCATCGGCGTGTAGAGCATGAAGTTCTCCGGCGAGACGATTGTCGCGCCTCGCCTACCAAGGAGGCGCGCGACGTACCCGCCCGCGAAGCCGCCGCCGAGCACGAGCGTTCCACCGAGTGCTTCGCGAGGAGCCACGGAGCCAACCTTACGGTTACGGCTTCACGTTGAAGCGGCGGCGATCTCCTTGACCAGGTAGACGAGCGTGTCGTCGACCTCGACGGCCTTCCCGCGGATGAGGATCGCGCCCGCTACTCGCTGTGGCCCCAGGCCGGCGTCCCGGTAGCCCAGGCGTCGATACAGCCGGAGCGCACCCTCGTTCGCGACGCTCGCGCTGATGCTGATCCGGCCGTGCCCGCGCTCGTGAGCCAGTCGTTCCGCGGCCCGTGAGAGCTCCGTGCCGATGCCGCGACCGCGCAGCTCTTCCGGGACGAAAACGTCCTGGATCTCGGGTGCGCCGAGCTTCGTCTCCGTCCAGGAGACGTGTGCGTGCCCGACCGGCTCGTCTCCGTCCCATGCGACCAGGTAGGTCTGCGCGCTGTCGAGACGGTGCAGCGGCAGGCGGGCATCGACGAGCGGAAGCTCGGCCTCGGTCAACTCACGGATGTCGATGCCGCCGCCATTCTCCGTAGGAGGGTCAGCGCTCCGCCCTTGTCGAGCATCTCGTTCAGGTTGCCGCACTTCGGGCTCTGGACGCATGACGGGCAGCCTCCGGTGCAGGGGCAGCCCTCGAGCATGCGCGCCGTGTCCTCGACCCAGCCCTCGAAGGCGTTGAAGCCGCGCTCGGTGATCCCGACGCCTCCGGAATGCCCGTCGTAGACGAAGACTGTCGGTGCGTCGGTCTGAAAGTGGATGTTCGTGGAGAGGCCGCCTATGTCCCACCGGTCGCACATCGCCCACAGGGGGAGCAGCGCGATCATCGAGTGCTCCGCCGCATGGAGCGTCCCGAGGAGGGTCGGCATCCTTTCGAGGCCGGTCAGCTGTTCCGGTTCCGGCACGTACCAGATCGCCTCGGTCTCGAAGCTCGTCTCCGGCAGGTCCAGCTGGAGCGTCTCCAATGTGGACTGGTCGCGGACCGACTTCTTCTGGTACGCGACGACACGTTCCGTGACGGAGATGCGGCCGAAGCAGAGGTCGAGTCCGCAGCGGCGCTCTGTCCGGAGGGTCTCCTCGATGGCCGTGTTCGTCTCCTTCTTCGCCTGGGTGTAGTAGTCGCCCTTGTACGGCGTGACGACCGCCGCGCGTGCGCGAAGGTCGAGCTCTCGCACCAGATAGCTCTCGCCGAGATGCAGGTACACAGCACCTTCGTGGACGGTGGAGTACGCGCGCTCGCGCTCCACGAGGCCCAGCACGGTGCCGCTCTGCGCTTCGACCACAGCGAAGGTGTCCGGCGTCGTCGAGCGCAGGCCGAACCGGGCTGCCGGGTACTCGCGCCCCGCCCAGACGTAGCCCGTCTTCGTGCGCTTCAGCTCCGGGAGCAAGGCGGCGCGCTCGAGCGCCTCGTCTCCGAGCGTCGGGCGGTCGTCATCGTCGAGCGGCGCCTCGAAGGCTGCCGCGCAGACGTGGCCGTCGAGGACTCGAGGGTTGGCGTGATCGAGGATCGCGGCCTCCACCTGCCGGTCGAGGAGCGTATCCGGCTCGCGCATGAAGTACTGATCGAGGGCGTCCTCGCTGGCGACGAGTACGGCGAGGCCACGGCTGCGGCGCCCGGCCCGTCCCCATTGCTGGCGCAGAGACGCCACCGTTCCCGGGAAGCCGACCGAGATCGCGCAATCGAGCAGGCCGATGTCGATCCCCAGCTCGAGCGCATCCGTCGCCGAGACGCCGAGCAGCTCGCCCGCCACGAGCCGCCGTTCGATCTCGCGTCGCTGTGCGGGCGTGTAGCCCGCTCGATAGGGGGCCAGGCACGCGGCCGTCTCCGCGTCGACGCGTTCCACCGTGAAGCGGTGGATGAGCTCCGCCGCCTTGCGGCTCTTGGCAAAGCAGATCGTGCGCAGACCGCGAGAGACGAGCGCGGCGAGCAACCTCGACGCGTCGCCGAGCGCACTCGCACGCAGGCCAAGCTCGGCGTCGAGCAGCTCGGGATTCCAGAGGACGACGGCCCGCTCCGCTCGAGGCGCGGTGTCGTTGTCGACGACCCTCGCCTCGATGCCGGCCAGCGATGTGGCGAGCTCGCCGGGATTTGCGATCGTCGCCGAGGCGAGCAAGAGCTGCGGCTCGGCTCCGTAGACGTGGGCGAGGCGCAGGAGCCGGCGCAACACGTTGCCGACATGCGAGCCGAAGACGCCGCGATAGACGTGCGCCTCGTCGACGACGAGGTAGCGCAGGTTGTGTAGGACGTCTGCCCAGCGGTCGTGGTGCGGCAGAACTCCCACGTGGAGCATGTCCGGGTTCGTGAGAATGACGTTGGCCCACTTGCGGATCTGCCGGCGACGATCCGTCGGGGTGTCGCCGTCGTAGATCGCGGCGCGGACGTTCGGGGCGTGCAGCTCCGCGAGCGAGCGCGCCTGGTCCTGCGCCAACGCCTTCGTGGGGTAGAGGTAGAGCGCCCGGGTCTTCGGTTCACGGGCGATCGCGTCCAGCACCGGCAGGTTGAAGCCGAGCGACTTCCCGGATGCCGTGCCCGTGGCCAGGATCACGTGCTCGCCGCGCCGGGCTGCGTCCCAGGCTGCGCGCTGGTGGAGGTAGAGCTCGGATAGAGGGAGTGCTTCGTGCAGGCGGGGCTCGAGGTCGTCGGGCAGCGGGACGGTCTGTGCCTCGGCCGAAGCGAGCGTCGTGACGTGCGCGACCTCTTCGCCTTCGAGCAGATCGTCCCAGAGCGCCGCCTCTACGGCCATTCGCCGATGGTAGCCTGGGGTAACCGGGGTGCCCTTCGGGGCTGAGATCACACCCGTCGAACCTGATCCGGTTCGCACCGGCGAAGGGAGTGAACGAGACGCTCGAGAGGCGCAATGCGTTGCCGGCGCAGGCGGGCTTGGCCCGCCGACCGGCGAAGGGAGGAAGTTGGTTCCACGTTGTTTGACGATCGCCGGCTCGGATTCCGGCGGCGGAGCGGGGATCCAGGCCGACCTGAAGGCGTTCGCGGCAGCCGGCTGCTACGGCATGAGCGCGATCGTCGCGCTCACGGCGCAGAACACGACCGGTGTCACCGCGGTGCACGAGGCACCGTCCGACTTCGTGCACGCACAGCTCGAGGCTGTGTTCGACGACATCGGCGTCGATGCTGCCAAGACGGGGATGCTCTTCTCGAGCCGGCTGATCGAAGTCGTGGCGGACTTTCTCGAGGACCGCGAAGTCCCGCTGGTGGTCGACCCGGTGATGGTGGCGAGCTCAGGCGCGAGGCTGCTCCGGGAAGATGCGGTGGACGCACTCGTCTCGCGCCTGTTTCCGCTGGCGACCGTGGTCACGCCGAATCTGCACGAGGCCGAGGTGCTCGCGGGTGCGACCGGGTTACCGGGCGAGCTCGCCGAACGCATCCATGCACGCGGTGCAGCCGCCGTGATCGTGACCGGCGGACACGGCGACGAAGCCGCCGACCATCTCTTTGACGGTGAGCAGCACGTGGCCTTTCCCAACGAGCGTTACGACGTCGCTGCCACGCACGGAGCGGGTTGTACTCATTCGGCCACGCTTGCCGCGGGCCTGGCCCGCGGTCTGACGCTCGAGGAGGCGGCGCGTGAAGCGGCTCGCGTCGCTTCGGCCGCGGTGCGTGCCGGCCTCGCCGACCTCGGAGCAGGCGACGGGCCGGTCGATGTCCTTCACCTCCAGGGAGCCGCATGAGCGTCGCTCGCCTTCGGGTCGCTCCCGGACAGACACTGCGTGATTTGCGCGAGCGCAAGCCCCTCGTCCATCAGATCACCAACTACGTCGTCATGAACGAGACTGCGAACGCGACGCTCGCGCTCGGCGCTCTGCCGGTCATGGCTCACGCGCGTGAAGAGGTCGAGGAGATGGTCGCTCTGGCGTCGGCACTCGTGCTCAACATCGGCACGCTGTCACCTCACTGGGTCGAGGCGATGCTCGCCGCCGGCAAGGCCGCGAATGCCCGCGAAGTACCGGTCGTACTCGACCCCGTGGGCGCGGGGGCGACTCGGTATCGCACCGATACCGTGAAGAGAATCCTCGACGAGGTGAGAGTCGCGGTGCTGCGCGGGAACCAGGGTGAGGTCGCGACGCTTGTCGGAGTGAACGCTGAGGTGCGCGGTGTCGAATCGATCGAGGTCGGCGGAGAGGCCGCCGATCTGGCGCGCGCCGCGGCGCGCAGCCTGTCGCTCGTGGTGTCGGTCACCGGCCCGGTCGACCATGTCTCGGACGGGCGCCGGGTGCTGGCGGTGGCGAACGGGCACGAGCTCCTTACCGCTGTCACCGGAACCGGTTGCATGTCGAGCGCGATCACCGGCTGCTTCCTCGCGGCGAAGCCCGATTCGCCGCTCGAGGCCGCTGCCGAGGCCCTCGCGGCCTTTGGAGTTGCCGCGGAAGATGCCGCACTCGCCGCGAGGGGTCCGGGTTCGTTCCATGTGGAGTTGTATGACGCCCTCGCGGCGCTCGACCCCGAAACCCTTGACGAACGGGCGAGGATCTCGTGAAGTTGCACGCCCTGGTGGAAGATCTCGACACGGCCCGCGCTGCGATCGAGGGAGGAGCCACCGTCGTGCAGTGGCGGCTCAAGGATGTTCCCACGGTTGACGTGGTCGAGCGTGGGCGCTCGACGCGCAGCCTGTGCGCGCGTCACGGGGTCACGTTCGTCGTCAACGACGACGTCGAGGCCGCGCTCATGCTTGGCGCCGACGGCGTACATCTCGGACGAGCCGATGCGGGCTCCGCTCGCGCGAAGGAGCACGGTCTCCTGCTTGGACGCTCGGCAGCCACCCTGGCGGAGGCGCGCAGCGCCGACGACGGGGCCGACTATCTCGGCGTGGGGCCGGTCTGGTCCACGCCCTCGAAGGCCGACGCGGATCCGGCGATCGGTGTCGACGGTTTGCGCGAGATCTGCGCGGCGGTCTCGAGTCCCGTTGTGGCAATCGGCGGCATCGACGAGGCCAACGCCGCCGAATGCATCCGGGCCGGCGCCACCGGCGTCGCGGTCGTCCGGGCGGCGCGTGCTGCTGCCGGATTGCGCGCGGCAATCGATGCGGCTCTCTGAGCTCGGCGAGCTCGGGCTGCTCGCGGAGCTCGAGCGGCGCGGTCTGGCGCGAGAGATCGGAAACGACGCCGCTCAACTGGAGGGCGGGCTCGTGGTGACCCAGGACGCGCTCGTCGACGGCGTCCATTTTCGGCTCGAATGGCTGTCCTGGCGCGATCTCGGCTGGCGCGCCGCGGCGGTCAATCTCAGCGACCTGGCTGCGTCCGGCGCTGATCCCGAGGGTCTTGTCGTGACGCTTGCCGCCCCCGGCGACACGGTCGTCGACGACGTGGTGCAGCTGTACGAGGGGATCGCCGAGACCGGCGTGCCGGTGCTGGGCGGGGACACGACCGAGTCCGAGCGGCTCGTCCTGAGTGTCGGCGCAGTCGGGCGTTCCGATCGTGTTCCCGGTCGCGCGGGGGCGCGCGCAGGCGACCTCCTCGTCGTCACGGGGCCGTTGGGGGGAGCCGGTGCGGCCTTTCGCGAGCAGGCCTTCCTTCGCCCGCCGCTGCGTCTCAGGGAAGGCAAGGAGCTCGCTGTCCACGCGCATGCGATGCTCGATCTCTCGGACGGGCTCGCGGTTGACGCGGCGCACATTGCGCGTCGCTCGGGGTGCAGGCTCGCAATCGAACTCGACCGCGTGCCGCTTGCGGAGGGCGCCGAGCTTCGCGATCTCGGGTTCGGGGAGGACTACGAGTTGTTGGCGGCCGTCGAGGAATCGGGCCCGTTCGCGGTGATCGGTCGTTGCGAGGAGGGTGACGGCGTGGCGCTCGCCGTGCGCGGCGAGCCGTACGAACTAGGCGGCTGGGAGCACTTCGGCTAGTGCGCGCTCGTAGTGCGAGCGCGGCCTGGCCCCGCTGAGGGATGTCTTTGCTTCCCCGCCGTCGAAGACGATTGCGGTCGGGATCGAGAGCACGTCGTAGCGTGCCGCGGTGAGGGGGTTCTCGTCGATGTTCAGCCTGGCGAACTCCACTCGGCCGCGGGACTCGGCCTCGAGCTGCTCGAGCACCGGCTCGACGGCTTTGCACGGACCGCACCACGGGGCCCAGAAGTCGAGCACGATGGGCAGGTCCGCTCCCAGGACGTCCCGCTCGAACGTGGCGTCGGTGACCTCGAACACGTTTCGCAGAGTAGCGACTAGAGCTTTGCTCGCAAGGCCGCGAGCCGTAGCGCCGGCACCTTCCAGATCGCCTCGGCGACGATCCCCTTCGACATCTTGGAGCCGCCGACCTCACGATCCGCAAACGTGATCGGAATCTCGACGACGTGGAAGCCGGCGCGGAGCGCGCGGTAGGTCGTCTCGATCTGGAACGCGTAGCCCTTCGAGTGGATGACGTCGAGGTCGATCGCCTCCAGCACGGTGCGGCGATAGCACTTGAAGCCCCCGGTCAGGTCGTGCACCCGAACTCCGAGCAGCACGCGTGCATAGAACGAGCCGCCGGCCGACACGATTCGTCGGAGGAGGCCCCAGTTGCGGACCGTGCCGCCCTCGACGTAGCGCGACCCGAGCGCGAGATCGGCGCCGCTCTCCACCGCACCGATGAGGCGGGGGACGTCGGCGGGATCATGCGAGAAGTCGCAGTCCATCTCGAGGATGAGCTCGGCATCGCCGGCGAGCGCATGGTGGAAGCCTGCTAGGTACGCGGGCCCGAGCCCCTCCTTTCGCTCGCGATGCAGGACCTCCACGTAGTCGAGCTCGGCGGCGAGTCGCTCGGCGAGTTCTCCGGTCCCGTCCGGCGAGTTGTCGTCGATCACGAGAACGCGCACGCCCTTTTCCCCGAGCGCGCGCAGCATCGGCTCGAGATTCTCGAGCTCGTTGTAGGTGGGGAGGCAAACGACGGCCCGAGGCACCCTGCGTATATTCAACTGATGACCGGAGCCCTGCCACGCAACGTCGACGTGGCGGACCAGCTGGAGCTGCTCGCCGATCTGCTGGAGCTGGAAGGGGAAGCGTCCTTTCGGGTGCTCGCCTACAGGCGAGCGGCGACGCGCATTCGGGAGACCGCCGGCTCGGTGGCAGAGCTGGCCCTCGCCGGGCGCGCGAAAGAGCTCTCGGGAATCGGCAAGACGATCGAGGAGAAGATCGTCCAGGTCGTCGAAGACGGCGAGATGCACGCGCTCACCAAGCGCAAGAAGATCATCCCGCCCGAGGTTGTCTCCTTCATGCGCCTTCCCGGTCTTGGGCCCAAGACGGCGGCGCGGATCTGGCAGGAGCTCGGAGTGACGACGGTCGCCGAGCTGAAGCTAGCCGCGGAGCAGGAGCGGCTGCGCACGCTCGCCGGTCTCGGCGCGAAGACCGAGGAGCGCATTCTCAAGGCGCTCGCCGAAAAGAAGGAGGAGCCGTCCAACCGCCGTCTCCTGGGGGACGGGCTCGGGCCCCTTCTCGCCGTCGTGGGCGTGCTGCAGGAGCACCCGGCGGCCGTGAAGGTCTCCGAGGCAGGCAGTGCGCGTCGGCGCAAGGAAACCTTCCGTGACCTCGACATCATTGCGACGGCGACGGATCCGGAGGCGCTGATCGACTACTTCACGAGCCTGAAGTGGGTGATCGAGGTGGTCGCGAGGGGCTCGACGAAGGCGACTGTGCTCTCGAACGAGGGCCTGCGCTTCGACCTGCGCGTCGTTCCACCCGAGTCATACGGGAATCTGCTGCAGCACTTCACCGGCTCGAAGGACCACAACGTGGCCTTGCGCGAGCGTGCGGTGAAGAAGGGCTTGTCCGTCTCGGAGTACTCCATCACGGTGGTCGAGACGGGCGAAGAGCTGACGTTCGCCGACGAGACGCAGGTGTACGAACAACTCGGCTACCAGTTCATCCCGCCCGAGTTGCGGGAGAACGCAGGTGAGCTCGAGGCTGCGCGCAAGGGCGAGCTGCCGAAGCTCGTCGAGCTCGGTGACGTCAAGGGCGATCTGCATTCGCACTCGACCTGGTCTGACGGACGCGACCCGCTCGAGCGGATGGTGCTTGCGGCGCAGGCCCGTGGCTACAACTATCTCGCCGTCACCGATCACCCCCGCGGCTCGCTCGCCGAACAGGACGTCGAGATCGATGCCCTCAACGAACGGCTGAAGCCCTTTCGCATTCTCAAGGGCATCGAGGTCAATATCCGGATCGACGGCTCGCTCTCGCTGCCGGACGAGGTCCTCGCGGAGCGCGATTGGGTGATCGCATCGCTTCACGCAGCTTTCGACCGCAACCCGACCGAGCGCGTCCTCGCGGCGATGGAAAGTCCGCACGTCGACATGATCGGACATCTCACCGCGCGGAAGATCAACATCCGCGGGCCCGCGAGCGTCGACGTCGAGCGCGTCGTCGCGAGAGCCCTCGAGACGGGAACGTTCCTCGAGATCAACTCGCAGCCGAACAGGCTGGACTTGCGCGACACGCACGCGCGGCTCGCCGGTGAGGCGGGAGTGAAGATCGCCGTCAACACGGACGCGCACCAGCTGAGCGCCCTCGAGCACATGGAGATGGGAGTCGCGCAGGCCCGACGCGCCTGGCTGACGAAGGAGCAGGTGCTGAATACGCGCACCTGGTCGCAGATCGAGAAGCTCAGGAAGTGAGCGTCGCTCGCCTGCGGCTCCCCTTCGTTGGGTCACGCCTTAGCCCACGCGCCGCTGAGATCGCCGCGTCGGCTAAGGAGATAGTAAGGGGAAACCTCACGGTTTCCCCTTACGCCCCTTCCCTCGCTCCTCGGCCGAAGGGCGGCCGATGAGCTTTCGAGAGGACGGCGCCGCGGCGCTCGAATGGGCTGCGCGCTACCTCGAGCGCGTCGGCGAGCTCCCCGTGCTCGCCCAGGTGGAGCCGGGCGAGATCCGCGAACGCCTTCCCGCATCTCCGCCCGAGCAGGGCGAGCCGTTCGTGAACGTGCTCCGCGATCTCGACGAGATCCTCCTACCCGGGATGACCCACTGGCAGAGCCCGCGTTTCTTCGCGTACTTCGCAAACAGCGCGTCCGAGCCCGGCATTCTCGCGGAGCTGCTTGCAGCGACCTTGAACTCGGTCGCGTTTCTCTGGCGAACGGCGCCCGCGTCCACCGAGCTGGAGCTCCTGACCCTGGACTGGGCGGCGCAGCTCCTCGGCCTCCCCGAAGCCTGGCACGGGCACATCGAGGACACCGCGTCGACGTCGACGATCGCGGCGCTCGCCGCGGCGCGCGAAGCGAATGGGGGAAGCGTCGTCGTGTGCTCGGAGCACGCGCATTCGTCGGTGGACAAGGCAGCGCGCCTGCTCGGCCTCGAGGTGCGCAAGATCCCATGCGACGACGACTTCGCACTGCGTCCCGAGGCGCTCGACCTCACGGATGCGGCCGCAGTCGTTGCCACCGTCGGGACGACGTCGATCGCCTCCGTCGATCCCGTCGCTGCCGTCGCGGACGCATGCGCCCGGTCTGGAGTCTGGCTGCACGTCGATGCCGCCTATGCGGGCTCCGCCTGGGTCTGCCCCGAGTTTCGCTGGTCGCAGAGCGGCGTCGAACGGGCCGACTCCCTTGTCGTCAACGCGCACAAGTGGCTCTTCACTCCGATGGACTGTTCGCTGCTCTGGACGAGTCGTCCGGAAGACCTGCGCCGTGCCTTCAGCCTCGTGCCGGAGTACCTGCGCACGAGCGAGGCGGTCGACAGCCTCTCGGATTACGGGCCCGCACTCGGCAGGCGCTTCCGCTCGCTGAAGCTCTGGGCGGTGCTGCGCTGTTACGGGCGCGAGGGCCTGCAGGCCCGGATCCGGGAAGCTGTGCGCCTCGCCGAGCTCTTCGAGAGCTGGGTCGAGGCCGAGCCCGGCTGGGAGGTCTGCGCACCTCGCCATTTCTCGCTCGTCTGCTTCCGCCGGGAAGGATCGGACGAGGAGAACGAGGGGATCCTCGAGCGGGTCAATCGGAGCGGCGAGCTCTTCATCTCGCACACGCGTGTCGCCGACCGCTATGTCCTGCGGCTCGCCATCGGTAGCGATCGCACGGCGGAGGTGGATATCGCGCGTGCCTGGGAGGCGTTGCGCAGTACGGCTTGAAACCAGGAATTCGTCTAGACTCCAAGGCCATGCGCGGGAAGGGCTGGGGGGCCTGCGGGGTAGAGCCGGTCTCGCGTGCTCGTCTATGTGCCGGGGGTCGGTCCCTCTGGGCACGTCTTTCAAAGATAGGGGGACAGAATGCGTAAACGTCTGACGCTCGCCGCGCTGCTCGCGGTCGCGGCAATTGTGGCCGCGGTCCTGACGGGAGCATCGCAGGCGAAGGTGTTCATCGCGGGGGCAGCTCCCGCGAAAGTGTCGGCTGCGCCGTCGGGAACCGTCACGCTGAACGGATGGCAGACCTCGCCGGCGGAGGAAACGAAGCTTGCGAAGGTGGTCAAGGACTTCGAGGCGTCACATCCGAGGATTCATGTCAACTACACCTCGATCACCGGCAACTACCAGGCGACCATGCTCGCGAAGTTCGCGGCGCGGAAGCCTGCAGACGTGTTCTATGTCGATGCCGCCGATTTCGCCGACTGGGTGCGACAGGGCGTGCTTCAGAACCTCGACTCGTACGTCAAGGCGTCGAAGTTCAAGACCAAGCCGTTCTACAAGAACCTCCTGAACACGTTCAGGTACAAGGGGCACTACTACGGCTTCCCGAAAGACTGGTCCTCGCTGGGGATGGAGGTCAACACCGACCTCCTCGGGAACAACCCGATTCCGAAGACATGGGCGCAACTGAAGAGCGTCGCATCGAAGATCACCGTTCCGGGCGGCAAGCCGATCTGTCTCAGCGCCGACTGGGCGAGGCTGATGGCCTTCGTCTATCAGGCAGGAGGCAACGGGCAGTTCGCAAGCGCGACCAAAGCGCCTTTCCGGACGGCCGTGAACTACTACGTCGGACTGATCAAGTCCGGCCTGGCGGCGCAACCCTCCCAGACCGGCTCGAGCTGGTGCGGCGAGGCGTTCGGCAAGGCACGCGCCGCATTCGCCTTCGAGGGCAACTGGATGTTCCCGACGATGGCGACCTTCCCCAACGTGAAGTTCACGACGGCGCCGTTGCCGAAGGACAAGACGCGCGGCAACCTCGCCTTCACCGTGTCGTACTCGATGGCGAAGGACTCGAAGAACAAGCCCGCGGCGTGGGAGCTCCTCAAGTACCTCGTCGGCAGGCAGGGCATGCAGCAGTGGGTCTCGCTGGGACTGGCGTTGCCGACGCGCACGGACGTGCACGCGGTCGCCGGTCGTGGTGCGTTCACCAAGTACCCCGCCTTTGTACACGGCTGGGGGAACCAGGTCGGGTTCCGTCACGTCTGGAACGACGTGGCGAACAACGAGCTGACCGCGGTCATCGACGGCAAGGAGTCCGTGGACTCCATGCTCTCGAAGATCGCCGCTGCCGCAGGGTAAGGCTGAAGTAGACGGATGCCGCCCCCCGCGCGCCCGTTTCGGGCGCGCGGGGGGAGCACTCCGCAGAAGGAGGGGCATGGCAGTCGCAGGTGCGAAACGACGTCGAGTGCGCGGATTGGGATCGGAGCGAACGCGTGAGGGGGTCGTGGGCTACGGGTTCGTCGCGTTGCCGATGGCGTTCTTCCTGCTCTTCTTCATCGTGCCGATCGGTTACGCGTTCTACATCAGCCGCTATGACTGGCAGATCTTCAAGGGGCCGTTCGTCGGCTGGGGCAACTACCGGACGCTCTACCACGACAGCGTCTTCTGGCGCCACGCCGTGCGCAACACGCTCGTGTACACGGCATTTGTCGTCCCCTTGCAGATGGCGCTCGGCCTCACGCTCGCGGTCGTCGTCAATCAGTCGATCCGCTTCCGCACGTTCTTTCGCGCCGCGTTCTACTTCCCGTCGCTTGCGGCGTCCGCGGCGATCGCGTCGATCGCCACCTACATCCTCGCCTCTGACGGCCTGTTCAACACGATCCTCCACCATCTCGGCTACCACCACTCGAACGCCTGGTTCGCGCAGCAGAGCACGGCCTTGCCGTCGATCATCGGCCTGAACGCCTGGACGACCTCGGGCACGATGATGCTCTTCTACCTCGCCGCCCTGCAGGCGATACCGGTGGACGTCTACGAGGCGGCGGCGATCGACGGGGCAGGTGCCTGGCGAACCTTCCGGAAGATCACGTTCCCGCTGCTCAAGCCGGGCCACTTCTTCGTCGCCGTCGTGTCGGTGATCGGTGCCTTGCAGATGTTCGACCAGTCGTTCCTGATCGGCGGTGCATCCGGTGGACCCAACTACTCGACGCTCACGACGGTGCTCTACCTCTACAACCAGGCGATCGGCAACATCAAGTTCGGCTACGCCGCTGCGGTCGGCGTCGTCTTGTTCGCGTTCATCTTCACGGTGACGCTGATCCAACGGCTTCTCTTTGGGAAGGCCGAGGTCGCCTGATGGACGTCGAAGGCCTTCCGCCTACGCAAGCGGTCGAGGAGCTCGCCCTCGAGGGGGAGGCGGCCGCCGGCTCGGGGGCTCGGGGCATCCCCGGGCGCGAGCGCGCCGACCGGGTCCGGACGGCAATCGCCTACACGGTGATGTTCCTAGTCGCGGCGCTCTTCGCGATTCCGTTCCTGTGGACCGTGTCCACGTCGTTCAGGACGCTCGCCGACACCGTCGCCGGGTTCTCGCTACTTCCGCGCCACTGGACGACGAGCGGGTACCACGAGGCGTTCCATACGTTCAACTTCGGCCGCTACACGCTCAACAGCGCGATCATCGCCGGGGCAATCACTCTTTCGAACCTCGTGCTCGCTTCGATCGGAGGGTATGCGTTCGCCCGGCTCAGGTTCCCCGGTCGCGAAGTGCTCTTCATGCTCGTGCTCGGGACGCTGATGATCCCGGACCAGCTGCGGCTCGTCCCGATCTACCTGATGCTCGTCAACTGGATTCCGGCGTGGGTTGGGCACGTTGGCTGGCACGACGCGAGCTTCGTCAACCGCGATGGGGTGATCCTGATCCAGCTCGTCTCGGCGACGAGTCTCTTCCTGATGCGTCAGTACTTTCTCACGATTCCGCGGGACCTCGAGGAGGCCGCGAAGCTCGACGCTGCGGGCTACTTCAAGACATATCGAAAGGTGATGCTGCCCCTGGCCGGGCCGGCGCTCGCGGCGGTCGGGATTCTCACGTTCCAGGGCACCTGGAATGCGCTCTTCTGGCCGGCAGTGTTGTTGCAGGACAAGTCGCAGTACACGATTCCAATCGGCATCGCGAGCTTCCACTTCGCGTATCAAACGCTGTGGCCGCCGCTCATGGCTGCGAGCGTCCTCGCGATCGTGCCGATCCTCTTGATCTTCATCCTCTTCCAGCGGTACTTCGTCGCGGGCGTCGCCGCGGCAGGGGTGAAGGGATGACTCTTCGCCGCGCACTCGGTGTCGCCGCGAGCGACCTCTATCACCAGGCGTGGCGGCTGATCGCGTTGAACGTGATCCTGGGCGGCGTGGTCATTGCGGTCGTGTTCGCGACCATGGCCGTGCGGTCTGCGATTCTTCTGGCCGTGCTGATCGGTCCCGTGCTCGCCGCGGTCATGCACTGCGTGGTGACGCTCACCCAGACGGAGGAGCTCCGACTCGTGGAGCTGCTGAACGGCCTCCGCAGGCACTGGCGCCATGGAATCGCGTTCGGCGCTGCCCTCGCGATCGCCGTGGGGGTCGGAGCCGTCGTTGTCCCGTTCTACGCACGGGCGGGAACCTGGGCGTGGCCGCTTGCAGCGCTCAGCCTCTATCTCTTGCTCATGTTCGGCGTCTTTCAACTCGCCCTCTGGCCGCTCGCCGTCTTCGAGGCCGACCGACCGTTGCGCGTGGTCGCGCGCGATGCCGCGCTGACGGTCGCACGCAGGCCGCTCGGTTTCCTCGGGCTTGGCTTCGCGCTCTTGCTGGTGAACGCAGTAGGCGTGGCGGCCGCGATCTTGCCTTTCCTCACGCTCACGATCTCGTACTCGTTCCTCGTTTCCGCTCATTTCGCGCTGCCGAAGAATCCAGCCCGGGAGGTCTGAGTCCATGGCAAGCGTCACCTACGACCATGTCACGAAGACCTTCGGGGACACGAGCGCCGTGAAGGACTTCCTCCTCGAGATCACGGACGGTGAATTCATGGTGCTCGTCGGCCCCTCCGGCTGCGGGAAGAGCACTGCTCTGCGCATGCTCGCCGGCCTGGAGAAGGTGTCGGATGGGCGCATCCTGATCGGCGATCGGGTCGTCAACAACATCGCGCCGCAGCATCGCGACATCGCCATGGTGTTCCAGTCCTATGCGCTCTACCCGCACATGACGGTCTACGACAATCTCGCGTTCGGCCTGCGCAACCAGAAGGTGGCGAAGAGCGACATCGACACGCGTGTGCGCAGGGCAGCGGACATCCTCGATCTCGGGCAGTTGATCAAGCGCAAGCCGAAGCAACTGTCGGGCGGCCAGCGGCAGCGGGTCGCACTCGGCCGCGCGATCGTGCGGGAGCCGGAGGCCTTCCTCATGGACGAGCCCCTGTCGAACCTGGACGCGAAGCTGCGCGTGCAGACCCGCGCCGAGATTCTCAAGCTGCAACAGGCGCTCGGGACGACCACGATCTACGTCACGCACGATCAGGTGGAGGCGATGACGATGGGCGACCGAATCGCCGTGATGAAGCTCGGCGTCCTGCAGCAGGTCGGTCCTCCCGAAGAGCTTTACCGCGAGCCGCGGAACCTGTTCGTCGCCGGCTTCATCGGCTCGCCGGCGATGAATCTCGTCCCCGTGGAGGTGCTGGACGGCGCGGGCGGCCAGGGTCGCGTCGCCGGCTTCCGTCCCGAACACGTCGAGCTCGCGAGTGGGGGAGGAAACGGCATCGGCTTCGACGCGCGGGTCGAGGTCGTCGAGTATCTCGGCGACGAGCAGCTGGTCCACCTGACTCGGAAGGACACCGCGATTCAGGCCAAGCTTCCGGTGGAAGAGCAGATCGGGTCCGGGCAGGAGCTGAAGCTGGCCGTTCCACGCGACAAGCTGCTCCTCTTCGACGCCGACACGGAGGAGCGAGTCACCGTCTAGATCCGGCGGAGGACGGCCAGCAGCTCCTCCGGCCCGTCGACGGTCACCTCCGCCGACTTCCGCAATTCAGCCGGACCTTCGCCGGACACCACGGCGACGCGGACTGCGAGCTCCAGCCCGTCGAGTGCGTGAAAGCCGTCGAGGTCGGTCGTGTCGTCACCCGCGTAGAGGGCACGCCGGAAGCCGTGTGTGGCGAGCAGGCGTCGAACCGCCGTCCCCTTGCTTGCCTGGAGGGGCGGCAGGATCTCGAGCACTTTCCGGCCGAAGCGAGCCACGAAGCCAGCGGTGCGAGCCTCGTCGGCGATTCGTTCCAGCTCAGCGTGCGCGGCCTGCTCGTCCGGGCGACCGCGGTAGTGGAGCGACGCGGTCACGCGTTTGTCCTCGATCCGCGGCCAGTCGAGCCCGGCCAGGAAAGGAGTGAGCCGCGCCGCCCAGAGCGGGGCTTCCGGCTCGAGCTCGAGACCGTGGTTCCCGACGTAGACGAGTCCCGGGACGCCGACGACGCGTGCTGCATCCTCGCTCGCGCGACCGGAGATGCAGGCGACGAGCCCGTAGCGGTCGTCGAGCCGCCGCAACTGCTCACGCGTCCCGTCCGGGACGACGGCATCCTCCGGTCTCGGCACGATCGGTGCCAGCACGCCGTCGACGTCGAGGAAGATGGCTGCGGCCGGCGGATCCTCTGCGAGGCGAGCGAGGAGATCCACGTTGCAAGAATAGGCCGGTGCGCCTCGTCCTCATCGGCCTCGCGGCCGGTTTCTTCAGCGCGCTGTTCGGGGTCGGAGGCGGCACCGTCATCGTCCCGTTCCTCCTGCTCGTCTGCGGGTGGGAGGCGCGGAACGCGACCGCGACCTCGCTGGCTTCCATCGGCATCACTGCCGTATCGGGAGTCATCGCCTACGCGATCCACGGAGACGTCCGCGTAGAGTACGCCGCCCTGGTCGGCCTGCCGGCCGCCGCGTCCGTGGCCGGCGCGACCGCCTTGCAGCAGCGGGTCCCGGGCCGCACGCTCGAGCTGCTGTTCGCGGCGTTCCTCTTCGGCATCGCCGTCTGGTTGTTCGTGAAATGACCTATGTCCTCGCCGTCGTGCTCGGCCTCGCCGCGGGCCTCCTCGCGGGCCTGTTCGGCGTGGGGGGCGGCATCGTCTTCGTCCCCGCTCTCATTGCGCTCGGGCTCGACCACCACGAGGCGATCGGAACGTCGCTGCTGGCGATCGTGCCGACGGTCGTCGTCGGCACCTGGCGGCAGTCGGGTTACGGCAACGTTCGCTGGCGGGCGGCGCTCGTGTTGGGACTCGCGGCCGCGGTCACGGCGCAGGGCGGCGTGGTGCTCGCGGAATCGCTCTCCGACGCGACGTTACGTCGTCTCTTCGCCGGCCTGCTGGTGCTGGTGGCGTTCCAGATCACGTGGCGCACGCGCCGCCGAGATTCCTGACCTATTCTGTGCGGATGGCGGGTCCCGAAGAGGTCTGGCTGCCGCTCGTCGACGAGCCGGTTGGCGACATCGTCGCTCGGATTCAGGCGGAGGACCCGGAGATCGAGCGCCTGATCGGATCGCCGCATCGCGTGCTGGCCTTTCGCACGTTTGCGTACATCCGAGTCGGCATCCTGCTCGGCGAGTTGCTCTTCGAGCAGGAGCGCGACGTCGCGGATGCGGACGAGACCTGGGTCGAGGCGCTGCTGAGGGATCCGAGGACTCGCGAGGCGCTGCACCGCGAGGTTCGAGCGGTGGCCGAGGAGATCGCTGCGGATCCTCGGTACGCCGACGACGAGCCACTGGGTCCGGATGACGCTGCGCGCGACCGCTTCCGTGCGTTTGCGCGCAGGCAGCTGGCCGGCGACTGACTCCTCAGTGAGCGTGGGCGTGCGCTTCCGCGGCGGCGAGCTGTCGGTCCGACATGCGTGGAGCGAGGAGCGCGGCTAAGGCCGTCGTGATCGGCATCGAGGCGATCAGGCCGATCGAGCCGACGAGCGCGGCGATGACTTCGTCGGCGACAGCCTCGCCGTTGACCGCGTCGGTGAACGAGGTGCCGCCGACGCTGAAGATCAGCAACACCGGCAGCGCTGCGCCGGCGTAGGCGAAGACGAGCGTCGCCACGGTCGCCGCAATGTGGTCGTGGCCGACCTCGAGCGCGCCGCGAAAGAGTCCTCCGAAGCCGAGCGAAGGATTGACCCGCCTCAGTGCGATCACCGTCGACGCCTGGCTGACGGTCAGATCGACGAGGACGCCGAGTGCACCGATGACCATGCCTGCGACGAGCAGACCCTGCAGCGAGAGACTCGACTGCGAGGCGCCGAGGTAGACGCTCTCGTCAGAGGATGCTCCGCTCAGGTGCGCTAAGTGCGCGAACGCGTACGCGAGTCCTGCTGCAAGCAGCAGGCTGGCGGCCGTGCCGAGCCAGGCGGCCAGGGACTTGGCGCCAAGGCCGTAGGAGAGCGGCATCATCACGAGCATCACCGCGAACGCGCCGACGATCGCGACCGCAAGAGGCGACGAGCCGTGCAGGATGGCCGGCACGACGAACTTGACGACGATCAACATGCTCGCGAGCAATCCGACCAGCGCCCGCAGTCCGTGAAAGCGTCCCGTGACGAGTAGCAGTACGACGAAGCCGAGCGACAGCCAGAGCATCGCACCGCGACGGTCGAAGTCCGCGAACGAATAGTCGTCGCGTCGTCCTGCCTGGCCGGTGCCTGCCGGCACGGTGTTCTTGTACACCCGGATGCGGTCGCCCTGCGAGACGTCGAGCGAGCCGACCGCTGCCACCGTGGTGAGAAGCGTCCGGTGGCCCTTCTGCGGGCCGTCGAGGATCCGGACGTGCGCCACGCGGCAGATCTGTGAAGCGGAGAGCTTGCAGGGGACCGTGTCGACGCGCTCGGCGACGGCGCCGACCGTGTGAATCGGCCCGAGCTGTCCCGTTTGCCTGAGCTTCCCCTGCGGCCACAGGATGGCCAGGCCGACCAGGGTCGCGAGCACGAGCACGAGCACGACGACGAGGAGGGCATCGACCAGGTACGAGCCCGTGACCGGGAGTTTGAAGCGCTTCGGACTTCCCCAGAAGCCCTCGTCGATGGTTTCGCCTTCCGGCCGACCGCCAATCACTCGAAGGATGGTGCCAGTGTCCGTGGACGGCTTCTCCTGCGCCGGCCGGATTGGCTGCATAATGGGATGCCTGTGAAGCGCGCGTCTGTCGGCTTCCTCATCGCCCTGTTGCTCCTGACTGCTGCGGCCGCCGACGCTGGGTGGCAGCACACGCAGGCAGCGGGTGCGACCGCGCGTGCCTATGCGATCCGCGTCGTCGTCCCGGGCCAGACCGGCGCCGAGACGCCGACCGTGTCGGCGCCGAACGACCAGGTCCAGTTCAGCGGCAGCTTCACCTACGGGACCGGGCCCGACGGGAATCCGATCGTCAGCACCGGCTCGGCGAATGCGAGTGCGTCTGCGCTTGCCGGCACGAACGCCTCGGCGACCGGGTCGGCCGAAGTCAATTCGCTATCCGTCTTCGGCGGTGAGATCACTGCGACGGATGTGGTGGCGCAGGCGCACGCGGAGGCGCGGGCGGGCGCCGCCAAGGGAGACATCACGGGATCGACCGTGACGGACCTCGTCGCGCTCGGACAGAAAGTGACGGGAGCGACGTCTGTGTCGCTCGCCGACTGGGGATCCCTCACGACGGTGTCGGGCGGAGCGAGCGGCACACCGGCGACCGGATACCGCGGCAGCGTCACGTCGCTCGAGATCCGACTCACTGCGGATCACGGTGGGCTGCCCGCGGGAACGACGATCCTCGTGGGGTATGCCGAGGTTGCCGCGCAGGCGTCGCCGCCTGAGCCGCCTGTGCAGAGGCCTCGGCCACCGCAGGGGAAGAGCGGTCAGAAGTCGCTGGCGCCCGAGCCGACTCCTGGTCTTCCGCCGATCCGCCAGCCGCCGCAGGTGACGCCGAAGTTGACCGCGGGTGGTTACGTCTTCCCGGTGTACGGTCCTTCGTCTTTCACCGATACGTTCGGCGCTGCCCGCGGTGACATCTCGAGCGGCTGGCACCACGGCGACGACATCTTCGCCCCGCTGGGCGCGCCTCTCCTCGCGGTCGCTTCGGGAACGCTCTTCTCCGTCGGCTGGAACAAGGTCGGCGGCAACCGCCTCTGGCTGCGCGACGGACAGGGGAACCTCTTCTACTACGCGCACCTCTCTGCGTTCTCACCGCTGGCCGTGAACGGGAACAAGGTCAACGCGGGCGATGTGATCGGGTTCGTCGGCAACACCGGCGACGCGCAGGGAACCCCGTTCCATCTGCACTTCGAAATCCATCCGGTGGGCTTGCTGGGACTGGGCTACGACGGCGCCGTCAATCCGACGTCGTACCTCAACGCCTGGCAGCACCTTCAGGATGTCAGCTTCGCGGGCGGCGACGCCTGGGCGCCGCTGCACTCGCTCGGAAACGCGCCGAAGCCGGGAGCGATCCTGCTCGCGGCGACGGACATCTCGATTGCGGACGGACTCGTTCCGGGCTCGCTGCTGCGCGCCGTGCGGCCCCTGATCGTCAGGGGCGACAACTTCAGCTCGTCGAGCCCGGCTAAGTAACTACGACCGGCTTACGACGAGCTCGGTCCCGCTCCCGAGTTCCCGCCCTGGTAGGTGAACTCGTCGCTCGAGCCGAAGATCGCCTCGGAGAGCCACTTGCGCGTCTGCGCGCCCGAGATCGGGTTGAAGAGGATGCCCAGTGCGATTCCTGTGATCAGAAGCATCGTGTTGCGCGCACCGTGCTCCTTCCTTCCCTGCACCCGATCGGCTGCCTGGCGTAGCTCGTCGACTGCCTCCTTCAGGCGCTCCTGAATCTCCTTGTCAGTTGCGACGCGCGTGGCGACGGGAATCGCCCCGCGGCCGCCGATCAGCTCGTTGTACACCTCGCGGGCGGACTCGAACGCGTTCCGCACGTTCTCGCGCAGGTCTTCGTCCTTCATGGCACGCTCGATGTAGGGCCTCGCTCCGCTGGCCCGGTCCAATACCTTGTCCTTCGTCTTGGCCATGCCTCATCGGTCCTTTCGCTGGCTTGCCTGCCGGTTGGTACCCGTCCCCAATCCTCGCAAACGGGCGGCCGTCGGGCTCGCCCTTCTGCTCGCCGCCGGCTGTGGAGGCGGCGGCGGGAAGGCGAAGGAACGCGTGGTCCGCGGAGAGGGTTTCACGTTTGCCGCACCCTTGGGGTGGATGGTGGACCGGCGCGGCGGCGTGATCCAGGTTCAGAACGGGACGGACCTGGTCTCCGTCACCCGCTACCCGCTGCTCCGACGTTTTCGACCGGAACTCTGGGCGAAGGTCGTTCCAGAGCTCGATCGGGCGGCGTCAGCCGTCGCCAAGCAGCAGGCGGGCACCGTGGTCGACCCGCAGACGGTGACGGTCGGCGGACAGAGGGCACGCCGCTACGACGTCCGTTACGACCGCGCCGGCAGGAAGCTCACCGAGCGGATCACGTTCGTCCTTCGCGAAAAGGTCGAGTACCTGCTGCTCTGTCGCTACGACCGCGGCGGTCCGGCCGACGTCTGCGAGCTTCTACTCAGGTCCTTCAGGCTCGCCGCGGCTTGACGGTCTCGCACCGGGGACGGCTTCGGTCGCGCCGCACCCTTGCCGTCGAAGGCCGCGTCGAAGACCTGGTCGATGGAGTCGACGAGGACGAATTCGAGCTCGCGCCTCGTCTCTTTCGGAAGGTCGGCCAGGTCAGGCTCGTTTTCGCGCGGGAGGATGACTCGCTTCAGTCCCGCACGCTGCGCCGCGAGCGTCTTCTCGCGCACGCCGCCGATCGGCAGCACCTGGCCCGTCAGCGTGATCTCTCCCGTCATGCCGACGTCCTCCGAGACGGGTTCGTCTCGCACGAGCGACGCGATCGCGGTGGCCATGGTGATTCCCGCAGACGGCCCGTCCTTCGGCACCGCACCGGCCGGGACGTGCAGGTGGATGTCGTGTTCGCGGAACCAGTCCGGATCCAGCCCGAGCTCGTCGGCGTGGGCTCGCACCCAGGACAGCGCGGCCTGTGCCGACTCCTGCATCACGTCACCGAGCTGGCCTGTGATCGTCAGACGCCCCTTGCCCGGGTACGCGGTCGCTTCGAAGAACAGGATGTCGCCGCCGACGGCAGTGAACGCGAGTCCGGTTGCCACGCCGGGGTCGGAGGTGCGCTTCCGGACCTCGCCCTCGTAGCGTCGCGGCCCGAGCCAGGCGCGGACCTTCTTCTCGTCGATGCGCAGCTTCTTTGCGCGCAGTTTTCCTTCCGCGATCTGTCGAGCCGCTTTGCGCAGCACGTCTGCGAGACGACGTTCGAGGTTCCGCACACCCGCTTCGCGCGTGTACTCGCGGATGATCAGCCGGAGTGCCCTGTCGGTGACTATGACCAGGCCGCCGCCGAGCCCGTGCGCCTCCAGCTGCTTCGGGACGAGGTAGCGCTTGGCGATGCCGAACTTCTCGTCCTCGGTGTAGCCCGACAGCGGGATCACGTCCATGCGGTCGAGCAACGGGCTCGGGATCGTGTCCAGCGTGTTCGCCGTACAGATGAAGAGCGTCTTCGAGAGGTCGAACGCCAGGTCGAGGTAGTGGTCGCGGAAGTTCTTGTTCTGCTCCGGGTCGAGCACCTCGAGCATCGCGCTCGCCGGATCGCCGCGGAAGTCGGTACCCATCTTGTCGATCTCGTCGATCAGCAAGACGGGGTTCATCGACTCCGCGTCGCGGAGGTGGCGGATGATCGTGCCCGGCATCGCGCCGATGTAGGTACGGCGGTGCCCCCGGATCTCGGCTTCGTCTCGCACACCGCCGACCGAGAGACGCGCGAACTTCCGTCCGAGCGCACGCGCAATCGACTGACCGAGCGAGGTCTTGCCGACGCCCGGCGGGCCGACGAAACACAGGATCGGACCCGATGTCTCGTTCTTCAGCTTCGAGACGGCGAGGTGCTCGAGGATCCGCTCCTTCACCTTCTCGAGATCGAAGTGGTCCTCGTCGAGCACCTGCTTCGCGTTTACAAGGTCGAGGTTGTCGACGGTCGTCTGGTTCCAGGGCAGCGAGGCGATCCAGTCGATGTACGTGCGGATGACGCCGTACTCGGCCGCTGCAGGCGGCAACTTCTCGAGACGTCCGAGCTCGCGGTCGACCGCCTTCCGCACCTCTTCCGGAAGTTCCATCGAGTCGAACCTCGAGCGCAGCTCCTTCATCTCGGCCGCTTCGGGATCGCCCTCGCCGAGCTCGTCCTGGATCGCCTTCAGCTGCTGGCGGAGGAAGAACTCGCGCTGCCCCTTCTCCATTTCCTCCTGGACCTGTGACTGGATCTTGGAGCCGAGCTCGAAGACCTCGAGCTCCCGGTTCAGGATCGCCGAGAGCTCGCGCAGGCGGGCCTCGACGTCGGTCAGCTCGAGGAGCCGCTGCTTCTCCTCCGTCTTCAGCCGGAGCGTCGAAGCGACCAGGTTGCCGAGCGCGCTCGGATCCTCGACGTTGGCAGCCGCGATCTGCAGCTCCTCGGGTAGGTACGGGACGAGGCCGATGATGCGCGCGAACAGGGACTGGACGTTGCGCGTGAGGGCCTGGACTTCCGGAGTGTCCGTCAGCTCGTCGGGGCGCTCGACGAACTCGCCGACGAGATAGGGGTCGTCCTGGACGTGACGGTCCAACCCGATTCGGCGGACCCCCTGCACGAGGATGCGCAGGGTTCCATCAGGGACCTTGATCATCTTGTGGACGACCGCCGCTGTGCCGACGGTATAGAGGTCATCCCAGCCGGGTTGCTCGGCCTCGGCTTCCTCGACCGTGACGAGCGCCAGCACGCGGTCGCCGGACACGACGTCCTCGATCAGCTTGATCGAGCGCTCCTGCCCGATCGCCAAGGGTGTCACCGATTCCGGGAACACGACCGTGTCCTTCAGCGGCAACACGGGCAGCGTCGCCGGAAAGGTGAGCTCGTCTTGCGGCTCCTCGACGACGGTTTCCGTCAGCGTGTCGCTCATCTGGAAGTCACCACGATCGAGATGCTCTGACGCGGCGCCGGGCGAGGCGCGATCGGCAACCGGACGGTGAGCAGGCCGCGCTCGTAGGTCGCGGTCGCGCCATCGGGATCGATGTCTTCCGCGAGCGTCACCTGGCGCTGGAACGGCCCGTAGTCGATCTCCATCTGCTGGTAGTGCCCGCAGTCCTTCGGGCGCGTGCGCTCGCCGGCGATCAAGAGCGCCTTCGGGGAGGCGACCACCTGCACCTTCTTCGGATCGACGCCGGGCAGCTCGACGACCACGGTCAGTGACGACGGGTCTTCGGTCCGGTAGACGTCGACCTCCGGGCGGTAGCCGCGCCGCATCCCCCTGGAGAAGGGGAAGACCTGCCAGAGGTCGGCGAAGAGCTGCTCGATCTCCTCGGCTGCGTCGTCGAATTCACGTCGGCGTTTCTGCATTCGGGTAAAGGTACCCCCGCTGGCTAGGGTTGAGACGTGGCGCGCTGGACCCGCTTCGTGCTGCGTCTCCGCTGGCCGGTTCTAGGCTTCTGGCTCATTGTCCTCCTGGCGGGCGGCTACGCAAGCACCAGGCTGAGCCCTCTGCTCCAGAACACCTTCACCGTGCCAGGGACCGACTCCGAGCGGGCCAGGCATATCCTCGAGCAGCACTTCGGCGACCGGAGCGACGGCGAGTTCCTGGTGATCTACAAGGTGCGGAACGGCAGCGCGGGGTTGCGGCGCAAGCTCGAGCGGAGCATCCGTGAGGCCGCCAAGGGGGTGCCGACGGGGCAGGCAACGGCTCTCCAGGACGAGCCGGCAGGCGTCGTCTACGGGAGCATCCTCACGCGCCTGAACCTGGCCGAGGCAAAGGGCTACACGGACGACATCCTCAGGCGTCTTCGCGCACCGCCAGGAGTCGACGCGTACGTCTCCGGTCAGCCGGCCATCGAACACGACCTCGACCCGATCTTCGGCAAGGATCTGAGGAAGGGAGAGTCGATCGCACTCCCGATCGCGTTGATGGTGCTCCTCGCCGTCTTCGGGCTTTCGTTTGCCGCGACCATTCCGTTCCTCTTCGCTGCCGCGACGATCACCGGCACGCTGGGGATCGTCTTCATCTTCGCGCACTACCTGACGATGGCGACCTACGTCACGAACCTCGTCCAGCTCATCGGGCTCGGGATCGCCATCGACTATTCGCTCCTGATCGTCTATCGCTTCCGTGAAGAGCTGGAGCGCGGCGGCTCGAAGGACGAGGCGATCCTCAGGACCATGGCCACCGCCGGGCGCGCCGTGATCTTCTCCGGCGCGACCGTCGCGATCGGGCTCGGCCTTCTGCTCTTCATGCCCGTGCCGTTCATGCGCTCGATGGGCGTCGGTGGATTCCTGATCCCGCTCGTCTCGATCGCGGCCGCGGCAACGCTGCAACCCGCCCTCCTTTCGGTGTACGGCCGCCGCGGGGCGAAGCGCCTGCACGCCGCGGACTGGTTGCGGCGGCGCAGGTTGCCCGTTCCGCACCTCGCCGGGCCGGACGTCGAGCACGGGTTCTGGGCCCGGATCGCCCGGGCGATCATGCGGCGACCGTTGTTGTTCTTCGCTGTGGGGGCAGCGTTGCTGATCGCGGCGACCGTTCCGGTCTACGGCTTGCAGCTCACCCCTGGGTCGGCGCAGGGCATTCCGCAGACACCCGAAGCGGTGCGCGGCCTGAACGTGCTCCGGGACGCCGTCGGTCCCGGCGCGTTGTCGCCGACCCAGATCGTGATCGACGCGGGGAAACCGGATGCCGCCCGGACACCGCAGATCCAGGCAGCCGTGCAGCGGCTGAGAACGAAGGTCGAGGCCGATCCGGAGGTCGCGTTCGTTCAGAGCGGCCTCGGTCCGCGATACGTCGACCGGACCGCGCGCTACGAGCAGGTGATCGTCGGCGGGAAGCACGAATACGGCGACGAACCGGCGCAGGACTTCGTCCACCGCCTGCGCGATCGCCTCATTCCGGCCGCAGGCTTCCCGGAAGGCGCTCGCGTGCTCGCGGGAGGGGGTCCGCCGCAGGGAGTGGACTTTCTCACGCAGTCCTACAGGTACTTCCCCTGGCTCGTGCTCGCCGTGCTCCTGCTCACGTATCTCGTGCTGATGCGCGCGTTCCGGTCGATCTTGCTGCCCCTCAAGGCCGTTCTGCTGAACCTCCTGTCCGTAGGGGCGAGCTACGGGATGCTGGTCGTGTTCTTCCAGTGGGGAACAGGGCAGTCGCTGTTCGCGCTCTACCAGTTCCCGCAGATCGAGGGTTGGATCCCGATCTTCCTCTTCGCAATGCTGTTCGGGCTGTCGATGGACTACGAGGTCTTGCTGGTCACGCGCATGCGGGAGACATGGGACGAGGAGCGGGACAACGTCCAGGCCGTCTCGTACGGCCTGGAGCGGACCGGGCTGATCATCACCGCGGCGGCGATCGTCATGGTGGCCGCGTTCTCGGGCTTCGTCGCGGGCTCGATCGTCGGCCTGCAGCAGTTCGGACTCGGCCTCGCCGTGGCGATCTTCGTCGACGCGACGATCGTGCGCGCGATCCTCGTCCCGTCCTTGATGGCGGTGTTCGGTCGCTGGAACTGGTGGCTGCCCGTCTCGCTGGCGCGGGTCGTGCGGGTCCGGCCTTCGCCGCTCGCCGAGCGAGGACAGCCCGCGTTCAAAGCCGCCGGACGCTAGGGTCGCCTCGTCATGAAGGGCATCGTCCTCGCGGGCGGGACCGGATCTCGCCTCGATCCGCTGACGCGGATCACGAACAAGCATCTGCTACCCGTCTACGACAGGCCGATGGTCGTCTACGCGATCGACGCCCTGCGCGAAGCCGACGTCTCGGAGCTGATGCTCGTGACCGGGGGCGAGCACGTCGACGACTTCCGCAGCTTGCTCGGGGACGAGCTCGCGTACGGCGAGCAGGAACAGGCCGGCGGCATCGCCGAGGCACTCGGCCTGGCGCGCGACTTCGCCGCCGGGGAACGTCTCGTGGTCATGCTCGCGGACAATGTCTTCGGCGGGTCGATCGCGCCGACGATCCGGAACTTCGGACGGCAGGAGACCGGCGCACGCGTCCTGCTCGCGCACGTGCGGGAAACGGATCATCTCCGCCACCTCGGTGTGCCGCGGATCGAGGACGGCAGGATCGCCGAGATCGTGGAGAAGCCGCCGGACCCGCCCGGACGGCTCGCGGTCACCGGTCTCTACTGCTACGGGCCCGACGTCTTCGACGTGATCGGGGCACTCGAGCCGTCGAGTCGCGGGGAGCTGGAGATCACGGACGTCAACAACCACTACGTGCGAGCGGGGATGCTCGAGCACGACGTCTTCGAGGGCTACTGGGGCGACGCGGGAGAGTCGATCGAGGCGTACTACGAGGTGATCGAGCGGGTGCGGCGCCCGCACTTCGCCTCCGACCGGACGCGGCCCATTCCCCTGCGCCGCTTCGGCGACGCGCGCGGGTGGTTGACCGAGATCGCGCGCACGAGCGGACTGCCCAAGCCGATCAGGCAGACGAACGTGTCGTTCTCGCGCAAGGGAACGATCCGCGGTCTGCACTACCACGAGCGCGGGCAGGACGACCTCTTCGTCTGCCTACAGGGGAAGGCGCGCGTCGTCGCGCTCGACCGCGACACGGGTGAGACCTTCAGCGAGGACATCGGTGAAGACAACTTCGCTGCCGTCTACGTCCCAGGCAATCTCGCGCACGGTTTCGAGGCCCTGACCGACGTCTTGATGCTCTACCACGTCACCGAGGAGTACGACCCGGCCGATCCCGACGAGCACGGCATCGCGTGGGACGATCCGCGCGTCCGCGACCTCTGGAGCACGACATCGCCGATCCTCTCGGAACGAGACAGCGGGTCCTGATCACCGGCGCGGCCGGGCAGCTCGGCCGCGCGCTCGCGGAGGAGTTTCCGCACGCGCTCGCGCTCGGCCGGGGCGACTGGGACCTCGCGCTGCCGCCGCCCGAGCTCGAGCCGCTGGATCTGGTCCTGCACGCCGCCGCCTGGACGAACGTCGACCTGGCCGAGGAGCACCCACAGGACGCCGCGTCCGTCAACATCGGCGGTACCTTGCACGTAGCCGAGCTCGGGGCTCCCCTCGTGTACTACTCGACCGACTACGTGTTCGACGGCAAGAAGAGCGCACCGTACGTCGAGTCGGATGCTCCGAATCCCCTCTCCGTCTACGGGCGGACGAAGCTGCACGGCGAGGCCGCAGCGGGGGAGCACTCGTGGATCGTCCGCACCTCCGGGCTCTTCGGGCCGTCGGGAACGAACTTCGTCCGCACGATCCTGCGGCTGGGCAAGGAAAGAGAGGCGCTAGCCGTGGTCGACGATCAACGCACCTCGCCGACGTACGTCGGCGATCTGGCCGCCGCTACGCGCGAGCTCCTCGAGCGACCGCCCGGCATCTGGCACCTCGCCGCGCAGGGCGATTGCACCTGGGCGGAGTTCGCCGAGGCAATCGTCGGCGAGCTGGGCCTCGACACGGGCGTGCGGCGGATCTCGAGCGTCGAGGCCGGCCGCGCCGCGCAACGGCCCACATACTCCGTGCTGCGCAGCGAGAAGGACGCGCCGGTGCTGCCGCACTGGCGAGACGGCCTGCGCACGTGTCTGGAGCGACTCGGGGAGGTCTAGGCGGGCGCCTCGACGACGCCGGCGAGCTCCGGCTGAAACGACCGGTCGACTCAATTGAAGTAGGCGAAGCGGCACGCTCAGCTATCCCGACCTCTTCAACTTCCCGTGCCGCTTCGCATGCAGCTCGCCTCGACGGAAGACCCAGATGCCGAGCGGCACCGAGATCACGCCGATGAGGAGCATCGGCCAGAGGTCGCCCCAGACCGAGCCGATGGTCGCGCCGTCGAGGATCGCCGAGCGCTCGCCGCGCAGCGCATACGTCGCCGGCGAGATCTTGGCGAGCCACTGCATGAACTCGGGCAGCACCGAGACGGGGTAGTACACCCCCGACACCACGAGCATCAGGCCCTGCGCGACGTAGCCGAACTGTGTTCCTTTCTCCGGGGAGATCAGCGGCAGGACTGCGGTCATCATCCCGATCCCGACGAACGAGATCGAGGCGACGGCGAGCAAGACGACCGCGGTGGCGAAGTTCGCGTTCGGCATGTGCAGTCCGAAGAAGGCCGCGATCGCCGCGAAGACGATCGACGCCCGGACGATGCCGTAACCGATCGCGAAGAGGCCCGTGCCGAGCAGGTGCACGGCTCGGGTGAGCGGCGCCATGAACGTGTACTCGATCGTGCCTTCCCAGCGCTCCCACGCGACCGTCTCGATCAGGAGCTCGAAGACGATCCCGAGGTACGACCAGATCACCGCACCGATCAGCAGGATCGTCGTCAACCGGTCGAGGTTGACGGTGCCGCCCTCCGCGACCACGCCCTTCGCGATGAAGACGATTGTGAGCGTGTTCGCCGCCGTCCAGAAGAAGAACGCGACCTCCCACCACGCGTAACGCTTGATGAGATACCAGTTGCGCTCGAGCATTCCGTACAGGCCGATGAACTCGTGACGCATGGTTGCGGCTGCCTCTCTCATGCGAACACACCCCTCTCCGCGTCCTCGTCCTCTTCCTCCTCGAACGCCCGCCCCGTCGCGGCGAAGAACGCCTCCTCCAGCGTCTCGACGTCGTGCTGCTCTTTCAGCACCTCCGCCGGATCGAGCGCGATCAGTCGGCCGCGGTCGAGGATTCCGACGCGGTCCGCGAGCACCTCGGCCTCACGCAGGTCGTGCGTGCAGAGGAGGATGGTTGCGTCGTGTGACGTCCACACGTCGCGGATGAAGTCCTGCACCTCGAGCTTCGAGCGTGGATCGAGGCCTGTTGTCGGCTCGTCGAGCAGGAGCAGGACCGGTGACGTCAGCAGCGCACGCGCAAGGGCGACCTTTTGCTGCATTCCGCGGGACAGGTTTTCCATCGGTTCGTGTCTGCGGCCGGCCGGGAAACCGACCCGCTCCAGGATCTCCGGGATCGCCGTCTTCGTCACGCTCGGGGGGATGCCGTAGAACCGCGCCGCGTAGGCGAGATTCTCCTCGGACGACATCTTCTTGAAGAAGGACGCCTCGACCGAGACGCGGTTCACCAGCCGCTGCACGGGCCGCGACTCCTTCACGACGTCGTGGCCGAAGATCCTCGCGCTGCCGCCGTCCGGCAGCAGCAGGGTCGAAAGAAGCCGGACCAGGGTGGACTTGCCCGAGCCGTTCTGGCCCAGGATGGCGACGCACTCGCCGCGCTCCATCGTGAACGTCACGCCTTCGAGCGCCGCGACACGCCTCCGCCGCCTGCGCATGTGCGTTCGCGTCGCATCGCGGCGGAAGAACTCCTTGCGCAAGTTGTTGACCTCTACAGCGAACACTTCAAGCTCCTACGATTCGGCGGGACACGGGAACGCACGAGACACCTGCGAAACGCAGGGGGCGCCCGGGGTGTGAAGAATCAGCCGAAGAAGAGCTTCATGCCGTCACAGACCGTAGCACCCGTGTCAAGCACAGCTCCGCGTGCCTTGACCTCCGTCCGGCGCTGCCACTATGGTGCAAGTAGGTCGTCCGCCGTCGGAGGCGGGCGCCGAGGCAATGGAGCCTCAGGACTCGGCGGAGTCCTGGGCTCTTTTTTTGTGGTCCCGATCTGGAAGGAGCGGCATGGCAGCGGAAGAGACGAAGCATTACCTTGCGGACGGTCAGGCGGCCGCGCCGGACGCCCGCGAGGCGCTCGAATGGGCGCGGGAGACGACCGCGCAGATGGTGGACCTCAAGTTCTGCGACCTGCTCGGAACCTGGCAGCACATGACCCTCCCGATCAGGGCCTTCGACGAATCGGCCTTCGACGACGGCCTCGGCTTCGACGGCTCGTCGATTCGCGGCTGGCAGGGGATCTCCGAGTCGGACATGCTGCTCATGCCCGACGCGTCGTCGGCGATCCTCGATCCGTTCACCGAGGCGCCGACGCTCTCGCTGATCTGCGAGATCGCGGATCCGATCACCCGCAGCCCGTACGCGAAGGACCCGCGCCGCGTCGCCAAGCGCGCAGAGGAGTACCTGCTCTCGACCGGTATCGCCGACACCTCCTACATGGGGCCGGAGTGCGAGTTCTTCGTCTTCGACGAGGTCTCGTACGACCTCGGCTCGAACCACTCCCACTACCTCGTCGACTCGGGCGAAGGCCACTGGAACTCCGGGAAGCCCGGGCTCGGCTATACGGTGCGCGAGAAGGAGGGGTACTTCCCGCCCGCTCCCCACGACACGCTGCACGACCTGCGCACGCGCACGGTGCTGACCCTCGAACGGCTCGGGATCCCGTGTGAGTTCCATCACCACGAGGTTGCCTCCGGCGGCCAGTGCGAGATCGACCTGCGCTACGAGACGCTCACGCGCATGGCCGACCAGGTCATGACCTACAAGTACGTCGTCAAGAACGTCGCACGCGCGGCCGGGAAGACCGCGACGTTCATGCCGAAGCCGATCTTCGGCGACAACGGCTCCGGGA